>NZ_JAUYQU010000016.1 GCF_030697065.1 Bradyrhizobium sp.
GCCGGAGGACTTCAAGGACTGGGAGAAGGATTCCGGCAAGATATCGGAACCGGTGCGCCGCCGCCTCACCGAAATCGTTTCGGCCAATCTCAAATCCGCATCCCCGATGCCGATGTTGTTGAAGGTGGGCGACAATGTTGACGCGACCCACGACCTGATCGTCAAGGTCTTTGCCCACAATGGCAACATCTACATCGGCCTTCACATGCTTTGTCCAAATCCTGAGCTGAAATGATGTCAAGGTGGGCATGGATTTGACGGAGGCCCAGAAATTGATCCTCCGCCTGCAATCTGCCGGTGCGCCTATTTAAAATTGTTTGCTTAATCTGCGCATCTTTGGCGAGTAACTATTTGAAAGGCCACGGTATAATCGCGGGCTGTGTTGCCGTGCGCTGTGCGCCGGAGTATAAATTGCGGCGCGGTGGACTGTTCTCATCAAAGCCTTGCGTTCAAAGCGACCCGCCGTTGATAGGCAAAGTATCAGATGGTCGTGACCGGCGTGCCTCAGGACAAGACGGGTGAAGCTGGTGAGGTTCCGAGCAGCAAATTATCCGTGCTGCGCAAGCATCCGATTTTCTGCGATCTTGAACCCGACGCGTTCGACCAGCTCTGCCGCTATGCAAAACACTCCACGCTGAAGCGGGGCGCCACGATCTTTTCCAAGGGCGATGCCGGCACCAGCATGTTTGCGGTGATCAGCGGCACCGTGAAGATCAGCAGTTCCTCCGTCGATGGCCGTAGCGCGATCTTGAATTTGATCGGCGCCGGTGAAATTTTCGGTGAAATGACGGTGCTCGACGGACAGGTCAGGTCCGCCGACGCCACGGCAAATACCAGTTGCGAGCTTTTCATCATCGACCGCCGCGAATTCATTCCGTTTCTGAGGATGCAGCCAGCGCTGGCCATGAAGTTCATCGAGCTGTTATGCACGCGCCTGCGCCGGACCAGCGAACAGGTCGAGCAGATCATCCTGCAGAACCTGCCTGGCCGGCTGGCCAGCGCGCTTCTTCGTCTGACCGAAAAACACAAGCTTGCGCCTGGCGGCCGGACTATCGCCGTGACCCAGCAGGAAATCAGCGAAATGGTCGGTATGACCCGGGAAAGCATCAACAAGCAGTTGCGGGTCTGGGCGGACCGCAAATGGGTGCGCCTCGAACACGGGGCCATCGTCCTGCTGAACGCCGAGCCGCTGCAGGCGCTGGCCGAAGCGGGATCTGCCGACAACGGCGATTAGCGCGCCGTTGTCGTGGTGGCGAATCCAGCTCATTGAGCGCGGCATTGCACCTGAAGCCTGCGACTCGCCGATTGGCGACGCGCTGCCGCATTACCCCTCGATGATGGCGACCGCCCGGGTCCAGCCCGCCGAGGCACGTTCAATCTTGACCGGGAAACACGACACTGCGAACCCGGTCGACGGCAATTGCTCAAGGTTGTGCAGCTTCTCGATATGGCAGTAGCCGATATGTCGCCCGGCCTTGTGGCCTTCCCAGATCAAGCTGGCATCCCTGGTCTCCGCGTATTTCTTCGCGGTATGGACGAACGGCGCATCCCAGCTCCAGC
>NZ_JAUYQU010000028.1 GCF_030697065.1 Bradyrhizobium sp.
CAAGATCCAGAAGCTCGGTGAACTGGCCAAGGCCGACCGCCAGCCGGCGCTGGCGCTGACCGATACCGACAACATGTTCGGGGCGCTGGAATTCTCCGACAAGATGGCCGGTTACGGCATCCAGCCGATCATCGGCTGCGAGCTAGCGGTCGATTTCGGCGATCAGGATCCCAATGCGCGCAACGCGATGGCCGCGGCTCCTTCGCGGATCGTGCTGCTGGCGGCGCGCGAGCGCGGCTACCGCAGCCTGATGCGGCTGAATTCGCGGGCGTTCCTGGAGACGCCGATCCATCAGGCGCCGCACATCAAGTTCGAATGGCTGCAGGACGACGCCGAGGACCTGATCGCGCTGACCGGGGGTCCGGAAGGGCCGATCTCACTGGCGCTCCATGCCGATCATGCGGCGCTGGCCGCGCTTCGTTGCGACCGGCTGGCGAGCCTGTTCGGCGACCGGCTCTATATCGAGCTGCAGCGCCACGGCGTCGAGAAGGAGCGCCGCGCCGAAGCCGGCCTGATCGATCTGGCCTACGCCAAGGGCCTGCCGCTGGTGGCGACCAACGAGCCGCATTTTGCCACCGCGGACGATTACGAAGCCCATGACGCGCTGCTCTGCATCGCCGGCGGACGCCTGATCGCCGAAACCGACCGCGAGCAACTGACCCCGGATCACCGCTTCAAGACCCGCGCCGAAATGGCGGTGCTGTTCGCCGACATTCCGGAGGCGCTGGCCTCCACGGTCGAGATCGCCGAGCGCTGCGCGTTCCGCCCGATGACGCGCAAGCCGATCCTGCCGCGCTTCACGGTCGGCGCCGCCGCCAACACCGCCGACTCCGTCAGCGACGAAGCCACCGAATTGCGCCGGCAGGCCGAGGAGGGGCTGGCCAACCGGCTCCGGGTCCACGGCCTGGCGCAAGGCGAGACCGAGGAGACCTATCGCGCGCGGCTGGCCTTCGAGGTCGACGTCATTACCCGCATGGAATATCCGGGCTACTTCCTGATCGTCGCCGACTTCATCAAATGGGCAAAGGGCCAGGGCATTCCGGTCGGACCGGGCCGCGGCTCCGGCGCGGGCTCGCTGGTCGCCTATGCCCTGACCATCACCGATCTCGATCCGATCCGGTTCGGCCTGCTGTTCGAGCGCTTCCTCAATCCGGAGCGCGTGTCGATGCCCGATTTCGACATCGACTTCTACCAGGACCGGCGCGGCGAGGTGATCGACTATGTGCAGGCGCGCTATGGCCGCGACCAGGTCGCCCAGATCATCACCTTCGGCACATTGCAGGCGCGCGGCGTGCTGCGCGACGTCGGCCGCGTGCTGCAGATGCCCTATGGCCAGGTCGACAAGCTGACCAAGCTGGTGCCGCAAAATCCCGCAGCCCCGGTGACGCTGGCGGCGGCGATCGAGAGCGAACCGAAACTGCAGGCGTTTCGCGACGAGGACCCGGTGGTGGCGCGCGCCTTCGATATCGCGCAGCGCCTCGAGGGCCTGACCCGGCACGCCTCGACCCATGCCGCCGGCATCGTGATCTCGGACCGGCCGCTGAGCGAGTTGGTGCCGCTCTACCGCGATCCGAAATCCGACATGCCGGTGACCCAGTTCAACATGAAATGGGTCGAGCCGGCAGGCCTCGTCAAATTCGACTTCCTCGGCCTGAAGACGCTGACCGTGCTCGACGTCGCGGTAAAACTCCTGAAGCAGCGCAATATCGAGATCGATCTCACGACCTTGGCGCTCGACGATGCGCCGAGCTACGCCATGCTGGCGCGCGGCGATGTGGTCGGCGTGTTCCAGGTGGAAAGCCAGGGCATGCGGCGGGCGCTGGTCGACATGCGGCCGGACCGCTTCGAGGACATCATCGCGCTGGTGGCGCTGTATCGCCCGGGCCCGATGGCCAATATCCCGACCTACTGCGCCCGCAAGCATGGCGACGAGGAGTCGGAATACCTGCATCCGATGCTGGAGCCGATCCTGAAGGAGACCTACGGCGTCATCATCTACCAGGAACAGGTGATGCAGATCGCCCAGGTGATGGCCGGCTATTCGCTGGGGGACGCCGACCTGCTGCGCCGCGCCATGGGCAAGAAGATCCGCTCGGAGATGGAAAAGCAGCGCGCCATCTTCGTGGCCGGCGCCATGAAGAACGACGTGCCGAAGGCGCAGGCCGACACCATCTTCGAACTACTGGCAAAATTCGCCGATTACGGCTTCAACAAGAGCCACGCGGCGGCCTATGCGCTGGTGTCGTATCACACCGCCTACATGAAGGCGCACTACCCGGTCGAATTCCTGGCGGCGTCGATGACGCTCGACCTCAGCAATACCGACAAGCTCTCGGAATTCCGCGCCGAGGCGCAGCGGCTCGGCATCAAGGTCGAGGCGCCCAGCGTCAACCGCTCCGGCGCCACCTTCGAAGTCAGCGACAACACCATCTATTACGCGCTGGCGGGCCTCAAGGGCGTCGGCGGCCAGGCGGTCGAACTCATCGTAGAGGCGCGCAAGGACGGCCTGTTCACCTCGCTGGCGGATTTCGCAGTTCGGGTGAATCCGCGCGCGATCAACAAGCGCGTGATCGAGAGTCTCGCGGCGGCCGGCGCCTTCGATGGCCTCGATTCCAACCGCGCCCGGGTGTTCGCCGGCGCCGAGGCCATTCTGTCGGCGTGCCAGCGCAGCCACGAGGCTGCGACCATGGGGCAGAACGACATGTTCGGCGGCGCCGCCGACGCGCCGACCATCATGCTGCCGCAGATCGAGCCCTGGCTGCCGGCCGAGCGGCTGCGGCGCGAATACGACGCCATCGGATTCTTCCTGTCGGGCCATCCGCTCGACGACTACGCCACCGTGCTGAAGCGGCTGCGGGTGCAGACCTGGGCGGAATTTTCGCGCGCGGTCAAAACCGGCGCCACCGCGGGCAAGGTTGCGGCCACGGTGGTGTCGCGGATGGAGCGGCGCACCAAGACCGGCAACAAGATGGGCATCATGGGCCTGTCCGATCCGACCGGCCATTTCGAAGCGGTGCTGTTTTCCGAGGGGCTCGCGCAATACCGCGACGTGCTGGAGCCGGGCGCGGCGGTGCTGCTGCAACTCGGCGCCGAATTGCAGGGCGAGGACGTCCGGGCCCGGGTGCTGCATGCCGAGCCGCTGGACGCCGCCGCGGCGAAAACCCAGAAAGGCCTGCGCATTTTCGTGCGCGACACGAAGCCGCTCGAATCCATCGCCAAGCGATTGTCGATGCCCGAGGCGGGGCAGGGCGGCCCCGCCCGCGGCGCCCAGGTCAAACCGGTTGCGGTGGCGCCCGGTGGCGGCGACGGCGACGTCTCGCTGGTGATGATGCTCGACCTCGAAACCGAAGTGGAAATGAAGCTGCCGGGCCGCTTCAGGGTCTCGCCGCAGATCGCCGGCGCCATCAAGGCGGTATCGGGCGTGGTGGACGTGCAGCAGCTGTAGGGCTCGACACGGTTACAGCACAGCGACCGATCGGATTCTCGATCAGGGAGATGGTGATGGATCCCGTCCAGGTGATCGAGGAATTGGGCGTTCAAGGGCGTTTGCCGGTCGAGGCGATCCGCGCCGCCCAGGCCGATCGCGCCACCATGATTCCCGTTTTCCTGCGCACGCTCGATGATTTTCTCGAGTTGCGCGGCCCGGTCGACCCCAACGCGCTGTTCTTCATGTTTCATCTGTTCGGCGAGTGGCGCGAAAAGAAGGCTTACTGGCCGCTGGCGGTCTTCCTGCGTCTGCCGCCCGACGTCCTCAATACGATCCTGGGCGATTGCATTACCGAGACCAGCCATCGGGTGATGGCGGCCGTTTTCGACGGCGATCCCGAGCCGCTCTATCAGATCATTCGCGATCCTGAAGCCGGTGAGTATGTCCGCGCCAAGATGCTGCAGACGGTCGCCATGCTGACGCGGCGTGGCGAGCTGCCGCGCGACGCGACAGCGGCCTTCCTGCGCGATTGCTTTTCGCAGCTCGAGCCGCGGCAGGATTGCTATGTCTGGCGCGCCTGGGCCGACGCGGTGGCGTGGCTCGGACTGACCGAACTGAAGCCTCTTGTGCAGCAGGCTTTTCAGCGCAAGTCGATCGATCCGGAATGGCTTACATTCAAGAATTTCGAAGAGGATCTGCAATACTCGCTCGCCCATCCGGACGCCGAGCCGCTTTATGCTGACGGCGATCTTAGTCTGTTCGGAGAGACCGTCGCGGAGATGTCCAAGTGGGACGCTTTCATGCCGCAAATGCAGACTGAGGAAACGCCCGAATGGGCGCGGGATTCTCTCGGGATGCCCGTCCGCGATCCCCTGCGAAAAATCGGGCGCAACGATCCCTGTCCCTGCGGCAGCGGCAAAAAATTCAAGAAATGCTGCCTGACATAGTACCCGGAATCATAGATCGGTATTGCAGCCCATCCTTCGAGACGGCCACTTCGTGGCCTCCTCAGGATGAGGTTT
>NZ_JAUYQU010000033.1 GCF_030697065.1 Bradyrhizobium sp.
ATCTCGGTCGCGATGAACTACTGCAACGTGCTGCGGGCATCTTCGTGGTCGGCGGTGAAGAGCATGTTTCCAGTCCATCCAGTGTCATTCCGGGGCGCTCGCTCAGCGAGCGAACCCGGAATCTCGATCGTCCCAGCTCCAGATTCCGTGTTCGCGCTGACGCGCGCCCCGGAATGACGGCGCCATCTTCTCCCCTCCCCCCGCGAAGCGGTGGGGAGGGGTCAGGGGTGGGGGGTGCTCCCGCAAATTCACTGGCAATCGTGTGCGCTGATAGACCCCCCACCCCCGACCCCTCCCCACCACGCGCAAGGGCGCGTGGGGGGTGGGGAGAAGATTCACAGCCCCATCTGCCGGCTCGCCAGGTCCGTCATGATCTCCTCGCTGCCGCCGCCGATGGCGTTGACCTTGACCTCGCGGTAGATGCGCTCGACCTTGATGCCGCGCATGAAGCCGGCGCCGCCGAAAATCTGCACCGCCTCCGAGGCGCAGAACGCCATGGTCTGCGTCGCCTGGTTCTTCAGCATGCAGATTTCGGCGACCGGGCTTTCGCCGTGGTCGAGCCGCCACGCCAGCATTTCCAGCATCGCCTGCGTCGCCGCCACCTTCTGCGCCATGTCGACCAGTTTGTGCCGGATCACCTGATGCTGCGCCAGCGGCTTTCCAAACGTGTGGCGCTGCTTGGCGTAGGCCGTCGCCTCGTCGAGGCAGACCCGCGCCGCGGCGGTACAGCCGGCTGCCATGGTCAGCCGCTCGCTGTTGAAATTATGCATGATGATCTTGAAGCCCGCGCCCTCTTCGCCGAGCAGGTTGCCGGCGGGAACGCGGCAGTCGTCGAAATGCAGCGTCGCGGTGTCCGACGCCCACCAGCCCATCTTCTTGAGGGAAGTCCGGGACAGTCCCGGCGTATCGCCCTCGATCACCAGCAGGCTGACGCCGCCGGGGCCGGGTCCGCCGGTCCGCACCGCGGTAGTGATATAATCCGCGCGCATGCCCGACGTGATGAATGTCTTCTCGCCGTTGACGACATAATGCTCGCCGTCGCGTCGCGCCGAGGTGCGCAGGTTCGCCACGTCGGAACCTCCGCTCGGCTCGGTGATCGCCAGCGCCGAGATTTTCCTGCCTGAGAGAATTTCCGGCAGCACCCGCGCCTTGAATTCGGCCGTGCCGGCGCGTGCGATCGGCGGCGCGCCGATCGAATTGCTCTTCAGGCTGGCGGAAACGCCGCCGGCGCCGGCCCGCGCCAGTTCCTGAACCGCGACGATCCACATGAAATTGTCGACCTCTGTGCCGCCATATTGCTCGGGAAAGCCGAGGCCCAACAGCCCGATCGCGGCGGCCTTCTCGTAAAGCTCGCGCGGAAACCCGCCGGCCTCGTCCCATTCATGGGCATAGGGCTCGATTTCCTTCTCGACAAAGCGGCGCACCACGTCGCGATAGGCTTCGTGTTCGGCGGTGTAGAATGGGCTCGCCATCCGCTTCGCTCCCGTGGGTCCTGTTGCGGCGCAGGATGCGCCGGAAACGGCTGTCCTAACTTGCGTCGAGTGGCTGGTATGGCGCGGGATCAGGGCAGCACGCAAGGTATCAGCTACTCGACGCAAGACAGAATGCCACTACGCTCGCCAACTGAACGACGCACACAGAATAGATTACCGCGCGGCCTATGACCGCGATACCCCGAGGAGGAAACCTTGCCGGTTCGCCATTACGACTGGATCGCCCATTTCGGCCGCCGGACGCCGGACAAGCCGGCGGTGGTCGACCTCGGCAGCGGACGTCAGTTTTCCTACGCCCAATTCGACAGCAGGATCTCGCGGCTGGCTGCGCATCTGCGCGACCGGCTGCAGGTCGGGCGCGGCGACCGGGTCGCCGTGCTGGCGCTGAACACGACGGATACGCTGGAGCTTCAGTTCGCCTGCGGGCGGATCGGCGCAGTATTCCTGCCGCTGAACATTCGCCTCACCGTGCCGGAGTTGCAGTACATCGTCGGCGACGCCGCACCGGTCCTGATGATTCACGACGCGGAGCTGGCCGAGGCCGCGCTGTCGGTCGCCAGGCTGTGCGGCGTAACCTCCTCGCTGCTGCTGGGACCCGGCGGTTCCTACGAGGCCGCGATCGCGGCGGCACCGCCGCTGGATCGCGCCGAGATCGTCACGCTCGATGACATCTCCACGATCATGTACACCTCGGGCACCACGGGACAGCCCAAAGGCGCGATCATCACCCACGGCATGACGTTCTGGAATTGCGTCAATCTCGGCGGGCCGGCCTATATCTCGCCGTCGACGGTGCTGCTCACCGTGCTGCCGCTGTTCCACACCGGCGGGCTGAATTGCTACACCAATCCGGTGCTGCATGCCGGCGGCACCGTGCTGATCATGCGGGCGTTCGATCCGGGGTTGGCGCTGCAACTGATCAGCGATCCCGCCCGCGGCATCAACCAGTTCTTCGGCGTGCCCTCGATCTACCAGTTCATGGCGCAGCATCCTTCCTTTGCCGGCGCCGACTTCAGCCGCCTTGGTACTGGCGGCGTCGGCGGCGCGCCGATGCCGGTACCGCTTCTGAAAGTGTGGGAAGCACGCGGCGTCGCGCTGCAGCAAGGTTACGGCATGACCGAGACCAGCCCCGCGGTGCTGACGCTCGACAAGGAAGACGCCGCGCGCAAGGCCGGCTCGTCCGGCAAGCCGGTGCTGCACACCGAAGTGCGAATCGTCCGTCCCGACGGATCGGAGGCCGGCGTCGGCGAACTCGGCGAATTGTGGGTGAAGGGGCCGAACATCACGCCGGGCTACTGGAACCGGCCGGACGCCAACAAATCATCATTCACCGACGGCTGGCTGCATACCGGCGACGCCGCGCGGATCGACGACGAAGGGTTCTACTATATCGTCGACCGCTGGAAGGACATGTACATTTCCGGCGGCGAGAACGTCTATCCGGCCGAGGTCGAGAACGTGCTGCACCAGCTCGCTGCAATCGCCGAGGCCGCCGTGATCGGCATTCCCAACGAACAGTGGGGCGAAACCGGCATGGCGATTGTCGCGCTCAAGCCGGGCCACAGCCTCACCGAGGCGGAGATCCACGCGCATTGCGAAGCGAATCTCGCCCGCTTCAAGCGCCCGCGGCTGATACAGTTCGTCGAAGCGCTGCCGCGCAACGCCACCGGCAAAATTCACAAGCCGACCCTGCGGAAGGAATTTGGCGCCGAGAAGGTGACGGATGAGGTCGTCTCGTAAAGGATGCCCACAACAGAAGGGGGAGATCGTCTTCTCCCCTCCTCCCGCGCGCGACGCGCGTGGTGGGGTGGGGTCGGGGGTGGGGGGTGCTTCAGAGATCTCGCGGTCAGAGAAACGCGAAAGTTAGTCAGCAGAACATTGCACCAGTTCGCTGCCAGCCGAATACGCCGATAGACCCCCCACCCCCGACCCCTCCCCGCCACGCGCAAGGGCGCGTGGGAGGAGGGGAGGAGACGCTAATCGTAAACAAACGTCGCTTCGTCGAGATCGATCGCGGGAAACTGGTCCTTCTCGGCCCAGTAGTCCTGGCTGTGCTGCCATTCCGGCGTATCGCCGCGCTTGGGCAAGAGGTGCATGTCGCGCATCAGATATCCCGGATTGAAATTCTCCGGATCGATCCAGGCATGCAGCGGCATGTTGCCTTCCTGCGGCCGCAGCGCGGTCACGACCTTCCTCGCACCCTTCGCCTTCATATGGCCGAGCAAGCGGCAAACGAAGTCGGCGACCAGATCGGTGCGCAACGTCCAGCTGGCGCGGAAATAGCCGAACACCCAGGCCATGTTCGGTATGCCGGTGAACATCATGCCGCGATAGGTGACGGTGTCGGCGAAATCGAGCGGCTTGCCGTCGATCTCGAAGGCGATATCGCCGAGCACATTGAGGTTGAACCCGGTGGCGGTGATGATGATATCGGCCTGCAGCGTCTCGCCGGATTTCAGCAGAATGCCGTCCCTGGTGAAGCGGTCGATCTCGTCGGTGACGACGGACGCTTTGCCGCTCTTGACCGCCTCGAACAGGTCGGCGTCGGGCACAAAGGCGATACGCTGGCGCCACGGCCGGTAGCTCGGGGTGAAGTGCTTCTCGACGATTTCCTCGTTGCCGGGGCCAAGTGCTGCGCGGATGCCGCCGAGCAGTTCCTGCTTGACCTTCTCCGGCTCGGTGAACGAGCGGCGGGTGAACAGATCCTGCTCGAACAGGATCTTGCGCCGCACGATCTCGTGGATCCATTCTTCCTTGACCTGTAGCCGCCGCAGTTCCTCTGCAAGTTCGATGGCGTTGCGGCCGGTGCGGAAATAGGTCGGCGAACGCTGCAGCATGGTGACATGCTCGCATTGGTTCGCGATGTTCGGGATCAGCGTTGCCGCGGTCGCCCCCGAGCCGATCACGACGATGCGCTTGCCTTCGGTCGCAAGGTCTTCGGGCCAGCGCTGCGGATGAACGATGCGGCCCTTGTAATCTTCCATTCCCTTCCATTCCGGCGTGTAGCCCTCGGAATGGCGGTAATAGCCCTGACACATCCAGAGAAAATTGGCAGTAAAGGTCCGCGCCTCACCACTGCCCTGATCGACCGCTTCGATAGTCCATTGCCTGGTCTCGCTGGACCAGCTCGCCGCGTTGATGCGATGGCGGTAGCGGATGTGCCTGGCGAGATCGTTCTCGTCGATCACCTCGCCCATATAGGCGCGAATTTCCGCGGCGGTCGCGATCGGCGGGCCGACCCACGGCTTGAAGCTGTAACCGAACGTGTGCAGGTCGCTGTCGGAGCGGATACCGGGATATTTGTGGGTCCACCAGGTTCCGCCGAAAGTCTCCTGCTCTTCCAGCACGACGAAGCTGGTGTCCGGCAGTTGCTTGGTCAGGTGATAGGCGCTGCCGACGCCGGAGATTCCGGCACCGACGATCAGGACATCGAAATGTTCGACCGCCTGTGCGGCGGACATCGAGCGGAGGGGCGCGGTGATATTCATGCGTTTTAATCTTTGTTTGAACCGATGAAGCGTTTCCTGAAATTTTCTACCGGTCAATCATCGAACAAACAAGGCGATGATTTCCTTGAGCTGCGTCAAACTCACAAGGCTGAACCCCATTGCCGCGCGGTCTGCAGGATCCAGTCGCGGTACAGCGTCAGCGGCGTCACGCCGGTCATGCCGCCGCAGCCGGCGCTGCCGTTCGGGCCGGTCGACCAGCTGACCACGCCGACGATGACAGGGCCGCCCTGCCTGTCCTCGAACACCGGGCCGCCGGAATCGCCGGTGCAGGCGCCGAGCCCGTCGCGCGTCCCCCGACCCACTGGATCGACGAGACGGATCTGCAGCGTGCCGGGCTTGCCGGTCGCAATCAGGCCGGCGACGCGAATGATGCCGCCGCTCCTGCCGTCGCCTCGCATGGTAACGCCGATACCGGCGATGGTGAAGCGGCTGCCGACGACAATCGGAATCTGCGGCGCGCCGACGGCCGATGCCGTCTTGCCCTTGAGCGGGGCATCGAGCCGCAGCATCGCGACATCGGCGGTGGCGCGATGTGCCGTCATCGCCTGCATGTTGAAGCGGGGGTGGATCGCGACGGTCTTCACGTCCTGCAATAGCGGCTGGCGGTCCGCGCCGTATTCGACGATCTTGTAGGTCGCCCCGGGCTGCACGCAATGCGCCGCGGTCAGCACCACTCTTGGCGCGATCAGCGCGCCGGTACAGAAGTTGCCGCGCGATCCGACGATGGTGACGACGGAGCGGCCGACACCGTCGGCCGACGGCGCGCCGCCGCCGACGATCGCATAGGCGGGTGCGGCGAGGACCAGAAACAGACTCGAGATTATCGTGAGCAAGATTTTCATTAGGCAGAAATAGCCTGTACCCGGGTCATCGCCAAGCTTCGATCGGGCTAGCGCCCGCCCGGACGCCGTGTTAGCCGTGCTCCAAATTGCGCTGGCACCGGCAGAAAAACTATGATCGAGGCAGTAATCTGGGATTTTGGCGGCGTGCTCACGACCTCGCCGTTCGAGGCGTTTGCACGGTTCGAGACCGAGCGGGGGCTGCCGGCCGACATCATCCGGCGCACCAACGCCGCCAATCATCTCGAAAACGCCTGGGCGAAATTCGAGCGCGCCGAGGTGGATATCGAGGCTTTCGACCAGCTGTTCGCCGCCGAATCGCTGGCGCTGGGCGCCGAGGTTCGCGGCAGGGAAGTCTT
This sequence comes from Bradyrhizobium sp., assembly GCF_030697065.1. Taxonomy (GTDB): domain Bacteria; phylum Pseudomonadota; class Alphaproteobacteria; order Rhizobiales; family Xanthobacteraceae; genus Bradyrhizobium. The sequence continues at coordinate 6,201 of NZ_JAUYQU010000033.1, forward strand.
GCCGCTGCTGTCAGGCGATCTGCGGCCCGAAATGGTCGAGGCGCTGACCCGGGTGAAGGCGCGCTTCAAGACCGGATGCATCACCAACAACCTGCCCGCCAACGCGATCGGCAGCCACAGCGGCCGCTCGCTCTACGTTGCCGAGGTAATGGCGCTGTTCGACCACATCATCGAGTCCGCCAAAATCGGCCTGCGCAAGCCGGATCCGCGCATCTATCGGATGATGGTGGAAACGCTCGGCGTCGACCCCAGGCGATGCGTCTATCTCGACGACCTCGGCGTCAACCTGAAGCCGGCGCGCGACATGGGCATGACCACGATCAAGGTGCTCAACGCGCCGCAGGCAATTGCCGAGCTGGAAGCCGCGACAGGACTGGTGCTGCGCTAGCCAGGCGCGACGTCACGTTTCCAGCTGCAGGATCGTCATGTTGGCGTGTCGGATCCGCACGCTCAATTCACGCCCCAGGGCCGACAGCAGCTTGATCGCGATATCCGGCTGCTCCCGGCACAGTACGGCAAAAGATGCCTCGCTCAAGCCGAAGCCGGTGAGATCCTCGTCGACCGTGATGGTGGCCGAGCGCGGACCGCGGTCGAGCAAGGCCAATTCGCCGAGTACCGCGCCAGCCGCGAAAGTAACGAGCCTGATGTCGCCGTCATCATGCCGGAGGTGAACGCTGGCGCGGCCGCGTGTGACGAGATAGAGCGACGAGCCGGGTTCGCCACGCCGGAAAATGACATGGCCGGCCGGCCACGCCACCGGCTCCAGCCAGCCGCGCAGCCGGGCGATCTGGTCGGCACTGAAATCGCCAAGCAGCGGCATGCGGTCGAGCGACAATTCGAGGGACTGCCCGATGTCGGCATTCCGCAGCAGTTCGTCCTCCGCCCATTCGATGGCGCGGTCGATGTCGGGGAACAGCCGATCACCGTGAAAGATATCGCCGAGCCGCGCGGCGGTCTCGGTGCGGCCGGATAAAACAAGCGCCAGCCTGACGTCGCGCGCATCGAGCGCGGCGTCGATATCGCCGAGGATGCGGGCGCCGGTCGAATCGATTTCGGTGACGCGCCGCAGTTCGAGCAACAGGGCCGTCGTCCCCTGCGCGGTCTCGCTGTCGACGATCTGGGCGAGCCGCTCGGCCGTGCCGAAAAACAGGGCGCCCTGCAGTTCAATGACCAGCACCGAAGCGCCCTGGACATGGAGCACCTCCAACTCCGCCGGATCGCGGTAACGCCGTGAACGCACGGTGTCACAGCGATAGGATCTCCTGATGTTGGAGCGGCTCATGCGCACCACGAACAGCAAGATCGCCAGCACGATGCCGATGAACACCGCCAGCACGACGTTGACCGCGATCGACAGCAGCGAGACGAACAGCGAAACACCGAGATCGAGCGCGATGGCGCCGCGCTGCGGTGTGCCTGGTTTGATCAGGCGCGCCGCCAATTGCCTGGTCCAGGGATCGATGTGCTGGATCGCGACCACCATGATGACCGCCGACAGCACCGCGCGCGGGATGTAGGCGAGGACCGGAAACAGCAGCGTCGCCGCCGCCAGCACCGCGAGGGCGTTGACGATCACCGAAAGCCAGCTGCGGGCGCCATAGGCGCGGTTGGCGAGGCTGGGCCCGATATTGATGCCGCTGGTGATGCCGCCAAAACCGGCCGAAATCGCATTGGCAATGCCGAGACGCACCAGCAGGCGATCGTCGCCGGCGCGAAGCTCGCCGGGCTGGCTGCTCAGCTTGGCGCACAACAGCGCGTCGATCGACGCGATGACCGCCAGCGCCAGCGCACCCGACAGGATCACCGACGCCGACTGCGCCAAAGGAGCAACCATCGGCAAGCCGGAGAAATCCACCAGCACGGCGCGCATCGCAGCCGTCGCCGTCAGCGGGCCGATCACCGGCCCCAGCAGGTCGCCGAAGCCGAGAAGCGCGATGGCGTGGTAGGCGATGGTGCCGCAGCCGAGGCCGACCAGCACCGGCGGTACCCTGGTCGAGATCCGGCGCGCGTTCCACATCGCCGCGAAGGTCAACGCGGCGACCACCAGGCTCAATGGCCGGGCCTCGCCGATTGCCGCGAACACGCGGGTAAAGGCAATGTTGCGATCAAAGCCCAGCACGTTGCCGAGTTGCACCAGGAACAGCAGCACCGCGGCCATGTTCTGGAAGCCCGCCATCACGGGATGCGGCGCGAATTTGATCAGAGTGCCCAGGCGCAGCAGTCCGAACAAGGCCTGAAACAGCCCGCCGAGCAGGATGATGGCGAAGAACACCAGCAGCGTAGCGGAGACGTTGGGGGCCGTCGTCGCCGCCGGGTCGCGCTGCAACAGCGAAAACAGCAGCAGACCGAGAAAGAATGTCGTGGTGATGCGCGGCGCATAGATCCGCGTCGAGCGGTCGCCGAGCAGCACGCTGACCACGCCCGCGATCACGGCCGAGATCAGGCC
>NZ_JAUYQU010000048.1 GCF_030697065.1 Bradyrhizobium sp.
GACCACAGTCACCGGTGCTCCGGCCCGTTCGGCTTCCTCGAAGAATTTTTGCCGCGAGGCGCCCAGCATCGGATGGACGATCTGCTCCAGCCGTTTCATCGCCGCAGAATCATGCACCACGCGCGCCGACAATTTCTGGCGATCGACCTTACCGTCCACCGTGGTGCCGGGAAATGCCGCTTCGACCGCCGGCGCCGCCTCGCCTTCGTATAATTGGTGAACGGTCGCATCGGCGTCATAGACCGGAACGCCCGCTTCCGCGAACAATTTCGCGGTGGTGGATTTGCCCATTCCGATCGAGCCGGTCAGCCCAAGAATAATCATTCAACGTTCGCCATTCGCTGTTCTCAACACCCGTTGTCAGACATGGAGCAGGCGCTCGCCGCGGAGAAAGGCAAGCAGAGGCAGCAGCGGCAGTCCAAGTATGGTGAAATGATCGCCGTCGATGCGTTCGAACAGATGCACCCCCAGCCCTTCCAGTTGGTAGGCGCCGACGCTCGCGGTCACGGCCTCTCCTGCTTCATCCAGATAGGTGCGGATTTCCGTTCCGCTGAGCTGTCGCATGGTCATGCGCGCGATAGAAGTGTCTTCGAACAGTATCTTGCCGTCGCGCGCCACCGCAACGGCGGAGTGCAGTTCGTGAATCCGGCCGGCAAGGTCACTCAACTGCTCGCCCGCTTGGACCCGACCGGCGGGCTTGCTGAACAGCCGGGTCCCAAGCGCCAGGGTCTGATCGGCACCAACAACATATTTTCCGGAACGGCCTCTCGACACAGCCAGTGCTTTCTCGCGCGCAAGAAGACTGGCTATTTCACCAGGCGCTGACAGGCCCGAGCCCTGCTGCACGGCGCGCTCATCGATGTCGGCTGGAACGGCTTCGAAATCAATGCCGGCATTGGCCAGCAGCATCTGCCGCGCGCGGCTTTGCGACGCCAGGATCAAGGGATCTTTGCCGCGCCACAGCGTCACTCGGAAATCCGCTGCCGTTGCCGGTCGGTGAACAGTTTCAATATCGCAGCAGCCGTCTCCTCGATCGATCGCCGCGTCACGTCGAGCTGGGCCCAATTGAATCTGGCGCTGAGTTTCCGGGCGAAAGCGACCTCGTCGGTGACGGATTGCCTATCGATATAGGTGTCATTATCCCGATCGCCCATGCTCAGCAGCCGATTCTGGCGGACCTGAATGAGACGCTCGGGCGTCGCGTGAAGACTGACCACCAGCGGCTTCTTCAGCGTCTCCAGCTGATGTGGAATTGGAATGCCCGGCACCAGCGGGACATTCGCGGTGCGGATACCTCGATTGGCGAGATAGATCGAGGTCGGGGTTTTCGAGGTGCGCGACACCCCGACCAGAATCACCTCGGCCTCTTCCAGGCCTTCGACGTGCTGGCCGTCATCATGCATCATCGTGTAGTTCAGCGCATCGATCCGCTTGAAATATTCCGCGTTCAGCACGTGCTGCGCGCCGACGCGGCCCGTGGTGGCGGCGCCGAGATAGGCCTGAAACAATTGCATAACCGGGCCGATAATCGACAGGCTCGGGATATTCATTTCCTTGCACTTGGCTTCCAGCCGGGCGACCAGATCCTTTTCCAGCAAGGTGAACAGCACGATGCCCGGAGCTTCCTCGATTTCGTCGAGCACACGGTCGAGCTGCTTCTGGCTGCGCACCAGCGGATAGACATGTTCGACCGGCGTCACGTTGGCATATTGCGCCGCCACTGCGCGCGCCACCGTGATCAGGGTCTCACCCGTCGAATCGGACACCAGATGAAGATGAAAATAGTTGCCGGTCGTAGGCACCGAGACCCCTGTGTATCCTGTGAATCGCTGTGGAGTTTATCCGAGAGAATCGAAGACGAACCGGGGTGTCCGGGATAACCCGGCCTTTTCTGCACAGGCCTCCCCTTCGGGATAACTCCATACGGTCGGGGCAATGATAGTGGGGTTATGTGGACTTGTCTCTTGATAAACCGTCCATCATGTCAGCCAAGCAATTGAAACGGATCATGATATCCAGGTCACCGCGATGTGCCCGGGAGATGTTGATGGATGTGAACAAGTTCTGACAACGTTGGGGGTGGCCCTGCGCGGGCGCTAATCACAGCTACTTAGACTCAAACCTAAGATTCTAAACTTAGTTATTTAGAAAGGCTGGGGTTGAGGATATGTCTGCCTTCGAGACAAGACCTCCCCCGTGCTAAGCCTCTCTCCGCAACGTCGGGATCCGTGAGACGTTCCAGGGTGGCGGCGAAATCTGCGAAGCTGAACGAGACGTCACGATGTATGAATGGATCAAGGCCCTGCACGTGATCGCGGTCATCGCGTGGATGGCCGGGATGCTCTATCTGCCACGGCTGTTCGTCTACCACTGTGAGGCGGAGACCGGATCCAGGCAATCCGAGACGTTCAAGATCATGGAACGGCGGTTGCTGAAGGCGATCATCAACCCGGCGATGATCGTGACCTGGCTGGCCGGGCTCTACCTCGCCTGGTTCGGTGGCTGGTTTTCCGCAGGCTGGTTCCACGGAAAATTGCTGCTCGTGCTGGCGATGTCCGGCGTCCACGGTTTTTTCGTCCGCTGGGTAAAGGACTTTGCCGCCGACCGGAATCTCAAAAGCCAGAAATTTTATCGTATTATCAACGAGGTACCAACCGTTCTGATGATAACTATCGTAATTCTCGTGATCGTGAAGCCGTTTTGAGAAATATGGCCTTCAATGCCTCGGGCAGCGGGCCTGCTTGCGAAAGTCCGTCCGATTTTCTATATTGCTGAAATCCCACCTCACGCAGGCGGATGTGGTCGTGTTCCGGTTTCCCATTGAACCGGCCGCCGCATCAGGTTTGAAGCCTCTCCGGCGCACTCCTTGCTCAGACCTGCGGACCTTCCTTTTGCTCGCGTCCGCATTTTCTCAAAGCCTCCTCGCAATCCTTCCACGTTACTCCACAGGACCATCCCAATGCGGGAAATGAAACTTCAAGACCTCAAGGCCCAGACGCCCGCCGAGCTCGTCACGTTCGCGGAAGAAAAGGGGGTCGAAAACGCCAGCACGATGCGCAAGCAGGAGCTGATGTTCGCCATTCTCAAGCAACTCGCGATCCAGGAAACCGACATCATCGGCGAGGGCGTCGTCGAGGTTCTCTCCGACGGCTTTGGATTCCTTCGCTCGCCGGACGCCAATTATCTGCCTGGACCTGACGACATCTACGTCTCGCCGTCGCAGATTCGCCGCTTCGGATTGCGCACCGGCGACACCATCGAGGGCCATATTCGCAGCCCGAAGGAGGGCGAACGGTATTTCGCGCTGCTGAAGGTCAATACGCTGAATTTCGAGGATCCGGAAAAGTCCAAGCACAAGGTCAATTTCGACAATCTGACGCCGCTGTTTCCCGATCAGCGGTTTCGGCTGGAGCTCGAAGACCCCACCAGAAAGGACCTTTCCGCGCGGGTGATCGACATCGTCGCCCCGATCGGCAAGGGCCAGCGCGCCCTCATCGTGGCGCCGCCGCGCACCGGCAAGACGGTGCTGATGCAGAACATCGCGCACTCGATCACCGCCAATCATCCGGAATGCTACCTGATCGTTCTGCTGATCGATGAACGTCCCGAGGAAGTCACGGACATGCAGCGCTCGGTGAAAGGCGAGGTCGTCTCCTCGACCTTCGACGAGCCCGCGGTGCGTCATGTGCAGGTCGCCGAGATGGTCATCGAGAAGGCCAAGCGGCTGGTCGAGCACGGTCGCGACGTCGTGATCCTTTTGGACTCGATTACGCGGCTGGGGCGTGCCTACAACACCGTGGTGCCGTCATCCGGCAAGGTGCTGACCGGCGGCGTCGACGCCAATGCACTGCAGCGGCCAAAACGCTTCTTCGGCGCCGCGCGCAACATCGAGGAGGGCGGCTCGCTCACCATCATCGCGACCGCGCTGGTCGATACCGGCAGCCGCATGGACGAAGTCATTTTCGAAGAGTTCAAGGGCACCGGCAATTCCGAACTGATTCTCGATCGCAAGGTCTCGGACAAGCGGACCTTCCCGGCGATCGATATTTCGCGCTCGGGCACCCGCAAGGAAGAGCTGATCACCGATCCGCAGCTCCTGAAGAAAATGTACGTGCTGCGCCGGATCCTTAATCCGATGGGCACCATGGATGCGATCGACTTCCTGCTCGACAAACTGCGCAACACCAAGAACAACGCGGAGTTCTTCGAATCGATGAATACCTGACCGTTTTGGTCTCTGAAAATGGGCGTCCTTGCGCAGGCGAGGGCGCCCTTTTCGTTGGGGCCTCGCGCTCATGCTGCGGTCTATGTTGCAGCATGACTGCAACATCACGGCAGCAAGCTGATTGCCGGAGCCAAGCCAAGGCACTGAAATAGCTAAATATTTTCCGGTAAACCAGTTGGGGTACTTTTGTTGCGGTGCAGTAAAATACCTCGGCGGCCTATCGGCACATTCCGGTTAATTGCCAGGTCTGGCAAAGCCACCGGCGGACGGTAATCGCGTTGCCTTTTCAATGGCTCCAGCACAAATAGGCGATGCATCTGCGAGAACAGACCATTTTTGCCGTTTCGTCGGGCCGGCCGCCGAGCGCGATCGCGTTGGTGCGGGTTTCAGGGCCCCAAGCCAAGTCGGTACTGACCTCCCTGGCAGGCAGAGTTCCGGCACCCCGAATGGCAACGCGGGTGCTGTTGCAGGACATCGCGCTGCAGCCGATCGACGACGCGGTAATCTTATGGTTTCCGGGGCCGGCCAGCGCGACCGGCGAGGACGTCGCGGAATTTCACGTCCATGGCGGGCGCGCCGTGCTGGCCTCGCTGTTCGCGGCGCTTGCCGCTTTCGAAAATGTCCGGGCCGCCGAGCCCGGTGAATTTACCCGTCGGGCGTTCGAGAACGGCAAGCTCGACCTCACCGAGGCCGAAGCTCTCGATGATCTGATCCATGCCGACACCGATCGGCAACGCCGCCAGGCGCTGCGGCAATTGAAAGGCCTGCTCGGCGATAAAGCGCGCGATTGGCGCGCGCGGATCATCGAAGCCTCGGCATTGATCGAAGCCGGGATTGATTTCTCCGACGAGGCTGACGTGCCGGCCGAATTGACGGCGCCGGCGCTGCTGAAAATCAAAGCCTTGCTTGTGGAAATCGAAGAAGTCCTTGCGGCACAGGGCCGAAGTGAACGTCTGCGCGAAGGACTCGTGGTCGCGATAGCGGGTCCGCCGAATGTCGGCAAATCGACGCTGATGAATCATCTGGCGCGGCGCGAGGTGGCGATCGTCTCACCCCATGCCGGGACCACGCGCGACATCATTGAGGTGCAGCTCGATCTCGACGGCTATCCGGTGACGGTGATCGACACCGCCGGGATTCGCGAGACCGAGGATCCCGTGGAGCAGGAAGGCGTGCGCCGCGCCCGGGCGCGGGCGGCGGAGGCCGACCTGGTGTTGTGGCTGGCCGATGCGACGTACCAAAAAATCGAGAGCGGTGCGGCGCCGGTTTGGCTGGTGCGCAACAAGATCGACCTCGACACCGGCCAGCCTGAAGGGGCGCAACCCACTCCGCGTCAGGTGCAGGGCGGCGGAGCGGCCGAATACCGGATTTCGGCCAGCCGGGGCGACGGGGTGCCGGAATTGGTCTCGGCGCTGGTCGGGTTCGCGCATGACTATTTCGGCTCGGACGACGGTGGATTGATCGGCAGGGCTCGGCAGCGAAAACTGCTCCAGGAAACCGTGACTTCGTTGCAGCGCAGCATAGATGTCGTTGGAGCCGGTGAGGAGCTTGCCGCCGAGGATCTGCGGGCTGCAGCGCACTCGTTGGGGCGGCTGCTGGGTCGAGTGGATGTCGAAGATATCCTCGATGTGATCTTCCGCGAGTTTTGTATAGGGAAGTAATATTTTCCTGGTTCCGTGAATTGAACGCCAGGGAACCGAGTTGTTTCACGTGAAACAACAATCTCCGGACCTAACGGGTGTTTCACGTGAAACAGCCGTTTTCGCCGAACTTACTGCTTCCGGCTTTTGCCGCTCCGCGATAAAAGCCTCCCATGATCAACATCGCAAAATCGTTCGACGTCATCGTGGTCGGTGGCGGTCACGCCGGCTGTGAAGCCGCGAGCGCGGCTGCGCGCCTCGGCGCCCGGACGGCGCTGGTGACCCATCGTTTTGCGACCATCGGCGCGATGTCCTGCAATCCTGCCATCGGAGGGCTCGGCAAAGGCCATCTCGTCCGCGAGGTCGATGCGCTGGACGGGCTGATGGGCCGGGTCGCCGATGCCGGTGGCATCCAGTTTCGCATGCTCAATCGGCGCAAGGGTCCAGCGGTCCGCGGTCCGCGCGCCCAAGCCGACCGCAAGCTCTATGCCGCCGCGATGCAGGCCGCCATCCGCGAGACCGTAAATCTAAGCGTGATCGAGGGCGAGGCTGACGAACTCAACGTCTCGGACGGCCGGGTCACCGGCATCCACCTGGCCGACGGCCGTGAACTGTCCGCCGGCGCGGTCGTGATCACGACCGGCACCTTCCTGCGCGGCCTGATTCATCTGGGCGAGAAGAACTGGCCGGCCGGTCGCGTCGACGAAGCCCCCGCGCTGGGACTTTCGAAATCATTCGAGCAGGCCGGCTTTGTCCTCGGCCGGCTGAAGACCGGCACGCCACCCCGGCTCGATGGGAGCACCATCGACTGGTCTTCTGTGGAGATGCAGTCCGGCGATGATCCGCCGGAGCCATTTTCGGTGATGACCGAGCGGATCACCACGCCGCAGATCCAGTGCGGCATCACCCGCACCACGCCGGTGACCCATGACGTCATCCGGGCCAATGTGCATCGTTCGCCGATGTATTCCGGCCAGATCAAGAGCTCCGGCCCGCGCTATTGCCCCTCGATCGAGGACAAGATCGTTCGCTTCGGCGACCGCGACGGCCACCAGATCTTTCTGGAGCCCGAAGGGCTCGATGACACCACGGTTTATCCCAACGGGATCTCGACTTCGTTGCCGGAAGACGTGCAGCTCGCGATCCTGGCGACGATTCCGGGTCTTGAGCGGGTCCGGATGGTTCGGCCTGGCTATGCGATTGAATATGACCATGTCGACCCCCGCGAACTCGATGCCACCCTGCAGACAAGGCGGCTGCCAGGGGTTTTCCTGGCGGGACAGATCAATGGCACCACGGGCTATGAAGAGGCAGCCGCGCAGGGGCTGGTTGCGGGCCTCAATGCCGCTTTGACCGCCAGCGGCGCCGAACCGATCGTATTTGACCGTGCCGACGGCTATCTCGGCGTGATGATCGATGATCTCGTGAGCCGCGGGATCACCGAGCCGTACCGGATGTTCACCTCGCGGGCCGAATACCGGCTGACGCTGCGGGCCGATAATGCCGACCAGCGCCTGACCGACAAGGGCATCGCACTGGGCTGTGTCGGCCGGGCGCGATCGATCCGGCACGGCGCCAAGATGGCGGCGCTGGACCAAGCAAAGTTGCTGTCAAAATCCCTTAACATTACCCCCAATGAGGCGGGCAGGCATGGATTGACGCTGAACCGGGATGGCCAGCGCCGCTCCGCCTTCGAACTGCTGGCCTATCCCGAGATTGGTTGGGCCGAAGTCCGCGGCATCTGGCCGGAGTTGTCGGCCATTGACCCAGCGATCGCCGTCCATCTCGAAATCGACGCCAAATACGACGTCTATCTCAAGCGCCAGACCGCTGATGTCGAAGCCTTCCGCCGCGATGAGGGGCTCATCCTGGCGGATATCGATTACAGCCTGGTGCCGGGGCTTTCCAATGAGGCCCGTTCAAGACTTGAGGCGGCGCGCCCGCGGACGGTGGGGCAGGCCGGGCGAATTGATGCAATGACGCCGGCGGCGCTGGGTATCCTGGCGGCCTATCTGCGGCGGGAAGCTCGAAAGACCTCCGTGGCGACCGCGTAGGGGTGTTTCACGTGAAACGCTCTGTCGTGCATTTTAATTGTCATTGCGACGAGCGTAGCGACGAAGCAATCCATATCTGAAGCACCCATATCCCTTGAGGGTGTATTGCTTCGCTACGCTCGCAATGACGGATTGAGTACGGCCGGTACCCCAAAATATGCTCATAGCTTCGAAATCCCCTGTCCTTCCCGCCGACAAGGCGGAGGCACTGTCGCTGACGCCCGTTTCACGTGAAACCGAGACGCGGCTGGATCGCTACGTCGACCTGCTGCTCGAATGGCAAGCCAAGACCAACCTGGTGGCGCCATCGACGCTTCCCAATCTGTGGACCCGGCACATCGCCGATTCGCTGCAGCTTTTGACGGTCGCTCCATCATCCAAGGTGTGGGTCGATTTCGGCAGTGGTGGCGGCTTTCCCGGGGTGGTGCTTGCATGTGCATTGGCGCAGACTCCAGGTGCCATGGTTCACTTGGTCGAGCGTAACGCCAAGAAGGCCGCATTCCTGCGCGAGGCGCTACGAGTTACCAACTCAACCGGTACAGTTCACCTCGCTGACATCGGGGATAGTGTGGATAGAATCGCCGCACCCGTCGATTGCGTCACAGCCCGGGCCGTGGCTCCGCTACACGAACTGATCGGCTTCGCGGAGCCGCTGGTGAGACGGGGCGCGAAGGCGCTGTTTCTCAAAGGCCAAGATGTAGAGGCTGAATTGACCGAAGCCACTAAATATTGGAATATCAAGCCGCATCTTCATCCCAGCCGCACCGGCGGACAAGGCTGGATCGTCGAACTCGACCTGATCGAACGACGACACCCCTCCGCGACAGCAAATGGCGTCAGCGCATGACTGTAATTGATCAAATATATCAAGAGGATAAGGCCCCGCACCCGGCCGGACACCCGCGCATCCTGGCGCTCGCCAACCAGAAGGGCGGGGTCGGCAAGACCACCACTGCGATCAATCTCGGCACCGCGCTCGCGGCGATCGGGGAACGGGTGCTGATCGTCGACCTCGATCCACAGGGCAACGCTTCCACCGGTCTCGGCATCGACCGCCGCAGCCGGAACTGCTCGACCTATGACGTGCTGATCGGCGAGGCGCCGCTGCGCGACGCTGTCGTGCCGACCGCGGTGCCGCGGTTGCATATCGCGGCCTCGACGATGGACCTATCCGGGCTCGAACTCGAACTCGGCGCAACCCGCGACCGCGCGTTCCGTCTGCGCGATGCGATCGCCGCCTTGAACACCGACGCCGCACCGGATGCCGATTACACCTACGTGCTGATCGACTGTCCGCCGTCGCTCAATCTTCTCACCGTCAATGCGATGGCGGCCTCGGATGCCATCCTGGTGCCGCTGCAATGCGAATTCTTCGCGCTCGAAGGCCTGTCGCAATTGCTGCAGACGGTGGAGCAGGTGCGCTCGACCCTCAACCCCAATCTGTCGATCCACGGCATCGTGCTGACCATGTTCGACTCGCGCAACAATCTGTCGAACCAGGTCGTCGCCGACGTGCGCCAGTTCATGGGCGCCAAGGTCTACAACACCATGATCCCGCGCAACGTGCGCATTTCGGAAGCGCCGTCCTACGGCAAGCCGGTGCTGGTGTACGATCTCAAATGCGTCGGCAGCGAAGCCTATCTCAAACTCGCGACCGAAGTGATCCAGCGCGAACGCGAGCTGCGCACGCATTGATGACCCGTAGGGTGGGCAAAGGCGCGCCCTTCGCGCCGTGCCCACCATCAGGCGACTTGCTAAGGAATGGTGGGCACGGCGCGAAGGGCGCCTTTGCCCACCCTACGAAGACGAAGTGAACAGGAGCGTTTGCGTGAATCCAAGGGAGCTGGCGATGGCCGACGAAGCGCGTTCGCGACTGGGCCGCGGTCTTGCAAGTCTGATCGGCGATGTCGGCGGCGAGGCCGCGCATCTGGAGCGGCCGCGCACGCAGCGCAAGGTGCCGATCGAATTTCTCAAGCCCAATCCGCGCAACCCGCGCCGCAGCTTTTCCGATGCCGAACTCGGCGAACTCTCGGAGTCGATCAAGCAGCATGGCGTGATCCAGCCGATCGTGGTGCGTCCGGTCAAGGGCGTGCAGGATCGTTTTGAAATCATCGCCGGCGAACGGCGCTGGCGCGCGTCGCAGATCGCCGGCCTGCACGAAGTGCCGATCGTGCCGGTCGACGTCAGCGACTCCGACGCGCTCGAGATCGCGATCATCGAGAACGTGCAGCGCGAAGATCTCAATGCATTGGAGGAGGCGCAGGGCTATCACGCGCTGTCCAGTGAATTCAAACGCAGCCAGGACGAGATCGCCAAGATCGTCGGCAAGAGCCGCAGCCACGTCGCCAACATGATGCGGCTGACCAAACTGCCGGCCGAGGTGCAGGCCTATATCGCGCTCGGCCAGTTGTCCGCCGGTCACGCCCGCGCCTTGATCGGTGTGCCCGATCCGCTGGCGGCGGCAAAACGCATCGTCGAGGAAGGCCTCAACGTGCGCCAGGCCGAGGCGCTGGCGCATGCCGAAGGTGTGCCGGCCCGCAAGCCGCAGAAGGCGCGCGGCGGCAAGGTCAAGGACCCCGACACGGCCGCGCTCGAGAAGCGCGTCAGCGACGCGCTGGGCCTTGCCGTCAGCATCGATCACCGCGATCCCGCCGGCACGGTGCATATCCGATATAGCGACCTCGATCAGCTCGACGAAATTTTGCGCCGGCTGGACGCGACGGGGTAGGGCGGGGCTTCTCTTACCTCTCCCGCTTGCGGGGGAGGTCGCGCGCAAAGCGCGCGGGTGGGGGCTCTATCCGCGAGCAATCTCTCTCGCTCAATCTTCAATCTCGGTCTGTGCCCGCTGAGACACCCCCACCCCGGCCCTCCCCCGCAAGCGGGAGAGGGAGAAGATCATCCACGGCGCTTCGCATTGACAGCGATCGACATCAGTGCGCGCTGCGCGATCACGGCGGCCAGCGTCGACTGCTTGCGCGTATCCAGCGCGGCGGCCGCGAGCTGCTCGATGATTCCGAGCAGCCGCGCCGGGCTGAAATTCCGCAGCGCGAGCTCGGCGCTCGGCTTCCTTGAAAAGTGCAGCCGCGGGAATCCGCTGTCGAGCAGCGTCGATACCGGCGTGCCCTCGGCGGCTGCAAGGCTGGTCTTGTGCAGCCAGGCGGCATGGCGCTGCGCGGCGGATATGATCATGCCCGGATAGGTGCCGGCCACCATGGCCTTGGCGAATTCGG
>NZ_JAUYQU010000121.1 GCF_030697065.1 Bradyrhizobium sp.
ACCAATGCGTCGACCATGGCGCGGTTGTCGGCGCCGTGGCAGGTGGCCTGGACCACGACGTTGCGGGCGAAGCCGAGATGGTCGCGCAGGGCGTAAAGCTGCCGCTTCGAGGCATCGCAGGGGGTGTATTTGCGTTCCGGAGCGAACGGAAATTCGGCGCCCGGGCCAAATACATGGCAGTGCGCGTCCACGGCCCCTGCCGGCACCCTGAAGCGGGGTTTTGACGGGCCGGCGTACCAGTCGAGCCAGCCCCGTGTTTTCTCGAATTGCATGATTGCCTGGCTCATTTCTTTTGTTCTGATTTCACCTTGCCGAGGATCCGGTCGGCCTCGGTTCGCCAGTCCGGACTACGGGCAAATTCCCTGCTGCCTTTCGCGCCGAACAGGCCTTCGTCGGCGAGATCGGCGACCCAGGCCTGGCGTTCGGCGGTGCCCTGCGCCGACCATGGCGTCAGCCCGATCTCGCGCACGGTCTCCGCGACCTCGCGGACCTCTTCGCTGCGGCGACGGCCGTGCTCGATCACGCGCTGAAAGAAATAGGCGCCCTGCTTCTCCCAGTCGATGCCGGGAAAGGTCTCCTTGAGCGACGCCAGCACGGCGTCCTCGACGCCGTAGGCCCGCGCCGTGGTGAAGCTCTCGATCACCATGGCTTCCATGCCCTTGATCATGATGCTGCGGCACATCTTGACCGCCGAGGCGACGCCGAGTTCATCGCTCGCCACCCTGGCGTTGAACCCGAGTTCGATCAGCAAGGGCGACAGTTCGCGGGCGCCGGGACCGCCGAGCAGCAACGGCACCTTGATGCGGTAGGGCGGCAACGAGGTCATGACGGCGCCCTCGACATAGCGTCCGCCGGCGCCGTCGATCAGCCGCGCCGCGCGCTGCTTCGCGCCGGGCGATGCCGAATTGAAATCGAGGAACCAGGCGCCCTGCTTCAGCCCCGGCACACAAGCCTGCGCCACCGGCACCGCCTGGCTCGCGGTGACGGCGGACACGATCAAGTCCGCCCGCGCGGCGAGATCGGCATGCGACGCCGCCAACGCGACGCCAATGCCCGAGGCGTGATCGCGCAGCGGCTGCGCTCTGTCATCGCCGAGTTTGACGTCATAGGCGCTGACCCGGACGCCGTCCTTGCGCAGATCCTCGGCCAGAATCCGGCCGACCTCGCCATAGCCGACGAGACCGACATGCCACTGGTTGGACGCAACCGCCATCGCGATCAATCAATCCATGTATCTGAGGCCGGCTTTCGCCAGCGGCTCACGCATGTTGTACATGTCGAGACCGAGCACGCCGGCCGCCAGCCTGGCGCGTTTGTCGCCTTCATTGGCCTCGCGCGCTTCCGCCGCGTCCGCCGCCTGCTGGGCGACCCCGGCGGGAACCACGACCACGCCATCGGGATCAGCGACGATCACGTCGCCGGGATGGACCAGCGCGCCGGCGCAAACCACCGGGATGTTCACCGAGCCCAACGTTGCCTTTACCGTGCCCTTGGCGCTGATCGCCCGGGAAAAAACCGGGAATTGCATCTCGGTGAGGTCCTTCACATCGCGCACGCCGCCGTCGATGATCAAGCCCCTGGCGCCGCGGGCGCGAAAACTGGTCGCCAAGAGATCGCCGAAGAAGCCATCGGCATTCTCGGCGGTGCAGGCGGCTACCACCACGTCGCCGGGCTGCAGCTGTTCGGCCACCACATGCATCATCCAGTTGTCGCCGGGCTGCAGCAGCACCGTGACGGCAGTGCCGCAGGTGTGGGCATCGGCATAGACCGGGCGCATATAGGGCAGCATCAAGCCGACGCGGCCCATCGCCTCATGGATGGTGGCGACGCCGAAGCGCGACAGCTTCTCGACCGCAGCCTTGTCTGCGCGAACGATGTTGCGCCTGACGACGCCGAGATCGTTCAGGGGAATGCTCATGTCACTTCCCTTTCGCCTTCAGCGCCGCATCGAGCCGCGGGAACACGCGCCGCGCATTGCCCTCATAGACCTTCTGCTTGTCCGCTGCGCTGAGGATCGTCGAGGCCTCGATGTAGCGCTTGGTGTCGTCATAGGGGAAACCGGTTTCGGGATCGATCCCCTTCACCGCGCCAATCATCTCGCTGGCGAACAGGATGTTGTCGACCGGAATCACCCTGGTCAGAAGATCGATGCCGGGCTGGTGATAGACGCAGGTATCGAAGAAGATGTTTTTCAGCAGGTGATCCTTCAGCAGCGGCTTCTTCAGCTCCTGCGCGAGGCCCCGGAAGCGGCCCCAGTGATAGGGCACCGCGCCGCCGCCATGCGGGATCAGGAATTTCAGCGTCGGGAAATCCTTGAACAGGTCCGAGGTCAGGCACTGCATGAACGCCGTGGTGTCGGCGTTGAGGTAATGCGCGCCAGTTGTATGGAAGCAGGCGTTGCAGCTGGTGGAAACGTGGATCATGGCGGGGATGTCGAGCTCCACCATCTTCTCGTAGATCGGGTACCAGTGCCTGTCCGTCAGCGGCGGCGAGGTCCAGTGCCCGCCTGACGGGTCGGGGTTGAGATTGATGCCGACGAAACCGTACTCCCTGATGCACTTCTCCATCTCGGGGATGCAGGTTTTGGGATCGACCCCCGGCGACTGCGGCAGCATCGCGGCACCGATGAAACTGTCCGGAAAGAGCTTCGCGATGCGCGCGCACAGCTCGTTGCAGATCGCGGCCCAGGTCGACGAAACCTGGAAGTCGCCGATGTGGTGTGCCATGAAGCTGGCGCGCGGGCTGAAGATGGTGAGGTCGCTGCCGCGCTCCTGCATCTTCTTGAGCTGGTTATTGACGATGGATTCGCGCAGCTCGTCGTCGCTGATCTTCAACTCGCTGGCCTTCGGCATGGCCGAGGGGTCGCCGATGGCGGCGATCTGCCGGTTGCGCCAGTCTTCCAGCGCCTTCGGCGCGGTGGTGTAGTGGCCGTGTACATCGATGATCATCATTCTATCCTTGCCGGACGCGACGGGGTTCGGAGGCTGCGCTGAAATCGCCGGCCTGCCCCGCCCAGACCGAGGCCGGCACCATGGCCTCGCCGCGCATCAGCAGCCGCGCAGTGCGCAGCAGCGCCGCGCTGGTGACGCTTTGCGGATCGGCCGGATCGACCTCGATCTCGACGCTGAATTCGCCGGTCGGGTGTTCGACCGAGATGGTCTTGGCATTCGCACCGGGCACCACCGCAATGCCCTGCGCGATCGACCCGTCGAGCACGCAGGCGGTGGCGACCGTGACCGCCGCCAGCACGCCGATGGCGTCGTGGCAGACATGCGGGATGAAGCTGCGCGTCGAGATGGCGCCGCCGGCCCGCGGCGCCGAGATCAGCGTCATCTTCGGGTAATTTTTGGCCGTGACGTCGCCGAGTTGCATGGCGTGGCCGCAGGCGATACGCAGCCGCTCGATCCTGGTCTTGAGTTCGGTGTCGGCGTTGAGCTGATCGACGCTTTCATAACCGGTGCGGCCGACGTCTTCAGCCCGAAAGATCACCAGCGGCATGCCGTTGTCGATGCAGGTCACGGTGATGCCGTCGATCACGTCGCGGACATTGCCGGTCGGCAGCAATCCCGGCGCGACCGAGCCCGCAGTATCGAGAAAGTTGATCTTGATCGGCGCCGAGGTGCCCGGCGCGCCGTCGATCCGGGCCTTGCCCTCATACTCCACTTGGCCGTTCGGGGTCTGCACCGTGATGTCGCATTGCATGTCGGTGTTGAGCGTCAGCACGCGCAGCGTGGTGGTATCGCCCTGCGGTTTCACCAGGCCGGTTTCGAGCGCGAACGGTACCACGGCGGCGAGCATGTTGCCGCAATTGGGCGTGGTATCGACGGTGTCCTTGTCCGGCTGCAGCTGCGCGAACAGGAAATCGAGATCGACGCCGGGCCGGGATCCCTTCGAGACGATGCCGACCTTGCTGGTGAGCGGATGCGCGCCTCCGAGTCCGTCGATCTGGCGCCTGTCGGGCGAGCCCATTACCGCGAGCAGCACCTTGTCGCGTGTCGGAATGTCCGCGGGCAGGTCGGCGGCGTTGAAGAACGGGCCGCGCGAGGTTCCGCCGCGCATGAACAGGCAGGGAATCGCGGTTTGCATGGCGTCTGCCCCGGTGACTGGATATTGCCATTCTGGCGGTTCGGTTCGGGCTCCGCCACCTTCCGCCATTTCTAACAGCTATCACGTTCCGGCATGGGTGAAAGCCCCGGGCCATGCTGGAAATGCTCTATGCCGGCAAGCCGCGCACCAGTTCGGACAAGAGCCGCATCGCCTGCAGCGCCAGCGGCGTCGGGCGCTTGTGCGCGGAGACGGCCAGGCACAACACGCTGACCGGCGCCGGATCGGTCAGCCGCCGCACTACCAGTTCGCCGGAGCGGGCCGACGCCGCCACGCCGCTGGCGGTGAGCACGGCGTGGCCATAGCCGGCGCAGACCAAGTCGATGATCGAGGGGACGCTGGACACCTCCCAGGCAATGTCGAGCTTGATGCCGGCCAGCGCTGCCTGGGTTTCCAGCAGGCGGCGCATCGCATGAACCCGCTCCGGCACGATCAGCGGATAGCGCGGCAGTTCCTTCATCGGCAGCGGCGGCGCGGCCGGCTTGCGCTTGCCCATACCTTTGCCCTTGGGGGCACGGCTGACCAGGCTGAGCGGCTCCTGCAGCAAGGGCGTGATCTCCAGCCCGGCCTGCGCCTCGGGGTTGTAGACGAGGCCAATGTCGATGCGGCCGGTGGTGACCCATTCGACGATGTGGGTCGACAACCCCTCGACGATCGCCAGCCGGGCGGCGGGAAGCTGCTTCTTGAAGCGGTCGATCAAGGGCAGCGTCAGTTGCCGGCCGATACTCGGCGGCAGGCCGATGGTGACCCGGCCGACCGGCTCGTCGCGGCTGGCGCCGAGATCCTCGCGCGCATGCGCCATCAGTTGCAGCACCGCGACGCTATGGTCGAACAGCCGCTTGCCGGCGTCGGTCAGCGCCACGCCGCGACCGTTGCGCAGGAACAGCTGCTGGCGCAGTTCGGTCTCGAGGCTGCGCACCTGGCGGCTGAGCGCGGGCTGCGCGATGTCGAGCACCACGGCAGCCTTGCTGAAGCTGCCGAGTTCGGCGACGTGGACGAAATATTCGAGCTGCTTGAGATTCATGGCCCCGAGATTGTACACCGCGCCCGCGCGAGCCGTGCATGCTAAATCCGGGGCGCTATTGCTTCTGGATCCCAGCCTTCTCGATCACCGCCCGCCACTTGCCGATATCGGACTGCAGCCGGGCGGATATTGCCTCAGGCGTACTCGCCCTGGCTTCGATACCGAGTTCGAGCAGCCGCTTTTTCACATCGGGCTCGGCGAGGATACCCTGCAGCGCCTGATTGAGCATTTTCACGATTTCCGGCGGCGTGCCTGACGGCGCAAACAGTGCGTTCCAGGAAACGACATCGTAACCGGCGACGCCGGATTCCTGCACGGTCGGAATATCCGGGGCACTGGCCGAACGTGTCGGCCCGGTCGCCGCCAGCGCCCGGATTTTCCCGTCGGCGAGATTGCCCTTCATCGCGGAGTAGCTGTCGATCATCAGGCCGAGGTTGCCTTGCATGGTCGATATCAGAACCTCGGGTGTGCCCCGATGGGGGATAATCACGAAATCGAGGCCGGCCGCGGTCTTGAACAGCTCGGCCGACAGATTCTGGGTGCTGCCGACATTGATGGTGCCGACATTGAGGGAGCCGGGCTTTGCCCTGGCGGCAGCAATGAAGTCCGCCAGCGTCTTGAACGGCGAGTCGGCACTGGTCGCGAGGATGAAATCGAAATAGCCCAGGCTCGAAACCGGCACAAAATCCTTCAGCGGATCATACGGCAGCTTGTTGAACAGGGAGACGCTGATCGCGGTTCCGTTCGACAGCAAGGCCAGCGTATGTCCGTCGGGCGGCGATGAAACCACGGTTCGGGCCGCGGCAATGCCGCCCGCGCCGGGCTGGTTTTCGACATAGAAGCGCGCCCCGAGCTTGACGCCGAGCCTTTCCGCAATCACGCGCGCGGTGATGTCGGCAACGCCGCCGGCGGCAAAGGGCAGGACGATGCGCACCGGCTTGGCTGGGTATCCGGTTTGGGCCGAGGCCTGGCGCTGGGGTCCGGCGAGCGCGAGCAGCACGAGCATCGCCATGGACGTCCGGACCCAGATCCGGGAGACGACGCCTTTGGATAATGTCATCGCGGTAGCCCTGCCTTGATGGGTCGATTCGCCACCCTGTCACTTGATGGGCGGACGTGGAAGCACGGCATCACCTGCCTCCATCCGGTAGACATGGTCGAGCGAATACCAGGGCGTGCCGACATCGCTCGCGGTCGGATGCGGCTCGTCATGGCGCACGAAATCGCCGATCAGCGCTTTCGTCACGCCAAACTGCACGTCGCTGTCGATGTGCGGGTCGGCGGGATCGTAGACCTGGGAGATCAAGACCTTGAATCCCGGCTTGAAGATCAGCGCATGCAGATGCGCCGGCCGAAAGGGATGCCTGCCCTGTTGCTTCAACAGGCGTCCGACCACGCCATTGGTCGGAATCGGATAACCCGTCATCATCACCGAGCGAAACCAGAAGCGTCCGTCGGCATCGCTGGTGAACTTGCCGCGCAGGTTCATCTCGGCCTGGTCGGGATCCTGGTTTTCGTAGAGCCCGACCGGCGAGGCGTGCCAGATATCGACTTCCGCACCCGCAACCCGCCGGCCCGCAGGGTCCACCACACGCGCGGTGACGAACAATGGCGCGCCCGGCGTATCGGACCGGACGATGCAGCCGCCGTTTTCGACCCGGGGAGAATTCAGCCGCCAGAACGGCCCGAGCAGCGATTGCGCGGTTTCGGTATTGCCCTGATCGCCATTGTTCAGCAGGCATACCAGCGAGGAGACGCCGAGCGAGCCGGCCATCAGGATAATTTCGTTGTGGCTGTCGGTGGTCAGCTTGCCGAGTTCGCCCAGGATGGCCGCGGCTTCGCGGAACTCGGCCTCCGTCAGCCTGACGTCGCGGACAAAGCCATGCAGGTGCTTGACCAGCGAGACCATGATTTCGCGCAACCGCGGGTCGGACGTCTGCTCCATGACAGATGTCGCGGCTGGCGTGACATCCTGCTGGCGTTCGATGATCATGGCGCACTCCCCCGGCCGCGGACGTGGCAGAGACGCTTGATGCGAACCAGGCGATTGCGAAAGGACGGCACGATCAGACCCAGGCGATGCGCTTGTCCAGCGCGAAGATGCCCTGATAGATCTCGGGATTGCCGACATCGCCAAGCACCTCCGGCGCCATTTCGGCCGCCTTGCGCAACGCGCTGCGCAGCGATGGCTGGTCGAGGGCCTCGATCAGCAGCAGGCCGGCGAACACGCCCTCGTCCTTCCGCATTCCTTTTTCGACGGTTGGCACCGAAGTCCTGGCGATATCGGTCGCGCCGATCTGCACCGCGGCGATCCCATCGAGCGCGGCGATATCATCGGCCAGCCGCTGGGGGTTCTCCGGCAGGTTTTCGAGACGCAGCGCGACGATGGTGCACCCCTCGCCCCGCCCGGCGCGGGCCGTCACCCTCCCGCCGCCGCGCATGAAGTTTCCGAGTTGCGGCATGATGCGTTGCGACCATGGCGTCGGCGCGTTGAGGCGCGCGAGGTAGGCCGGTCCGTCGAGAACCTCGGGCGCTTGCAGTTCATACAGAATGAAGAACCGCTCGATGTCGGCGCGGTCGGCGCGGAACACCCGGTTGGCGAGGAAACCCTCGGTGGTCACCCGCTCGGTGGTGTGCTCGCGCGTCAGCCAGTGACGATAGTCGGTCAGATTGGACTGCTCGACATCGCTCCAGATCGCCAGAAATCCTGCTCCGCGCATCGTCATTCCTCCCCAAGCCATTGCTTTCAGGCTTTGTTGTTCGTCCGCAGGCCATGCAGCGATGCCGGCACCGCTTCCGGCAGCTTACCCAGTTTCTGCACCGCTGCCAGGATCGCAGCGATGTATCCGTAGGGGCCGAGACCGCAGATCACGGCGGTAGAGGCGCTCGACGTGATCGAATGCCGGTGCAGTTCGTCCCGCGCGTGAATATTCGAGATGTGAACCTCGATCTTCGGACCCTCGAATATTTTCAGCGCGTCGATCAGGGCGATCGACGTGAACGAATAGGCGGCGGGATTCATGATGATGGCGTCGGCGTTGCCGTGCGCCGACTGGATCAAATTGACCAGTTCGCCTTCGAGATTGGACTGGTGAAACGAAACCGTGACGCCGAGATAGCCTGCGAGTTGCTGGCAGCTTGCCTCGATCTCTGCAAGCGTCGTCGGGCCATAGATGTGCGGCTCCCGGATCCCCAAAAAATTCAGGTTAGGTCCGTTCAGGATCATGATCTTCGCGGCCATCGTCGTCCCCTCCCGTCTGTTCTGAATTCAGTCGACCACGAGTCGCGCGATCATGAAAGGCCCGACGCTCCTGATTGTCCGGAAACCCCGCATGTCGCGTCTGACGCCGCGAGGTAGGCGAAGGCGAGCGCCGGGCCCAGCGTGATTCCGGGACCGGGGTAGGTGCCGCCCATGATCGACTGCATGTCGTTGCCGCAGGCGTACAGTCCCTCGATCGGCAGGTTGCCGGAATCCAGCACACGGGCTGCCTCGTCCGTGACCAGCCCGGCCGACGTGCCGATGTCCGAGGGATAAAGCCGAAGCGCATAAAACGGCGGGGTAGCGATCGGGCCGAGATTGGGGTTGGCTCCGCCGGCGGACGCATCGCCGTTGTGGTTCTGGTAGACCGTGCTGCCCCGGCCGAATTCCAGGTCGCGGCCGGTTTCCGCGTAGCCGTTCATGCGCTCCACCGTCGCGCGCAGGCTGCCGGGATCGATCTTCAATCCGTCCGCCAACTGCTCGATGGTAGCCCCGACGATCAGGTATCCGTCGGCCAGGGCGGCGCGCGTGCCCCAGCCGCCGGGGCGCACCATGCCGAGGCCGTATTTGCGCAGCGCCGCCGCGTCCGCAATCAGAAACGCCGGGATCGCCGATTTGCCCTGCGCCAGCATCTCCAGCGCAAACTGATGGTAGGAGATCGCCTCGTTGACGAAGCGCCGGCCGTTGCTGTCGACCACCAGCGTTCCCGGCTTGCCGCGATCGAGCACGAAATGCGGAAACACCGCCTGCGACCCGTCGCGCCGCCGACGAATCGACGCCGGCGCCCAGAAGGCGACGCTGAGATCCCGCTCACTGACGCGCGCGCCGACCTCGAGCGCCTTGTCCTGCGCGTCACCGCTCGCCCCCGGCGCGACGGCGGACCACTCCACATCGGTTCCCCACGCCGTGCGACGCCGCACGGCATGGCGATTGAACCCTCCACCCGCCAGAATCAATCCGCCCTGGATGCCGATATCACGCGAGACGCTGCCCGCATTCAGCACCACTGAGGTCACGCGACCGCTTCCATCCCGGACGATTTTTTCGAGCGATGTATCCGTCAGAATATCCACGTCGCGGTGGAGCAAGGAAAACAGCAGACGGCCGACCAGCGCGTTGCCCATCACCAGCCGCGCTCCCCTCGGAAGGCTGAGCCGATCACGCCCATAGCGCGCCAGCAGCCTCGCGGCGTGCCGCAGCGATTTCATCGACCTCGTGGCCGAGAGCAGATGACCGATATCGGTGCGGTCGACCATCATGCCGCCGAGCAACGTGAACTCCGCAATCGGCGGACGTACCAGCCTGAGCGCATCGCCCAGCAACCGCCCGTCGAACGGCAGCGGCTCCAGCGCACGCCCCGCTACAACCGCGCCCTCCAGCTCCGAGCGATAATCCGGATGCCGCGGATAGGCGCGCAATTTCACATCGGTGTGGTTTTCCAGCACTTCGACCGCTTCAGGGCCGGCCTTCAGGAAGGCCGCGCGCAAATCGGCGTCCGCCCGGTTGCCGACGATCTGCTGCAGATATCGCTCGGCCTTATCAGTGCTGTCGGGCGCGGCGATGGCAGATGCATGACGCGTGTTCGGGATCCAGATCGAGCCCGCCGAGAGCGCCGAGGTGCCGCCGACGAAGCCGGTCTTCTCGACAAGCAGTGTCCTGGCGCCGCGGATAGCGGCAAACAGGGCGGCCGACATGCCGGCGGCGCCGGCACCGATCACGATAACGTCGTAGCCGGAGGGAACGCCGCGCAAGTCAGCATGATGCACGGGCGTTCCTCCCCGAACCCGTCATTCCGGGATGGTGCGCAGCACCAGACCCGGAATGACGGTTGTCAGTTCAGCTTCTCGATCGCCATCGCGACGCCCTGGCCGACGCCGACGCACATCGTCGCCAGCGCGCGCTTGCCGCCGCGCTTTTCCATGCCGTGCACCGCCGTCATCGCGAGGCGCGCGCCACTCATGCCGAGGGGATGACCGAGCGCGATGGCGCCGCCATGCGGGTTGACGAAGTCCGCATCATCGGCGACGCCGAGTTGACGCAGGCAGGCGATACCCTGGCTGGCAAAGGCTTCGTTGAGTTCGATCAGATCGAAATCGCCGATCTTCAGGCCCAGCCGCTCCATCAGCTTGCGGGTTGCCGGCACCGGACCGATGCCCATGATGCGCGGCGGCACCGCGGCCGAGGCCAGTCCCAAAATCCGCGCGCGCGGCGTCAAGCCGTGCTTCTTCACCGCGGCTTCAGAAGCCAGGATCATCGCGGCGGCGCCGTCATTGACGCCGGAGGCATTGCCCGCCGTCACGGTGCCGGGATTGCGCACGATCGGTTTCAGCTTCGTCAGACCTTCGAGTGTTGTCTCGGGGCGCGGATGCTCGTCCTTGTCAACATTGACAGGGCCGGCCTTGCCGCCGGGCACCGACACGGCAGTGATTTCTTCCGCAAAATAGCCGGACGCGATGGCGGCGCCGGCGCGCTGCTGCGAGCGGATCGCGAACGCATCCTGATCGGCGCGCGACACCTGAAATTCCTCGGCGACGTTCTCGCCGGTTTCCGGCATGGCATCGACCCCATATTGCGCCTTCATCAAGGGATTGATGAAGCGCCAGCCGATGGTGGTGTCGAAAATATCTGCCGAACGCGAAAATGCTTCCGCCGCCTTGCCCATCACGAACGGCGCGCGCGTCATCGATTCGACCCCGCCGGCAATGGCAAGGTCGATCTCGCCGGCGCGGATCGCGCGGCCGGCCGCACCGACCGCATCCAGACCGGAGGCGCAGAGACGATTGAGCGTGAGGCCAGGAACCGATTCCGGCAGGCCGGCCAGCAGCAGCGCCATTCGCGCCACGTTGCGGTTGTCCTCGCCGGCCTGGTTGGCGCAGCCGAAATAGACTTCATCAACCTGGGCCCAGTCGAGCCTGGGATGCCGCGCCATCAGCGCCTTGATCGGCACCGCCGCCAGATCATCGGCGCGCACTTTGGCGAGCGCACCGCCGAAACGGCCGATCGGGGTGCGTACGGCATCGCAAACAAACACATCGCGCATTGAATCTCTCCCTGAATGCCGCGTTTTGGCTGACTTACCCGGCCCGAATTGATGGTGAGTTTTAGGTGCGGGGGCGAGGCAGGTCAATTGACGGCTGCCGTCCCCGTGCTGCTTTGGCGTGAGGTCAGGCATGCCGATACCGGGTCGCGAAGAAAAGCAGGGAGAACGTGGAAAACCCACATTGCAGTGGCAAACCGATAGGATCAGCCACCAAAATTTTGTAGTTTGCGGCGCGATGACGATCCAGCAGTCCATCCCAGTTCCGGCCGAGCCCGCTATGTCAGCGGAGGACACCGCGCGCGTGTCGCCGATGATGGAACAGTTTCTGGAGATCAAGGCCGCCCATCCTGGTCTGCTGTTGTTCTACCGGATGGGCGATTTCTACGAATTGTTCTTTGAAGACGCCGAGATCGCCTCCCGCGCGCTCGGTATCGTGCTGACCAAACGCGGCAGGCACCAGGGCGCGGATATCGCGATGTGCGGCGTGCCGGTGGAACGTTCCGAGGATTACCTGCATCGCCTGATCGCGCTCGGCCATCGTGTCGCGGTCTGCGAGCAGTTGGAGAACCCCGCCGAGGCGCGAAAACGCGGCAACAAGAGCGTGGTCCGCCGCGGCGTGGTGCGGCTGGTGACGCCGGGCACCCTGACCGAAGACACCTTGCTGGACGCCAGGGCCAACAACTACCTGCTGGCGATCGCGCGGACGCGCGGATCGGCAGGCGCCGACCGCATTGGCCTCGCCTGGATCGACATTTCCACCGCGGAATTCATCGTCACGGAATGCGCGACCGGCGAACTCGCGGCCACGCTGGCGCGGATCAACCCCCACGAGGTCATCGTTACCGACGCGCTGTATGGCGATCCCGAATTGGGACCGAGCCTGCGCGAATTGCCGGCGGTGACGCCGCTGACCCGCGATGTGTTCGACAGCGCCACCGCCGAGCGGCGGCTGTGCGATTATTTCGCCGTGGCCACCATGGACGGGCTCAGCGCGATGTCGCGGCTGGAGGCGACGGCCGCCGCCGCCGCCGTCACCTATATCGACCGTACCCAGGTCGGAAAGCGCCCGCCGCTGTCGCCGCCGTCGCGCGAGGCCGCCGGCACCACCATGGCGATCGACCCCGCCACCCGCGCCAATCTCGAACTGACGCGGACGCTGGCCGGCGAGCGGCGCGGCTCGCTGCTCGATGCCATCGACTGCACCGTGACCCCGGCGGGTTCGCGGCTGCTGGCGCAGCGGCTGGCAGCCCCCCTCACCGACAGCGCCGCGATTGCGCGGCGGCTCGATGCCATCGCCACTTTTGTCGCCGACGGCGCCGCGCGCGACGACCTCAGGACCGCGCTTCGCTCGGCCCCGGACATGTCGCGCGCGCTGGCGCGGTTGTCGGTCGGGCGAGGCGGCCCGCGCGATCTCGCCAGCCTGCGCGACGGCATTCTGGCCGCCGATGCGGCGCTGGCGCGGCTCGGACAGATCGAAGTGCCGCCGCCGGAAATCGCAGCCATCATGGAGGCGTTGCGCCGCCCGTCGCGCGAACTGGCGCGCGAACTCGCCCGCGCGTTGGCCGAGCAACTGCCGCTGATCAAACGCGACGGCGGTTTCGTGCGCGAGGGCTACGAATCGGCATTGGACGAGACCCGCAACCTGCGCGATGCTTCCCGCCTCGTCGTGGCCGCGATGCAGGCACGCTACGCCGACGATACCGGCGTCAAAGGCCTGAAGATCCGGCACAACAATGTGCTCGGCTATTTCGTCGAGGTGACCGCGCAGCACGGCGACAAGCTGATGTCGCCGCCACTGAATGCGACCTTCATTCATCGCCAGACGCTGGCCGGGCAGACCCGCTTCACGACAGCCGAACTCGGCGAGATCGAGGCCCGGATCGCGAACGCCGGCGACCGCGCGCTCGGGCTTGAGCTGGAGATTTTCGAGCGGCTGTCCGCGATGGTGCTGGAAGCCAGCGACGAGCTGCGCGCTGCAGCGCATGCCTTCGCTTTGCTCGACGTCGCGACCGCCTTGGCGAAACTCGCGATCGACGACAGTTACGTGCGGCCCGAAGTGGATGGCTCGCTGGGCTTTGCGATCGAGGGCGGCCGGCATCCGGTGGTCGAGCAGGCGCTCAAGCGCGAAGGGCATCCCTTCATCGCCAATGCCTGCGATCTTTCCCCCGGCCCTGCTCAGAAATCCGGTCAAATCTGGCTGATCACCGGTCCCAACATGGCGGGCAAATCGACCTTCCTGCGCCAGAATGCGCTGATCGCGCTGTTGGCGCAGACCGGCAGTTTTGTGCCAGCCACCCGCGCCCGCATCGGCATCGTCGACCGGCTGTTCTCCCGGGTCGGCGCCGCCGATGATTTGGCGCGCGGCCGCTCCACTTTCATGGTGGAGATGGTGGAGACCGCCGTCATTCTCAATCAGGCCAGCGAACGCTCGCTGGTGATCCTGGACGAGATCGGCCGCGGCACCGCGACCTTCGATGGCCTGTCGATCGCCTGGGCGGCGATCGAGCACCTGCACGAGGCCAACCGCTGCCGCGCCCTGTTCGCGACGCATTACCATGAACTCACCGCGCTCTCGGCCAGGTTGCCGCGCCTGTTCAACGCCACGGTCCGGGTCAAGGAATGGCAGGGCGACGTCGTGTTCCTGCACGAGGTGCTGCCGGGCTCGGCCGACCGCTCTTACGGCATCCAGGTAGCCAAGCTCGCAGGCCTTCCGGCGCCTGTCATCGCGCGCGCCAAATCGGTGCTGGCAAAACTGGAGGCGCAGGACCGCGGCCAGGCCGCGCGTGCGCTGGTTGACGACCTGCCGCTGTTCGCGGTGCCCTCGCGCGCCGCCGCCGAACCGGCGCCGCCGAGCGAGGCCGAACAGTTGATCGAGGCGTTGAAGGCAATGCATCCGGACGAGATGTCACCGCGCGATGCGCTGGATGCGCTGTATGCGCTGAAGGCGAAGCTGCCGAAAGGGTAATCAGGCTCGCCGGGCGACTGGTGCCGTCAGCGACTGGCGAACGGCTGGATCAGCTTCAAGGTGGCGGCGAGGCGGATGCTGCGTTTGCCGGCCAGCGCGGTCGCCTCGATTTCGGCGCCCCTGGCGTCACAGCTGCCGGAGAAGCCGATACCGACCTCGTAGCCGCCGAACAGCGGATGCTCGCTCTTTGCTGCCGTGTGTTCCTGGTTGACGAACTGGCCCTTCCAGCGGCCGTTCGCGGTGGAGTAGGCTCCGAGATAGTAGAAAAAGGCGTCGCCGCCGAGAATGCGGCCGTCATGCAGCAGCATCACTCCGGTATGGCCGCCGTCAATTCCGTCCAGCATCCGGATGTCGATCGAGTAGAGCCCGCTGACGATGCCGCCCTCGCCGACCGCGCCGGGCGGCGGAACGTCGTCATTGCCGAGCGGCGTCATCACCGCGCGAAACACCGAGCCGGCCTCCTCCATCACGTCGCCCGCGAAGCGATAGAGTTGGCCATGCGCCGTGCCGCGCATGCGGATGGTGACCTGGTCGGAGCTCACAAGCGACCTGTAGTGCGGCGAGGCGCTGTGGCGCCGGGTCCTGATCTCGGCAACGATTTCGCCGCCTGCATCCTGGTAGCTGCCGAAATGGGCAAACGCCGTATTGCCGCCGAGCATCCTGCCGCCATGGACGTACAGCACGCTGCGGCCGGAGCCGTTGTTGATGTCGTATTCGACCTTGTACAACCCCTCCACCGCGCGCCCCAGTCTTGTCCCGCGGCCAATCTAGCGGGTCTGTCGGCGGGGGTAACCATCAATCTTCCGGCACCGCCGTAGGCAGACGCCCTTGTCGTCATTCCGGGGCGATGCGAAGCATCGAACCCGGAATGACGGCCTTTAATGAATTAGCTTCCGCCGGCTCCACCACCACAGGCCGAGGTTCCAGCTGACGCAGATCGCCAGCGCGTTGCCGAGACCGATCGCGGAGCCGAACCGCGGGGATGCAACATGGATCATCGCGATCGCGATGCCGAGGCCCATCAATCCGCCGGCGCTGTTGGCGATCACGGCGGCGGTCGGCGGGCCG
>NZ_JAUYQU010000123.1 GCF_030697065.1 Bradyrhizobium sp.
TGGTCCTTCGGACCATCCCGGAATGACGCCGAAGGCATCACCTCGCCGCCTTCCATGCGCTTGTCGGACTCGCGATATCCGCCTCCTCCAGCACCAGCAGATCTTCACCGGCGCCGCTCCGCTCGCGCGCCCCGGGATGCTCCTCGATCAGCGGTCCGGTGGTCCCCTCCGCAGCAGCGGCACCGGTGCGTTGGGCCCCGCGGGGCCGTGCTGCAGGCGCCTTGTGATCGCTGACGACATGCAGCGGCGGCGCCGCTCCCTTTTTGTCGGCGCCGAGATAGATCGTGCGATGCGGGTACGGGATCTCGATGCCCCGCTCGTCGAAAGCGGCCTTGATGCGCCGATAGAATTCCCGCTTGACGTTCCACTGGCCGAGCGGTCGGGTCTTGAAGCGGCCACGGAGCCATACCGCGGATTCCTGCAGACCCTCGACACCGACGACCTCGAACGGCTCGATGATCGTTTCAGCCAACGGGCCGCTCCTGGTCATGCCCGCCGCGACTTCAGCCATCAAGGCGAGAGCCTCGTCGATGTTTTCCCGATACGACACCGTCACGTCGACCACGGCATAGGCGAACAGCTTGGACATGTTCTTGACGGTTTGCACCTCGCCGAACGGTATGGTGTGGACGTTGCCGTCGAAATCCCTGAGGTGAACCGTCCGAACGCTGATCTTCTCGACCAGCCCGCTGTGCGATCCGACCTCCACGACATCGCCTACCGAGATGGTGTTCTCGACCAGGATGAAAATGCCCGTGATGACGTCCTTGACCAGCGTCTGCGCGCCGAAACCGAGGGCAAGGCCGAACACGCCTGCGCCCGCGAGCAACGGCGCGATGTTGACGCCGAGTTCCGAGAGCACGATCAGGCTGACAAACATCAGCAGCACGATCCGGAATGCGTTCAACAGGAAGGGCAGCAAGGTCTTCAGCCGCACGGATGCGGGGTTGCCAAGGGCGATCCGTTCGCTGAAGGCCGTTCCCACCTCCCAGATGATCAGCGCGACCGCCATCACCACGCCAATCGCGATGAATCGTCCCAACATGCCCTGCCCGCTGGACGAAGCGAGCCATTCGAGGGGGTGGCCGCCCCAGATTTCGATCAGCGCCAGGCCGGAAACCGCGACCACCATGCCCAGAAGAATCTGGCGAAGTACCGGCAGGTAGCGGTTGGCGCGTGCTTCGAGCCCCGGGTATTTCGCCCGCGTCTCATCGCTCAGCTCGAAGATGGTCGCGAACCCCCGGATCAGGCCGGCCAGCACCAGCCGCGCGAGCACGATCGTCACAACCGACATCAGCGACGCACGGGCGAGATAGGCAAATCCGCCCGGCACCCCCATGGCCCAGACGAGATAGACCGCTATCACATAGGCGATGACGAGCACGTGCCAGAATTCCGCGGCTTGCTTGCGCAGCCGCGCGACATTGTCGGGCGTTTCCGGTCCGCGCAGCTTGCGACTGACGCCGCTGCGAATTTGCATGATGAAGACGACTTTGCATGATGAAGACGACGCTCATGCCCGCGATGAACAGGGCGAGAAGATTGCCCAGGGAAGAATAGACCGGATGCGTCAGTCCGAGGAGCCAGCCGGTATGCAGGATGAAGTAGCCGTAAACGCCCGCATGCGTGAAGCGTCGCAGCCACAGAAATCCATAGGCGGCATTTTCGTCATTGAGGTAAAGGAGTCGCAGTCCCGGCGCGCCGGGAGCCAGGATCGCGCGGCCTGCCGCAATGATGGCGCGAGAAAGCACATTGGCGTTGACCAGCGTGACGACGGCCAGTCGAACCAGGAAACTCAGATCCACCACGGCTAGAACGCCGTATGCTGCAGCGGCGAAAGCCACGATGGGAAGGATGTCGAGTACGGTCCGGACGCACAGCAGGAACACGCGCGCGAGCATGCTGGTGCTGCTCCGCCCCTCGATGGCGCGTCTGGGTCGCGCCAGCAGACGCTTGGCAAGCCACTCGACCAGCAACGCCGCCGCCAGCACGGCGGCGATCATGGCGATCGCACCGGACAGCCATCCAAGCGTGGCCGGATCGGACAGACTTGTGATGGCGCGCTGCCCCAGATCGGGCAGTTGTTCCAGTTGACCTGCGAATCCGAGAATCGATCTGGATACATCTCCAAGCGACTCGGTGGCGCCTGCCAACCAGTCCTCGCGTCCTTCGGTGGGACGCACATCCTGGGCCTGCGCTTCGACGAGGCCGCGCAGACGCACGATGAACTCACCCCGGGCCTTGTCATCGGTGAGGGTATCCAGGAGCCGTTGCAAATCTTCCGTATCGGCCGCCTTGCCGGCGGCCGATGTCGGCGCGGGCTGTTGTAACGGGGACGACGCCGGAGCGGCGGCCGCGGCCGGTTGACTGGCGACGGATGGAGCGGTCTGCCGATCGACGCCCTGGGCCGCGCCGTGGCTTGCCGAGGCCACCAGGAAGATGAGCGAAAGCAGCTTGAGAAACCGGCTCGACGCCATGCAAAATTCCGTTTTCGCTTTGTCGATGCCTCCCTGTCCTGAAGGCGACAGGGAGGCCACCGCGCCCACCTGCACGCACCATCGAGGTCGATATTTGATCGGACTGCGGCGCGCGCCGGCCTCGACGCGGGGCTCGGACAAGTCAATGGGGGACGCGTCATGCTGACGCGGCGCGATCGGCGCAAGAAATCCGATCAATGAGTTGACAGTGTGACCGCCGATCCAGCAATTGGCGGATACGTGACGGAAGTGTGGAGACCGGCCGACGGAGGTACTACCTCTTCGCCTTCCACTCGTTCGTCAGTGCACCAATATCCGCCGCCTCCGGCTCCCGGATCGCAGAGGGCGTGCGGGAGAACCGCGGTGCCGGCGCCGGCTGCGTCACGCCGTGGCGCTCGACGAAAATCTTGCGCGCCGCCATGTGCGGATGTTTTGGCGCTTCCGCCATCGTCAGGATTGGCGCAAAGCAGATGTCGGTGCCTTCCATGATGGCGCACCACTCCTCGCGGCTC
The DNA here is from genome assembly GCF_030697065.1 of Bradyrhizobium sp. GTDB lineage: Bacteria > Pseudomonadota > Alphaproteobacteria > Rhizobiales > Xanthobacteraceae > Bradyrhizobium. The sequence goes on from NZ_JAUYQU010000123.1 coordinate 2,990, forward strand.
TTGCTCTTGAACACGGCCGTCAGTTTTTCCTTCAGCGCCGGCCAGGCCTTGCGGTCCATCTGCGCGTCGAAATCGGCGTCGGTCAGGCCGGCATGCTGGCGCAGCAGGGCGTAGAATTGCGGCTCGATCGATCCGATCGAGACGAAATTGCCGCAGGAACATTCATAGACGCCGTAGAAATGCGCGCCGCCGTCGAGGAAGTTCTGCTCGCGGCCCTCGGTCCAGCGCCCGATCGCGGTCATGTCGAAGAACATCGACATCAGCGACGCCGCGCCATCGCACATCGCGGCATCCACCACCTGGCCCTTGCCGGATTTCGAGGCTTCCAGCAGGGCAGCGAGCACGCCGACCACGACGTAGAGCGCGCCGCCGCCGAAATCGCCGACCAGGTTGAGCGGCGGCACCGGCCGTTCCTTCGGCCCGATCGCGGCCAGCGCGCCGGTGACGGAGATGTAGTTGATGTCGTGGCCGGCGGCCTGCGCCAGCGGGCCTTCCTGGCCCCATCCGGTCATGCGGCCATAGACCAGCCGCGGGTTGCGCGCCTGCACCACGTACGGTCCCAACCCCAGCCGCTCCATCACGCCGGGCCGAAAGCCCTCGATCAGTGCATCGGCATTGACGAGCAGGTCGAGCACCTGCGCCACCGCGGCCTTGTCCTTGAGGTCGAGTTCGACGACTTTGCGTCCGCGCCCCGCTACCGATTTCATGTTCTTTTTGGCGCCGACCCGGTCGAGCGTCACCACTTCCGCCCCCATGTCGGCCAGCATCATGCAGGCGAACGGGCCGGGGCCGATGCCGGCGAATTCGACGATGCGGAATCCCGCCAGCGGGCCGGAAATGCGGGTGGAGGAATTTGGGGCTGGTTTATCGAGCACGTTGTCGTTCTCCCGGGGAGGCATCTTTTTAATTAGCTGATTAGCTAAATTGTCAGGCCTTGCGGAGCATATGGCAAGCGCCGATTGGCTGGAACCTGACCAAATGCAGAGCGGCGCGCATCGCTGCGCGCCGCTTGCATGGGACTTGTGTTCTGGCGCTGCGAACCGATCAGCCGGCCGCGGCTACCGCGCGCTGCGCCATCACCTTGATCAGATTGGCGCGATAGGCCGAGGAGCCGTGGATATCGGCCAGCAGCCCGTCGGTGGGAATCGTGACGTTGTCGAGCGCGCCCGCCGACCAGTTGGCTTTCAGCGCGGCCTCGATGACAGGCACCCGCATCACCCCGTTCTGCGAGGCGCCGGTGGCGGCGACACGGACCTCGCCCGCCTTGGTCTGGGCCACGAACACCCCGGTCAGGGCAAAGCGCGAGGCGGGATGGCGCATTTTCGAGTAGCCGGCCTTGGCGGGAATCGGGAACGAGATCGCGGTGATGATCTCGCCGTCCTCCAGCGCCGTCGAGAACAGGCCCTTGAAGAACCCGTCGCCCGCGATCGTGCGCTTGTTGGTCTTGATGGTGGCCCCCAGCGCCAGCACGGCGGCTGGAAAATCCGCCGCCGGATCGTTGTTGGCGACCGAGCCGCCGATGGTGCCGCGGTAGCGCACCTGCGGATCGCCGAGCACCGAGGTGAGGTGCACGATCGCCGGGATCGTCTTTTTGGCTTCAGCGCTCTGCAGGATGTCGAAATAGGTGGTCGCGGCCTTGATGGTCAGCGCATCGCCCGACACGTCGATGCCGACCAGTTCCTTGATCCGGCCGAGATCGATCACGTCGGACGGCGAAGCCAGCCGCTGCTTCATGACCGGGAGCAGGGTGTGGCCGCCGGCGAGATATTTGGAGTCCGAACCTTTGGAAAACAGCGCTGCCGCTTCATCCACGGAAGAGGGGCGATGATAGGTGGTCTCGTACATGGTGCTGCTCCCTGTAACTTTCCCTTTGATCCCCTTGCGTCATTCCGGGGCGCGCAAGGCGCGAACCCGGACTCTCGAGAGGCCTGATCCTGTTTCAGATTCCGGGTTCGCCGCCATGCGGCGCCCCGGAATGACGAAGTCGTCAGCCGTGAATGGCGTGCCACACCCGGTCGGGTGTCGCCGGCATTTCCAGCTTGTTGTTGCCGATGGCATCGGTGATGGCATTGATGACGGCGGCGGATGCGCCGATCGCGCCGGCCTCGCCGCAGCCCTTGACGCCGAGCGGATTGCCCGGACACAGCGTCGTGGTGTGCGACAGCTTGAACGACGGCAGATCGTCGGCGCGCGGCATGGTGTAGTCCATGAACGACGCGGTCATCAACTGCCCGGTGCCGTCATAGACGGCGCCTTCCAGCAGCGCCTGGCCGATGCCCTGGGCGAGGCCGCCATGGACCTGGCCCTCGACGATCATCGGGTTGATCAGCGTGCCGAAATCGTCGGCCGCGACGAAATTGACGAAGGAGGTCTTGCCGGTGCCGGAATCGACCTCGATCTCGCAGATATAGGCGCCGGCCGGGAAGGTGAAGTTGGTGGGATCGTAGAACGCGCCCTCTTTCAGGCCGGGCTCCATGCCGTCGGGCAGATTGTGCGCGGTATAGGCGGCGAGCGCCACCATCGGCAGCGCGATCGACTTGTCGGTGCCGGTGACCTTGAACTCGCCGTTCTCGATCACGATGTCGGCCTCGGACGCCTCCAGCTGATGCGCCGCGATCTTCTTGGCCTTGGCCTCGACCTTCTCCATTGCCTTGAAGATGGCGGACATGCCGACCGCCGCCGAGCGCGAGCCATAGGTACCCATGCCGAACTGCACCTTGTCGGTGTCGCCGTGCACGATCGAGACTTGGCTGATTGGAATGCCGAGCCGGCCCGCGACCAATTGGGCAAACGTGGTTTCGTGGCCCTGGCCGTGGCTGTGCGATCCCGTCAGGATTTCGATGGTGCCGACCGGATTGACGCGGACCTCGGCGGATTCCCAGAGGCCGACGCCGGCGCCGAGGCTGCCGACCGCCTTCGACGGCGCGATGCCGCAGGCCTCGATGTAGCAGGAGATCCCGATGCCGCGCAGCTTGCCTTCGGTCTTGGCCTTCGCCTTGCGGGCGGGGAAGCCGGCATAGTCGATCGCCTTCATCGCCGAATCCAGCGAGGCGCCGAAATCGCCGACGTCGTAGGCCATGATGACAGGCGTCTGGTGCGGGAAGGTGGTGATGAAATTCTTGCGGCGCAATTCAGCCGGATCGACCTTCAATTGCCGCGCCGCGGTTTCCATCAGACGTTCGACGACAAAACTGGCTTCAGGCCGGCCGGCGCCCCGATAGGCGTCGACGGGGGTGGTGTTGGTGTAGACGCTGATCACCTCGGCGAAGATGTTGGGGATGTTGTACTGGCCCGACAGCAGCGTCGCATAGAGATAGGTCGGGACCGAGGAGGAGAACAGCGACATATAGGCGCCGAGATTGGCGTAGGTCTTGACCCGCAATCCCGTGATCTTGTTGTCCTTGTCGAACGCCATCTCGGCCTTGGTGAGGTGATCGCGGCCATGGGCGTCGGTGAGGAAGGCTTCGGAGCGGTCCCCGGTCCATTTCACCGGGCGGTTCACCTTCTTGGAGGCCCACAGCGCCACCATTTCCTCGGGGTAGATGAAGATCTTGGAGCCGAAGCCGCCACCGACATCGGGCGCCACCACCCGCAGCTTGTGCTCCTGCGCGATGTTGTAGAACGCCGACAGCACCAGGCGCGCAACATGCGGGTTCTGCGATGTCGTGTAGAGCGTAAAATGCTCCTCGGCGTCGTTGTACTCCGCGATCGCCGCGCGCGGCTCCATCGCGTTCGGCACCAGCCGGTTGTTGGTGATGTCGAGCGAGACCACGTTGGCCGCCGCCTTGAAGGCGGCGTCGGTGGCAGCTTCCTCGCCGATGGTCCAGTCGTAGATCACGTTGCCGGGGGCTTCCGGATGCAGTTGCGGCGCGCCCTCCTTGATCGCGGCGCGGATATCGGACGCAACCGGCAGTTCCTCATAGTTGACGACGACCGCTTCCGCCGCGTCCCGGGCCTGGTTCTTGGTCTCGGCAATCACTACCGCGACCGCCTGGCCGGCAAAGCGCACGATTTCCGGCGCCATCGCCGGCCACGCGCCCATCTTCATGCCGGTGCCGTCTTTCGACGTGATCGCCCAGCCGCAGATCAGGTTGCCGACCTTGTCGTCGACGATCTGCTGCCCGGTCAGCACCCCGACCACGCCGGGCATTTTCTCCGCCGCCGCGATGTCGATGCTCTTGATTTTGGCATGCGCGTGCGGGCTGCGGACGAAATGTGCGTGGGTCAGGCCCACCAGCTTGATGTCGTCGACGTAGCGGCCGCGGCCCGTGATGAAACGCCGGTCTTCCTTGCGCACAACGCTGGCGCCAATGCCCTCAACACCCATCGGATATCTCCCTGTCGGACCGCATCGTCAGCGCCGGATTTGTGAGGGCGCGTCGGCAGTCGGTTTTCTGAATTTCGAAGCTCGGATCGTGCAGGCGCGGGCTATTCCGCCGCCTGCGCAACCTTCATGCGGCCGGCGGCGTCGAGCACCGATTTGACGATATTGTGGTAGCCGGTACAGCGGCAGATGTTGCCCTCCAGCTCGTGCCGCACCGTCTCCTCGTCGAGCTTGCCACCATGGCGGTTGACGATGTCGATCGACGACATGATCATGCCCGGCGTGCAGTAACCGCACTGCAGGCCGTGATTGTCGCGGAATGCGGCCTGCATCGGATGCAGTTCGTCGCCCTTCGAGATGCCCTCGATGGTGGTGACATTGGCGCCGGCGGCCTGTCCGGCCAGCACGGTGCAGGACTTGACCGCCTGGCCGTCGATATGCACGACGCAGGCGCCGCACTGGCTGGTGTCGCAGCCGACATGGGTGCCGGTCAGGTTCAGCGTCTCGCGCAGGAGATGGACGAGGAGAGTCCGGTCCTCGACCTCGACCGACACAGCCTTGCCGTTCACCGTCAATTTGATGGTAGACACGCGTGATACCTCCCGATGATTTTTAATTGTTCTAATTAGAAGCACGCAGCCGGAACTTTGCAACTAGGATTTTGGTCGGGGTGGTCATTGTGATGTCGTGTTTCCCGTCGTCCCTGCGAACGCAGGGACCCATACCGCGTGATTTCTCTACTGGGGCGGGGACGGTCGACGTCGTTTGTCTCAACTGGCTCCGGGGATCATGGGTCCCTGCTTTCGCAGGGACGACAGCGTGGGCTTGGCGCGCATCCCCATGCATAATTGTGCCTTTCTCCCAAAAGCCCGATGCTCTATTGGCCCTGAACAACCCCAAGGGAGCCTCGAAGTGATCGACAAACAGGTCAAGACCACCGCCGAGGCCGTAGCCGGGGTTCGCGATGGCTCCACGGTGCTGGTGGCCGGATTCGGCGCCGTCGGCGTCGCCGATAACCTGCTCGAGGCCCTGCACGAACAGGGTGCAAGGGAGCTCACCATCGTCGCCAACAATTCCGGCAATGGCGATTACGGGCTGGCCCGGCTGATCAGCTCCGGCCGGGTCCGCAAGGTGATCTGCTCGTTTCCGCGTTCCGGCGACTACAGCGCCTTCCTCAACGCCTACCGTGCCAAAAGCCTCGAGCTGGAATTATTGCCGCAGGGCACCATTTCCGAGCGCATGCGCTGCCATGCCGCCGGTCTCGGCGGTTTCTTCTCGCCGGTTTCGGCGGGAACGAAGCTCGGGGAGGGCAAGGAGACCCGCGAAATCGACGGCCGGCTGCATGTGTTCGAGAAGCCCCTGAAGGGCGACGTCGCATTGATAAAGGCCAACAAGGCCGACCGCTGGGGCAATCTCAGCTACATCAAGTCGGCGCGGAATTTCAATCCGGTGATGGCGATGGCCGCCGATCTGACCGTGGTCGAGGTCGACCAAATGGTGGAGCTCGGCGAGATGGATCCGGAAGCCGTCGTCACCCCCAGTATTTTCGTCGACCGCGTGGTCGTTGTCGGAGCAAGCGCATGACCCCGGAGCCTCTGAACCGCGAACAAATGGCATGGCGCGCCGCGCAGGATTTAAGGGAAGGCGATTATGTCAATCTCGGCATCGGCATCCCGACGCTGGCGGCGAGCTATGTGCCGCCGGGGCGCGAGGTGATCTTCCACAGCGAAAACGGCATTCTGGGCATGGGGCCGAAACCTGCGCCCGGCAAGGAAGACCCCTATATGGTCGACGCCGGCAAGAACCTGACGACGCTGGTCGCCGGCGGCTGTTTCGTCCATCACGCCGACGCCTTCCTGATGATCCGCGGCGGCCACCTCGATGTCAGCCTGCTCGGCGCCTTCGAGGTGTCCGAAACCGGCGACCTCGCCAACTGGACCACCGAAGACCCCGCGTTCCCGCCGGGCGTCGGCGGCGCGATGGATCTCGCGGTCGGCGCCCGGGCGATCCGCGTCATCATGGAGCACACCAGCAAGAAGGGTGAGCCGCGCATCCTGAAGGCGTGCACCTATCCGCTGACGGCGGCAGGCTGCGTCAAGCGAATCTATACCAACCTCGCGGTGATCGATGTGACGCCGCAAGGCCTCATCGTGCTGGAATTGATTCCGGGCATGACGCTGGAAAAGCTGCAGGAATTGACCGAACCCCGGCTGCAACTGTCCCCCGACTGGAAGGTCCTGGCTCCGCCGGCCGCCCCGAAAGCCCGCGCGGCATAAGCCGACACCTATCTACGGGACCGAATTTACCGCCCCTTATCCATTCTGCCCTATTTTTCGGCACGGGATCGGGCGTTCGCGCCACCGAGCCCGCCTTTGGGAAAGAGATGGGGGTTGCGGTGGGAATGTCTGAGCGTAGCGGATCGGCCTCGAACCCTTCAAAACTCCCGACCTTGCGGCTTCGCGCCAAAATCATCCTCGGTTTTGCCGTCACGCTCGCCATCTCGGCGGCCAGCATGGGCATTGCCTTTTTCGGGTTCGAGCGCGTCGCGGCGGGCGTCGCCAGCTACCGCCACAGCGTCTCGGAAGCCGATCTGGCGCGCAACATCGACCGCGAGCTGATCTCCTATCAGGCGCTGGCGCGGTATTTCGTGGTGACCGGCAAGGAAGACGACGGCAAGGCGGCGCTGGCCGCCGAGTCCCGCCTGAGGGACGCCATCGACCAGTCGATGAAGGGCACGACCAATCCGGCGCGCCGCCAGCAGGTCGCGCGGCTCGGCGAGGAATTCCAGAACTTCAGCAAGCTGTTCGCCGGGATTCTCGCGACCAGGCAGGAAAGCGCGCAGTTGACGCAGAACCAGCTGATGCGCAGCGCCAATATGCTGCGCTACAAGCTCGACGATCTCCCCAGCAACGCCGACGATTCGGAACAGCAATCGATCCAGTTCGGCGCCAAGACGGTCAGTGATCAGTTCCAGGCGGTGACGGCGCTCACCAACACATTCGTCGTCAATTCCGACCCGACGGTCGCCGCCAGCGCGCTGGCGCGGCTCAGATTCGTCGATAACGCGCTCGGCATGATCCTTTCGAGCAACGTCAAGATCGTCGAAGGCCTCAAGGAAGCTGCCGCGCTGCTCGGCGAATACAAGCAGGCCCTGACCCGGCTGATCGACAATTCGAAATCCATCGTCGAACAAACCGCGGGGATGACGGAGAGGGCGACCGCGATCATGCAGGGCGCGAGCGCCTTGAAGGCGGACCTGGTGTCCGATCAGCAAAGAATAGAGTCCGGAACTAACGCGCTGATCGGCGAGACCGAGCGGCTAATTCTGATGCTGGCGGCCGGCGGCTTCCTGCTCGGCGCGGTATGGGCGTTGCTGCTGGGTAGGGGAATTTCCAGGCCGATCACGGCGATGTGCAAGGCGATGCGCGAACTGGCGGGGGGCCATTTCGACGTCGTGCTGCCCGGCCTCGGGCGCAAGGACGAAATCGGCGAGATGGCGGGCGCGGTGGAGGCATTCAAGCTGCAGGCGATCGCCAAGGCCGAGCGCGATGCCGCGACCCATGAAGCGCAGAACAAGGCCAGCAGCGCCGCGCGCCGCACCGAACTCATTCGTTTTGCCGACGACTTCGAGGCCGCCGTGGGCGCCATCGTCTCCAACGTGTCGGCCTCGGCGGTGCAGCTCGAATCCGCGGCCGGGACGCTGACGCGCACCGCGGAGACCACCCAGAGCCTGTCCAGCCAGGTGGCCGGCGCATCGGAAGAAGCCTCCAGCAACATGCAATCGGTCGCCACCGCGACCGAGGAGCTCTCCGCCTCCGTCGACGAGATCGGGCGACGGGTGCGCGAATCCAACAAGATCGCGGACGCGGCGGTGACCCAGGCCCGGCAGACCGATGGCCGCATCGGCAAACTGTCGCGTGCCGCGCAGGAGATCGGCGACGTGGTCAAGCTGATCACGGCGATCGCCGAGCAGACCAATCTGCTGGCGCTGAACGCCACCATCGAGGCCGCCCGCGCCGGCGACGCCGGCCGCGGATTCGCCGTCGTGGCCGCCGAAGTCAAATCGCTCGCCAGCCAGACCGCGAAGGCGACCGACGAGATCTCGTCGCACATCCTGGGCATGCAGGGCGCGACCCAGGAATCGGTTGCCGCCATCAAGGAGATCGGCGGCACCATCGGCCAGATCTCGGACATCGCCGCCTCGATCGCCAGCGCCGTGGAGCAGCAGGGTTCGGCGACGCAGGAGATCGCGCGCAGCGTTCAGACCGTCGCCCAGGGCACCCAGCAGGCGGCGGCGAACATCATGCAGGTCAATCGCGGCGCCACCGAAACCGGCTCCGCTTCCGAGGAAGTGCTGAACTCCGCGAAGACGCTGTCGAGCGAAAGCACCCGGTTGCGCGGCGAGCTCGACCGCTTCATGGCGAATATTCGCGCGGCGTGACCCCATCACCGCCGTCGTCCCGGCCCCCGAGCCGGGACCCATAGCCACCAGTGGACTTTGTTCGCGAGGTCTCGGGCTTGTGCCGCACCGTGAGGACACGGCGTATGGGCCCCGGCTCGGAGGCCGGGGCGACGGAGGGTTAATTGCTGGGCCAATTCAACACATCGACCCGACGGGCAAATCAGTTCGGGTTACCAGAATTCATGTCAAGCCCCTCGCGCAAAAATAATTCTGTTTACCAGAAATCATGATCAGGCTATATGTCTCGCCATCCCGTCCCATTCCAAGGGGCGTTGCGCAAGGTCACCAGTGCGGGACGGGGATGCGGTGGACGTGGATGGCGCTCCTGACCAGAGTGCCTGAAACGGATGCGAAATCGTGCGGTCCTGACACCTCGGTGCTGGTGTCAAGCTTGCGGTCAGTCCCGCAAGTGACGGTGGCAAGAAAGCCGATCACCGGGGAGACCACGTATAAGTAAAAACCATCGCGCGGGGAGTGCCGGGTGATTCCGGTGTGACCTGACAACGCGTGTGCGCTCTACCTCTACCCATTGCACACGTGGCTATCGGGCGCATCGGGCGCCCGGCATTCCCCGCGCCCTCTG
>NZ_JAUYQU010000311.1 GCF_030697065.1 Bradyrhizobium sp.
TGCCGTTGCGCTTGGCAGCGGCAGCCGCTTCCTTGTGGGCGCGGACGTTGAAGCCGATGATGGCGGCATTGAAGCCTTCCGCCAGCGTCACGTCGGATTCCGAGATGCCGCCGACACCCGCGTGCAGGATGCGCGCCATGACTTCTTCGGTGCCGAGCTTGTCGAGCGAGCCCAAAATCGCTTCCAGCGAGCCCTGTACGTCGGCCTTGATGATCAGCGGGAAGTCCTTGCGGCCCGTGGTCTTGAGCTGCGACATCATCTGTTCGAGCGAGCCGCGCATGCCGGAGATCGAGGCAGCCGCGTTCTCGCGCTTCTGATGGGCGCGGTAGCTGGTGACCTGGCGGGCGCGGGCTTCGTTCTCGACCACGGCAAGGCGATCGCCGGCTTCCGGCGGGCCGTTGAACCCGAGCACTTCCACCGGAACCGACGGTCCGGCTTCGTCGATGGTGACGCCCTGGTCGTTGATCAGCGCGCGGACACGGCCCATTTCGGCGCCGGCGACGATGATGTCGCCGACCTTGAGGGTGCCGCGCTGTACCAGCACGGTGGCGACCGGACCACGGCCGCGATCGAGCTTGGCTTCGATCACGGTGCCTTCGGCCGGACGGTCGACATTGGTCTTGAGGTCGAGCAGATCGGCCTGCAGCGCCACCATTTCCAGAAGCTTGTCGAGGTTAGTCTTGTTCTTGGCGGAAACCTCGACGTCGACCACGTCGCCACCCATCGATTCGACCTGCACTTCATACTGCAGCAGCTCGGTGCGCACCCGCTCCGGCTTGGCGTCGGGCTTGTCGATCTTGTTGATCGCGATGATCATCGGCACCTTGGCCGCCTTGGCGTGATTGATCGCCTCGATGGTCTGCGGCATCACGCCGTCATCGGCCGCGACCACCAGGATCACGATGTCGGTGACCTTGGCGCCGCGCGCCCGCATCGCGGTGAATGCGGCGTGGCCCGGGGTATCGATGAAGGTGATCTTCTTGCCGCTTTCCGGCGAGGTCACCTGATAGGCGCCGATGTGCTGGGTGATGCCGCCGGCTTCACCGGAAACCACGTTGGCGTGGCGCAGCGCGTCGAGCAGCGAGGTCTTGCCGTGGTCGACGTGGCCCATCACGGTGACGACGGGCGAACGCGGCTCGGTGTCGGCGGAATCGCCGACGATGTCGAACAGGCCTTCCTCGACGTCGGAGGCGGCGACGCGCTTGACGGTGTGGCCGAGTTCCTCGGCGATCAGCTGCGCGGTGTCGGCATCGATCACGTCGGTGATCTGGTGCATCGCGCCCTGCTTCATCAGCCGGCGGATGACGTCGACCGCGCGCTCCGACATGCGGTTGGCGAGTTCCTGGATGTTGATGGCTTCCGGAATCACCACTTCGCGGATCAGCTTTTCCTTCGGCTCGTTGGACTGGTGTCCCTTGAGGCGCTGGGTACGGCGGCGGAACGAGGCGATCGAACGCTCGCGCACGTCGTCGGCGGTCAGCGCCGTGACCAGCGTGAGGCGGCCGCGCTGCTTCTGCGGCGCCGGCTTGGCGGTGGTCTTCGGCGGCACGGCGGGGCGCACGGCGCCGCCCGGGCCGCGACGGATCTGTCGCGGACCTTCATCCTCGTCGGTGGCCTCGGCGGCGACGCCGGGGGCGCGCGCGGGGGGTGCCGCGGCGGCCTTGGCCGCGGCGGCGGTCTTGGCCTCGGCTTCGCCGAAACGCTTCTTGGCTTCGAGTTCCGCCTTGCGCTTGGCTTCCTCGTCCAGGCGGTGGCGTTCTTCCTCGGCCTTGCGGCGGGCTTCGGCGGCCTCGCGTTCGGCCTGCTCGATGCCTTCCTTGGAGTTGCGGCGCCTGGCTTCCTCTTCGGCCAGCCGGCGCTCCTCGATATCGCGGACCTTGGCGTCGGCAAGCGCGCTGGCGCGCGCGGAACGCTCGTCCTCGGTCAGGGTACGCAGAACCACGCCCGAACCGCCGCGCGGCGCGGATGTCGGGGCGGGACGCGACATCGGCGCCGGCCTCGGCGGCGCGGCCTTGGCAACGACCGGTTCCGGCGCGTGCGGCGCTTCAGCTGGCCCGTCGCCACCGATGCGGCGCTTGCCACGCTTCTCGACCACGACCTGCTTGGTCCGGCCGTGGCTGAAGCTCTGGCGCACGGTGCCCGTCTCGACGCGGGGCTTCAGCGTCAAGGTCTTGGTCGGAACACTCAGTGTCTTGTCGCCAGGCGTTTTCGTATCAACCATTCAGCAGTCCTAATCTTGTTCTGTTGTGCGTGTCCGCACAGTCTGTTCAGGCAAGTTCTTGTTCGACAAATTCTTGTCAGTCGAGTTCTTGTTCGACGAGTTTCTGGCCGCATCGCCGGAAGTCTTGTCGTCATCCGCCATCCGGTATCGGACCAGGAGCTGGCTGCGCGACAGGAACGTCTTGCTCGCCGGGCCCGCGAGCACGGCAGCATGTATCACATTTGACCGCCCCAGTGCCAAATCCAATTGTTCGGACGTCAGCGCCGTGACGATGGGAAATTCGGGCGATTCATCACCGATTCCGGCATTTTGCCTGACGAGGGCGTCCAATTTGCGGATTCCGTCCGCGGCGCCGTCCGAGGCATGGATCAGGGTCTCCGCCTGCCCTGCCTTGAGGGCGCCCTCGACCTTGCTGAAGCCGGACACCACCTGGCCGGCCTTGGCGGCCATGGCCAGCGCCTCGCTGGCGCTGCGCACCAGCAGGGCTTCGGTATCCGAGGGCAGCGTGGCGGCGGCACGGACCTCGCGCTTGAAGCCCTTGGCGAAGTGGTTACGCCGCACGGCTTCCGCGACCGCCTGCCGGGATGCCGACACCCACAGGCCCCGGCCGGGAAGCTTGCGCTTCAGATCCGGGATCACATCGCCGCCGGGGGCGACGACGAACCGGATCAGTTCGTCGATCGGTCGCACCGACCGCGTGACCGCGCACATCCGCATCGTCGCGGACCTGTTGGTCCGCGGTCCGTTGTCGAGATCGGGGTCGGCGAGTGCAAGCATGCGTTCGACATCTCTCCTGTCATCTGCGCGTTACGGTCGCGCAGAACCGGTAGCCAATTTCGAAGGAACGGCGCATCAAACCGGCTGGTCTTCGGTGGCTTCGGCCTCGTCGGTCTTCTTCACGAGATCGGCCTCGGTGATCCAGCCGGCGATGACGCGCGCCTGCATGATCATGTTTTCGGCGTCGTCGCGCGAGATTTCGTTGGCGTCGAGAATGCCGGGATGCTTGGTCGGCTCGCCGCCTTCCTTGCGTTCGGTCCAGCCCACCAGATCGTCGGTGGCGCAACCGGCGAGGTCCTCGATCGTCTTGATCTCGTTTTCGCCGAACTTCACCAGCATCTTCGAAGTCACGCCGGGCACCGTCTTCAGAGCGTCATCCACACCGAGTTCCTTACGTTTGTTTTCGAGCTCGCTTTCGAGCGTTTCCAGATATTCGCGGGCCCGGCTCTGCAGCTCGTTGGCGGTTTCGTCGTCGAAGCCCTCGATGCCGGCCAGTTCCTTGACGTCGACCAGCGCCAGTTCCTCCACCGAGGTGAAGCCTTCGGACGCCAGCAATTGGCCGACCACTTCGTCGACATTGAGCGCTTCCATGAACACCCGCGTGGAGTTCTCGAAATCGGCCTGGCGGCGCTCGGATTCTTCCTGTTCGGTCAGGATGTCGATGTCCCAGCCGGTCAGCTGTGAGGCGAGACGAACGTTCTGTCCGCGCCGGCCGATCGCCAGCGACAACTGGTTGTTGGTGTCGGGAACCACGACCTCGATGCGCTCGCGGTCCTCGTCGATCACGACCTTGGCGACTTCGGCGGGCGCCAGCGCGTTGACGACGAACGTCGCGATGTCGGGCGACCACGGGATGATGTCGATCTTCTCGCCCTGCAATTCGTTGACCACCGCCTGCACCCGCGAGCCGCGCATGCCGACGCAGGCGCCGACCGGATCGACCGAGGAATCCCTTGAAATCACGCCGATTTTCGCGCGCGACCCGGGATCGCGGGCGACCGCCTTGATCTCGACGATGCCGTCATAGATTTCGGGCACTTCCTGCGCGAACAGTTTCGCCATGAACTGGGGATGGGTGCGGGACAGGAAAATCTGCGGTCCGCGGGTCTCGCGGCGCACGTCGAAAATATAGGCGCGAACGCGGTCGCCGTTGCGGAACACCTCGCGCGGCAGCATCTCGTCGCGGCGGATAATGGCTTCGCCGCGGCCGAGATCGACGATGACGCTGCCATATTCGACGCGCTTGACGATGCCGTTGACGATATCGCCGATGCGGTCCTTGAATTCCTGGTACTGCCGGTCACGCTCGGCCTCGCGCACCTTCTGCACGATCACCTGCTTGGCGGACTGCGCGGCGATGCGGCCATATTCCAGCGGCGGCAGGGTGTCGGCGATGGTGTCGCCGACCTGGGCGCCAGGATTGGCACGCTGCGCGTCGATCAATGAAATCTGGTTCGACGAGTTCTCGACCTGGTCGACCACCAGCATGTGGCGCGACAGCCGGAGTTCGCCCTTCTTGGCGTCGATCTCGGCATGGACGTCGGTCTCGCTGCCGTAGCGGGCCCGCGCCGCTTTGGCGATGGCGTCTTCCATTGCCGCGATCACGATCGAGCGGTCGATCGATTTTTCCCGCGCCACCGCGTCCGCGATCTGCAGCAATTCGAGTTTATTGGCGCTGACAGCTGCCATGGCTCAGTCTCCTTCGATGGGATCGATTTCGCCCCGTCGCAGTCTCTCTGCGGCGAGGCGGTGTTCCTTGGTGTTTTTCGGGGCGGGCTTCTTCGCCGGCTTCAATTTCGGCTTCGGCGCATTGCTCTTCGTCGGGTCGCTCTTTTTCGCGTGGGGGGGCGGCGGCGGCTTGATTCCGAGATTCTGCTTCAACTCGCGCTCGGCCAGCTTGCCGCGTCGCATCGACTCTGCGACCAGCTCGTCGGTCAGCACCAGCCGCGCGTCGGCGATGTCCTCCATAACCAGCAGGACCTCGGGATCCTCGTCGCCGCGAACGTCGTCGCGACGCAAATGCACGGCATCGCCCTCGACGCCGCCGAGCATGCCGCGAAACCGCTTGCGGCCCTGATGCGCGACCGCCATGTCGATCTTCACGAGATGGCCGGCATAGCGTTCGAAATCGGAGCGGCGCACCAGCGGCCGATCGATCCCGGGTGAGGAAATCTCCAGCCGATAGGCCTTCTCGATCGGGTCCGCGACATCCAGCACCGGCGACAGCGCCTTTGAGATCGCCTCGCAATCGTCGATCAGCATGGTTCCGTCCGGCCGTTCCGCCATGATCTGGACGGTGCAGCCGAATTCGCCGGAAACCCTGATCCGCACCAGTCTGTAGCCCATCCCCTGCAGCACCGGACCGGCCACCGCCGACACCCGCGCCGCGACGCCCGGCTCGACCACGAGGCGTGGCTCGGCAAGCAGATCGAAGTCCACGGAACCAGCAGTTGGGTCGGTCATATCAAGGGTCAAATTTGGTCTAACTTGCAGTGGGTTAGCCGGACTTAAGCGCGGTCCGGCCGTCGTCCCGATGGAACCCGGCGCCGCGCTTTGCGTCCGGCTCGTTCAGGTAATAAAAAAGAGCGGGTCCCGAGGGGCCCACTCTCAATACGCGATCGCATGAGAACGATAAGTCGCGGCTGATATAGCGGTTTCCTGCTGTGACGGCAAGGCCCGCGAAGCTGTGAACCCGTGATTTTGCGGCCTTTCCGGCCGGTTTCAACCTAACCCTTCCTTCATCAACGCCACCTAACGTGCCGAAATATCCGCCACTGCGGCGCGTTTGAGTGTGTTCAGGATGAGTGCCGCCACATCGCTGATCCCCGGCCTTGATGAGATCGTCAGAAATGGCGATCCCAAGCGCCGCGCCGAAGCCGCGCGGCGGATCGCCGAACTGTATCTGCAGGGCGCCGCGAATTTCCGGGCCGACCATATCGATCTGTTCGACGGCATTCTGACCGGTCTCGTTCCGCACGTCGAAATCGGCGCGCGCGCCGACCTGGCGGAGCGCCTGTCGATCCTCGCCAACGCGCCGCGCGGGCTGGTCGGACAGCTCGCGCGCGAAGACGAGATCGCGATCGCAGGTCCGCTGCTGCGGCGATCTCCCGTCATCGACGAACAGGTGCTGGTTGAAATCGCCCGCAGCAAGGGTCAGGGCCATTTGCTGGCGATGTCGGAGCGGCCGACGCTTTCTCCCGATCTCACCGATGTCATGGTCCGCCGCGGCGATCGCGAGGTGGTGCGTCGCGCGGCCGGCAATGCGGGCGCGCTGTTCTCGCATGCGGGATATTCCGGCCTGATCAAGCGCGCCGGCCAGGACGCCGTGCTGACGCTCGCGGTCGGCCAGCGCGCCGATCTTTCGGGGCCGCATTTGAAGGAACTGCTGGCGGGATCGGTGGAGGTGGTTCGCCGCCGCCTGTTCGAAGTGGTCAGGCCCGAGCGGCAGGCCGACATCCAGGCGGCGATGGGTGAAATATCCAGCGGGCCGGGGCAGGCCGAGAGCCGCCGCGACTTCGCGCCGGCGCAACGCACCGTGCTCGCGCTGCATAATGCAGGCGAATTGAACGAAGCCGCATTACTCGGCTTTGCCAAGGCCCACAAATACGAGGAATCGGTTGCGACGCTGTCGGCCATGGCGGCGGTGAAACTCGCCACCCTCGACCGCCTGATCGCCGGCGACCGCCACGATCCGATCCTGATCGTCGGCAAGGTGCTCGGCCTCGAATGGGCGACCGTGCGCGCGCTGATCCTGCTGCGGCTCGGCCAGAACCGGGTGCCGTCGCCGGCGGACATCGAGAGCGCGCGGGTCAATTTCGCCCGGCTGATGCCTTCCACGGCCGAGCGGGTGGTGACGTTCTGGCAGGCCCGCCAGGTGGCGTGAAGCCTAATCCGTCATTCCGGAGCGATGCGTCAGCATCGAGCCCGGAATCTCGAGATTCCGGGTCTGGTGCCAGCGCACCATCCCGGAATGACGAACTCCGAATGCCCTCGTCGCTTCAGAAGCACTTTTCCTCTCCCGAATGGCCGCGCTATGCTGCCGCCAGGCGCGGCACAGCGCCATTGGGAGAAACGAATGCTCGATGATGCCGAAATTCAAACGCATGCCGACAAGATCCGCGACGACGGGTACACCGTGATCGAGCGCGCCGCCGGCCCCGATCTGGTCGAGGCATTGAAACAGGCGCTGCAGCGAATCGAGCGCGAGCACAATCTCGGCCCGGCCCGGACCTCGTTCGAAGGTTTCAAGACGGTCCGCATCAACAATCTCCTGACCTATGACGACGTCTTCTGGGAAGTGCCGCTGCACGAGAACGTGCTGCCGGTGGTGGAGCGCGTGCTGGACAGGGAATGCCTGCTGTCGTCGTTCTGTTCGCTGGTGCTCGGGCCCGGCCAGGAGGCGCAGCCGATCCACGAGGATACGCAGTTGATTCCGCTGCCGCGTCCGCACATCCCGATCACGCTCAACGCGATCTGGGCGCTGTCGGATTTCACCGCCGACAACGGCGCCACCCGAATCATTCCGGGCAGCCACAAATATCCAACCTCGCCGGAATACGGCAGGGACTACGACGCCGTCACCGCGACCATGCCGGCCGGCAGCGTGATGCTGTTCGACAGCGCGCTGTGGCATGGCGGCGGCGCCAACGCCAGCGACGCCAGGCGATTCGCATTCTCTTGCGCTTATTGCTGGGGCTGGATGCGGCAGCAGGAAAACCTGCAGCTCGGCATTTCCCAGGAGATCGCCCGCCGGTTTCCGCGCCGCCTGCAGGAATTGTGCGGTTACAGCGTCTACAAGGGCCAGTTCGGACACATCGACAATCACGACCCGATCGAACTGCTGGGCCGCGAGCGCGGCAAGCGCATGGTGTGGGAAGCGACCGACATCCGCAAGGCGCGCGAGGTGGCGAAGTCGTGATGTCATTCCGGGGCGATGCGAAGCATCGAACCCGGAATCTCGAGATTCCGGGTTCGCGCTAACGCGCGCGCGGGAATGACGGGTTGGGTTACCCCGTCCTGCGGAATCTCAAATACGCCGCCCGGCGACCTTCGCGCTCGGCCTTGCGGCCGTAACGCGTCATGGTGTAGCCGGGCCACGGCCGGCGCCAATCATCGGCGCGCTCCGCCAGCCAGACAAAGTCGGGCGAGCGCAACAGATGCGCCAGCGTCCAG
Source organism: Bradyrhizobium sp. (assembly GCF_030697065.1). Taxonomy (GTDB): domain Bacteria; phylum Pseudomonadota; class Alphaproteobacteria; order Rhizobiales; family Xanthobacteraceae; genus Bradyrhizobium. The sequence continues at coordinate 8,171 of NZ_JAUYQU010000311.1, forward strand.
GCGACGTAGTCGTCGATGTCGCAGACGAAGCGAAATTCGCCGTCGGGTTCGAGCACGCGCGCCATCGCGGCGACGGTGGCATCCTGCACGAAGCGCCGCTTCCAGTGCCGCCGCTTCGGCCACGGATCGGGATGGATCAGGTCTATGCGGGCGAGCGACTGCGCCGGCGCCCAGGCCACCAGGTCGGCGGCGTCGCCGGCGAACAGCCTGATGTTGCCGATGTTGTTGGCCTCGATCTGCGTCAGGATCTTCGCCATGCCGTTGACATAGGGCTCGCAGCCGATGAAGCCGGTCGTGGGAAAGGCCAGCGCCTCGGCGATCAGGTGCTCGCCGCCGCCGAACCCGATCTCGAGCCTGACATGGTCGACTTCGGGATCGAACAGCCCGGCGAGGCCGTGCGGGGTCGGCGCGGCGATGTCGAGCGCAAGGCGCGGCAGCAATTGCGCGACCAAATCGGCTTGGTGCGAGCGCAGTTTGTGGCCCTTGCGCCGTCCGAAGAACGAGCCGTGCCGGTGCGCGGTCACGTCATCGTCGGGCGAGGGGTCGCTGTCATCGGGATCGCGGGGTGCGATGTTCATCGCAGCGTCTGGTACAGGCGATACAACAGCCGTGCCCTGGGCTCGATCGACGAAATGTACATCTGCTCGTAATGGGTATGCGCGCCCTGGCCATCGACGCCGAGGCCGTCGAGCGTCGCGGTATGCGGCGCGGTGAAGTTGCCGTCGGAGCCGCCGCCGGTAAAGGTGTCGACCAGATCGAAGCCGATTTCCGCGGCGATCTCCCTGGCGTGTTCGTAAAGCGCGGCGCCGGCATTGCCCTTCTCGTAAGGCGGCCGGTTCAATTCGCCTGTCACCTTGACGCTGACGCCGTCGGTACGCGATTTCAGGTTCAGGATTCGGGCGACCAGATCATCGGCATCCGCAGTCGTCGGCACCCGAAGATCGACTTCGGCATGGGCTTCTTCGGCAATGACGTTCGGCCTGGTGCCGCCCCTGACGACGCCGACATTGACGCTGATGCCGCGTTTCAGGTCGTTCATGGCGTCCAGGGTCAGGATCACATTGGCGAGTTCGCGGATCGCGCTGCGGCCGTCCTCGGGCCGGGTCCCGGCATGGGCCGGAACGCCCTTGATGGCGACATCGAACCGCGCGACGCCCTTGCGCCCGGTGACGATCTTGCCGCCGTCGCGGGCAGGCTCGGTCACCAGCACATATTTGGCCTTGCGCCCCTCGGCCTCGATCAGCGCGCGCGAGGTCGGACTGCCGATCTCCTCGTCGGAAACATAAAGCTGGGTCACGCCCAGCGGCGACCGCCCGCCGCCGGCGCAGAGCTGCCTGAACGCGTGATAGGCGAGGTACGCGCCGCCCTTCATGTCATAGATGCCGGGACCGAAGGCGACGTCGCCCTCGACCCGGAACGGCAGACGCTCGATGAAACCGATCGGATGGACCGTATCGAGATGGCTCAGCACCAGGATTCCCGGCTCCTGCTGGCCCCAAGACGAACGCACCACCAGATGATCGCCGCAGCCGGAATGTCCCGCGATCCGCTCGATCGAGACCGGCAATTCGCGGTAGCCGTCCGCGACCATGGTCGCGAGCCTGTTGACCTGCTCGGGTGCTTCGGTCGGGGTCTCAATCTCGACCCAGCGGCGGATGCCGTCGAGAATCGCCCTGGAATCGAAAGGATCGGCTGTGGCCGGCATGGTGTCGCCTACATGAATTCAACTGTCGTCATTCCGGGATGACGGCATATTGCAGTTTGCGACGTCGCTCAAACCAAAACGATCAGCGTTCAGCGCTTGTCGGGGGCTTCCCGCGTGGCGATCTGCTCGACCAGTTCGACGATGCTGCGCCGAAGCTTGGCGTCGCCGATCCGCGTGAACGCACGGGTCAATGCCAGGCCCTCCGAGGTCGCCAGGAAATCGGAGACGTAGGCCGGCGAACTGCCTTCGACCAGGCCGCCCGGGCTGGCGGTGCCGCTGGGACCTCCCTCGAACAGGAACGAAACCGGCACCTGAAGTATTTCTGAAATCTGCTGAATGCGGCTTGCCCCCACCCGGTTGGTGCCTTTTTCGTATTTCTGCACCTGCTGGAATGTGAGGCCCAATGCTTCGCCAAGCTTTTCCTGGCTCATGCCGAGCATGATGCGGCGCATGCGCACTCGACTGCCGACATATCTGTCAACAGGGTTGGGCGCTTTGGTCGACATTTCCAGCACTCCTTGGGATTACGCCTGACGAGGCAGTGAAGTTAGGCCTCAGGCGCCAGCACCGTCAAAATCCTGCTCGGTAGCTTCGGCACGAATGCGGAAATTTTGAGCAACAAACTGACTCGCTCTCGATGAGCGGCTGCAGAATGCGAATTGCATGGTCGGTCTGTCAACTGGATTTCCACTCGACGATATTTCTGCAACCGAAACCACGCACCCAGACGCATGAGTCAGGAAGCGCGCCTTGCGACACGGCGGCGAAGCACCAACAGCAAGCCGGCGGCGACCATGACCGCTGCGGGAATATCGCCAAGGCGCGTGTAGATCGTCGGCGCGATGGCGGTCGGCAGATTGGCATCCAGCACGCCCTCGATGCCGAGACCGAGCCGCGCGACAATCCGCCCCACGGGATCGATGACCGCGGAAATGCCGGTGTTTGCGGCTCGAACCATCGGCAATCCCTGTTCGATCGCGCGAATGCGCGCCTGCTGCAGATGCTGATAGGGACCGGTCGAATTTCCGAACCAGCCGTCATTGGTCAGGTTGATCATCCAGCCCGGACGATCGTCGCGTGACGCAACGTCGCCGGGAAATATCGTTTCATAACAAATCAGCGGTAGCATGCGCGGCGCGTTCGGCAGATCCATCGGGCGACGCCGCGCGCCAGCAATGAATCCGCCCCTCACCCGGGTGAGTTGTTCGAAGCCGAGCTTTTCCATCCAGTCCTGGAACGGCAGATATTCGCCGAACGGCACCAGATGCACCTTGTCGTAAACCGACAGCACGCTGCCGTCATGATCGATGACGTAGATCGAATTATAGGCGCGGGTCGCCCGGACGCCGGGCGGCAGATCGGGCGCCCGCACCGAGCCCGTGATCAGGATGGTGCCCCTGGGCAGCAGCTCGGCGATCTGCGCCATCGCATCGGCTTCGCGCGTCAGGAAAAACGGAAATGCCGATTCCGGCCAGATCAGGATGTTGGCATCGCTCACGCCGGTGGATTGCGGCCCGGACGCGCGGTCGGACAGCGAAAGATATTTCCGCATCACTTCCGCCTTGGCGCCGTAATTGAATTTGACGTCCTGCTGCAGGTTGGGCTGCATGATCCGCAGCTTGACCTTGGCGACGAGGGCGGTCGGCTGCAGCGCCAGACGCACACCGCCGAAGATCCCCATCGCGATCAGCAGCGCCAGCGCCATGACCGGCGCGATCCACGGTCGCCGCCCGCGGGTGCTGCCATCGATCAATGTCGCGGGGCTCGCGAAGATCGCGACGCTCAGAAATGTCAGGCCCCAGAGGCCGATCACCGACGCCGTCTGCGCCAGCGCCAGCGGCTCGGTCAGCGCATAGCCGAACGCATTCCAGGGAAAGCCGGTGAGTGCCTGACCACGCAGCCATTCGCTGAACGTCAGGCCCACCGCGAGCGCGATCACCCGTGTGACCTCCCGTGTCCAGATCAGCCGTGCCAGCCCGAAGCCGAGCGCGGTGAACAGCGCAAGATAGGCGGGCAGGCCCAGCACGGCGAACGGCAGCAGCCAGGCGAAGGTCGGCGCATCGACCAGGAACGCGTTGCCGATCCAGTACAGGCCCGGCACGAAATAGCCGAGGCCGAACCACCAGCCCGTCATCGCGGCCGCCGGCACGCCGCGCCAGCGTCCGGCGCCGGCGCCGTCGATCAGCCAGACCATCACCGGAAAGGTCAGAAACAGCACCGGCCATGCATTGAACGGCGCCATCGCCAGCGCCGACAGCGCGCCCGCGACCCGCGCGATGGCGGCGCGCTTCCAGCCCCATGCCAGAATGATCGCCAGAACAGCGCCGCGGAATTTGTCTGCTGCGATCACTGCGACCCGGCTCCGTCGCCGGATCGCGGACTG
>NZ_JAUYQU010000063.1 GCF_030697065.1 Bradyrhizobium sp.
AGAGCAAGAGCCGCGAGGAGTGGTGCGCCATCATGGAAGGCACCGACATCTGCTTTGCGCCAATCCTGACGATGGCGGAAGCGCCAAAACATCCGCACATGGCGGCGCGCAAGATTTTCATCGAGCGCCACGGCGTGACGCAACCGGCGCCGGCACCGCGGTTCTCCCGCACGCCCTCTGCGATCCGGGAGCCGGAGGCGGCGGATATTGGTGCACTGACGAACGAGTGGAAGGCTGCGAGGTGATGCCTTCGGCGTCATTCCGGGATGATCCGAAGGGCCAGACCCGGAATCTCGAGATTCCGGGTTCGATGCTTCGCATCGCCCCGGAATGACGGGGCAAAAGCCTACGCCGCGTCGTCGACCTTCAGCACGCCTCTTCGAATCTGGTCCTCTTCGATCGATTCGAACAGCGCCTTGAAATTGCCTTCGCCAAAGCCGTCGTCGCCCTTGCGCTGGATGAATTCGAAGAAGATCGGCCCGATCGCGTTGGCGGAGAATATCTGCAGCAGCACTTTGGTGAGGCCGCCCTCGACCACGCCTTCGCCGTCGATCAGGATGCCGTCGCGTTTCAGCCGGGCGACGTCCTCGCCATGTGCGGGAAGCCGCGCATCGATCTTCTCGAAATAGGTTTCCGGCGGCGACGGCATGAACGGCAGGCCGGTGGCGCGCAGGGTCTCTACCGTCGCGTAGATATCCCTGGCTCCGCAGGCGATATGCTGGATGCCCTCGCCACGATAGACGCTGAGATATTCCTCGATCTGACCGGACTCGCCGGCGTCCTCGTTGATCGGAATCCGGATCTTGCCGTCGGGGCTGGTCAGCGCGCGCGAGAACAGGCCGGAGGCGCGGCCCTCGATGTCGAAGAAACGGATCTGGCGGAAGTTGAACAGCTTTTCATAGAAGCCGGTCCAGACATCCATGCGGCCGCGATGGACGTTGTGGGTGAGGTGATCGAGATAGAACAAGCCGGCGCCTTCCGGCCGCGGGTTTTTGGCGCCCAGCCACTCGAACTCGGCTTCGTAGGCCGAGCCTTTGGCGCCGTAGCGGTCGACGAAATACAGCAGGCTGCCGCCGATCCCCTTGATGGCGGGGACGTCGAGCGTCTTCTGCCCGGCGGGAATCTCGGCGGGCTCGGCGCCGAGCGAGATCGCCCGCGCATAGGCCAGCTTCGCATCGACCACCCGGAACGCCATCGACGGCGCGCACGGCCCGTGGGCGGCGACGAAACTGTGGCCATGGGTGCCGGGCTGTTCATTGACGAGATAATTGATATCGCCCTGGCGATAGACCGTGATCTTCTTGCTCTTGTGCCGGGCGACCGGCGCATAGCCCATCAGCCGGAACAGCGCATGCAGTTCTTCGGGCCGGGGATGTGCATATTCGACGAACTCGAAACCGTCGGTGCCCATCGGATTGTCGGCGGTTATCGTCGCCGCCGGCGCGTCATGCGGAAATGGACCCATGGCGAAATCTCCCTGATTCGAGGCTTGAATGATCGGTCATGGCGGGCGCAATGTGCGTGCAAATCGCCGCCGGCAAGGTCCCGGCATGCACACTTCGTGCACAAGGAGGCATTTCGCGCATGATATCGGTCGACGCCTTTGACCTCAGAATACTGGCCGCCTTGCAGGATGACGGCCGCCTTACCAACCAGCAGCTGGCCGATGTCGCAGGCCTGTCGGCGTCGCAATGCTCGCGGCGGCGGATGCGGCTGGAAGAGGAGAAGGTGATCGCGGGCTATCATGCCGACCTCGCCAGCGAGGCGCTCGGCTTCAACGTCATCGCCTTCATCCACATCACGCTGGCGACCCATTCCCCCGACAACGCCAAGCGGTTTCGCGCATTGGTCAACCGGGTCGACGACATCCAGGAGGCGTATTCGCTGACCGGGGATGCCGATTATCTCCTGAAGGCGGTGCTGCGCGATCTCAAGAGCCTGTCGGATATCGTCAACAACGTCCTGATGCCGCACCCAAGCGTGGCGCATGTGCGCTCCTCGATCGTGCTGGACCGTCTGAAGGAGAGCGCGAGACTGCCGCTGAAGCTGCTGTCGCGGTAAACTGCACGCGTCATTCCGGGGCGCGAGCGAAACGAGCGAGCCCGGAATCCATAACCACGATCGTGAGTATGGATTCCGGGCTCGTGCTTCGCACGCCCCGGAATGACGGGTGAGATGGCCGAAATCGAGGGAGATTCGGCCTTCGAATCGGGGCGTCGATTTGCGATACTCGGTACCTCATCCGCGACGGTGCGCCCCCTCTCCCTCTGGGAGAGGGTCGGGGTGAGGGGTTCAGGTCCATCGATAATCCGTAACCCCTCACCCGGATTGCATCTGCGATGCAATCCGACCTCTCCCACAGGGGGAGAGGTGGCGCCGGGTACGCGGCACAACGACGGGACGCAAATGGCACTGCAACTCCGGCCGAACTGCGAATATTGCGACAAGGACCTGCCGCCGAATTCGACGGAAGCGCGGATCTGCTCCTACGAGTGCACGTTCTGCGCGGACTGCGTCGATACCAAACTCCACAATGTGTGCCCGAACTGCGGCGGCGGTTTCATGCCGCGTCCGATCCGGCCGGCGACCGAACGGCGGCCCGGCGTCTGCGTGGCGAAACACCCGCCGTCGGACAAGCGCGTGCATCTGAAATACAGCATCGAGGATGTCGCCGCGCATTCGGCGAAGCATCGCGATATTGCGCCGGAGCAGCGGTGAAATAACGGCACCTTCGTCATTCCGGGATGGTCCGAAGGACCAGACCCGGAATCTCGAGATTCCGGGTTCGATGCTGCGCATCGCCCCGGAATGACAATCCACCTACCCCGCCGCCAGTATCGTCCCCTCGACCTCGCCGAAGCCGACGCGGTAGCCGTCGCCCTGGCACCAGCCGCGCATCACCAGCGAATCGCCGTCTTCCAGAAACGTCCGCTTCACGCCGCTTGCCAACTCAACCGGCTCGCTGCCGTTCCAGCTGATTTCCAGCAGGGAGCCGCGCTGGTCCTTGTCAGGCCCGCTGATGGTGCCGCTGCCCAGGAGGTCGCCGACATTCATGGCGCAGCCGGACGAGGCATGGTGCACCAGCTGCTGCACCGACGACCAGTACATGTACCTGAAATTGGTGCGGCAGATCCTGGCGGCCTCGTTCATGCCAGTGGCGCGCAAGGCGACATCGAGCGTGAGGTCGTAATTGTGGGGCTGCGTCTGCTGCAGATACGGCAGCGGCGTCGGGTCCTGCACCGGGCCCGGCACACAAAACGGCTGCAGCGCCTCGCGGGTGACGATCCACGGGCTGATCGACGTCGCAAACGCCTTGGCCTGGAACGGGCCGAGCGGCACATATTCCCATTGCTGGATATCGCGCGCACTCCAGTCATTCAAAATGACAAAACCGAAGATCATCGCCTCCGCCTGCTTCTCGCCGAGCATCTCTCCCATCGCCGACGGCTGCCCGATCACCACCCCCATCTCCAGTTCGAAATCGAGCCGCTTGCACGGGCCGAAGCTCGGCGCTTCCGCGCCCGGCGGCTTCAACTGGCCACGCGGCCTTTTCACCTGGGTGCCGGACACCACGACGGTCGAGGCGCGGCCGTTATAGGCGATCGGCATATGCAGCCAGTTCGGCTGCAGCGCATTGTCCTTGCCGCGGAACATGACGCCGACATTGGTGGCGTGCTCCTTCGACGAATAGAAATCGGTGTAGCCGGCGACCGCGATCGGCAAATGCAGCCTGACGTCGGCCATCGGCACCAGCGCGCGCCGGCGCAGTTCTTCGTTGTCGCGCAGCTCCGCATGGTCGTGGCGCAGCAACTCGCTGATGCGCGCGCGTGTCCGCGACCAGACTTCCGGCCCCAGCGCCATGAACGGATTGAGCGACGGCGCGGCGAAGACGCCGGGTTCGACCACATCGATCCGGCAGTTCTGCGCCAGTTGCCACAGATCGAGCACGTAATCGCCGATCGCGACCCCGACGCGCGGGGCGAGGCCGTCTTTGGCGGAGAACACGCCGTAGGGCAGATTCTGGATCGGGAAGTCGGAGGCGGGATCGACCGGGATGAAGGAGCGGAGCGTGGGATCGTTGGGATGGGGCACGTTTTGTCGTCCTGCTGATTGAGGGCAAGCCCTATCGACCGTCATTCCGGGGCGTCCGCAGGACGAACCCGGAATCTCGAGATTCCGGGTTCGCCGCTGCGCGGCGCCCCGGAATGACGAGCGGAGAAACTTACGGCTTGTTCGGGTCGAATCGTTTTTCGAGTCCCTTCCAGCAATCGGCGTAGTCGTCCTGCAGCGTCGCGGAGTTTGCGGCGTGCGCGGTGATGCGTTGCGGGAAGCGGGTCTCGAACATGAAAGCCATGGTGCCGGTCAGCTTCACGGGCTTCAATTCGCTGTTGCTGGCGTGGTCGAAGGCCTCGCGGTCGGGACCGTGCGGCAGCATCATGTTGTGCAGGCTGATGCCGCCGGGCACAAAACCCTGCGGCTTGGCGTCGTAGACGCCGTAGATCAGGCCCATGAACTCCGACATGATGTTCATGTGATACCAGGGCGGCCGGAAGGTGTTTTCAGCCACCATCCAGCGCTCCGGGAAGATCACGAAGTCGATGTTGGCGGTGCCCGGCGTTTCCGACGGCGCCGTAAGCACGGTGAAGATCGAGGGATCGGGGTGGTCGAAGCCGATGGCGCCGACCGGCGAGAAGGTACGCAAATCGTATTTGTAGGGCGCGTAATTGCCGTGCCAGGCGACGACGTCGATCGGCGAATGCGGCAGCGTGGTCTTGAACAGCTGGCCGCCCCATTTCACGAACAGTTCGGTCGGCGTGTCCTTGTCCTCATAGGCCGCGACCGGCGTGAGGAAATCGCGCGCATTGGCGAGGCAATTGGCGCCGATCGGCCCGCGCTCCGGCAGCGTGAAGGCGCCGCCGTAATTCTCGCAGAGATAGCCCCGCGCCGGACCGCCGGTGAGTTCGACGCGGAACTTGACGCCGCGCGGGATCACCACGATTTCGGCGGGCTCGGCGTCGATCCGGCCGAATTCGGTGACGAAGCGCAAGCTGCCCTGCTGCGGCACGAACATCATCTCGCCGTCGGCATTGTAGAAATGCTGATCGACCATCGACCGGGTGATGAGGAAGACATGCGCGGCCATGCCGGCCTGGGTGTTGGCATCGCCCGCCGTGGTCATGGTCTGCACGCCCTGCAGGAAGGTCATATCCTCCTTCGGGATCGGCGCCGGATCCCAGCGCAACTGCTCGACCGACACCTCCTGCTCGTGGCAGGGCGCGGTGCGCCACAGCCCGGCATCGACTTTCGCGAAGCGGCCGGAGTGTTTGACGGACGGCCTGATCCGGTACAGCCAGGAGCGCTCGTTGCTGCCGCGCGGCGCCGTGAAAGGCGAGCCGGACAGTTGCTCGGCATAGAGGCCGTAGGCGCAGCGCTGCGGCGAGTTGCGCCCGATCGGCAGCGCCCCCGGCAACGCCTCGGTCTCGAAACTGTTGCCGAAGCCGGACATGTAGCCCGGCGTGATGTTGACGGAACTGCGGCTGATCACGTCAGGCGAAGTGTTGATGTTCATGGTCATCCTCCATCTCTTTTCGCATGATCTTGTCCGAAAACCGGTTCCCACCCGTCGGGTCACAGCCCGAGGGCATGCTTTTCGGGATCATGCGCCTTGCAAGGCGGCCCACATTTCCTGGTCGCGTTTGTCGGTCCAGATCACGGGATCGTCGATCCCCGAGGCTTCGTCGAAGGCCCGCGAGACGTTGAACGGCAGGCAGTGCTCGTAAATGGCAAAGCCGGAAAACTTCGGATCCATCACCTCGCGGGTCGCCGCCATCGTCTCCTTCAGACTGCGCCCCTTCGCCACCGAGGATTCCGCCGCGCCGTACAGCGACGTGACGAAATCGCGCGTCATCGCGATGGCGTCGCGTCCGGTGGCAATGCCCTTGAGCGCGTCGCCACGGCCCGGCGCGATCGCCCTGGGGTTGAAGGCGCGGATTTCGTTCAGCGTCGACGGCCATTCGCGCAGATGCGCGTCGCCGCAATAGCAGGCCGAATGATATTCGATCAGATCGCCCGAAAACATCACTTCGGCGTCGGGGACCCAGGCCACGATGTCGCCGGAGGTATGTCCGGCGCCGAGCTGCATCAGCCGCACCTCGCGCTTTCCGAGATAGAGCGACATCTCGCCCTCGAAGGTCAGCGTCGGCCAGGTCAGGCCGGGAATGCTCTCGGCGTCCTGGAACAGCCGCGGAAAGCGGCCGAATTCGGAATCCCAGTCCTGCTGGCCGCGTTCCTCGACCAGCCGATAGGTTTCCGACGACGCGATCACGGCCTGCGCCTTGTAGGCGGAGGCGCCGAGCACGCGCACCGCATGATAATGCGACAGCACGACATATTTGATCGGCTTGTCGGTAACCGTGCGCACCCGCTCGATCACCTTGTTCGCCATCGCCGGCGTGGCCTGGGCGTCGAACACGATGCAGCCGTCGTCGCCGACGATCACAGCCGAATTGGGATCGCCCTCGGCGGTGAAAGCATAGAGATCGGTGCCGATCTCGGAGAAGGTGATCTTCTTCTCCGCCATGTCGGTGGTGGACGCGAAACCTTTTGCCATTAGTTCGATTTCCCTTTGCGAAAACTCACAGCTGTCATCGCCCGGCTTGACCGGGCGACCCAGTATTCCCGAGGCGCCAGCGATAGACCGAGACGCCGCGGCTTACTGGATCGCCCGGTCAAGCCGGGCGACGACAGTCTTGTTGTGGCGGACGTCTTGCTAAATCCCAATCTCTTCATAACAGCGGTTCCAGGCATGCCATATCATTACTGTTGTTGTTGCTGCTGTTGCTGCTGCTGGCTGGCATCCACCATCCGCCGCTGCGCCAGTGCGATCGCCTCGCGCAGCACGTCGATATCGCCGATATGATTGGCAAGGATCAGAACCAGCGCCGCGTCGAGATCGGCGCTCTGCTCGTCGCTCAATCCGCGATGCGCCTCGACCACGGCGCGAAACGCATCGTCCGGCCTGGCGAAATTCGAGCTGGTGGACAACGCCATCATCTGCCTCAATTGTGACCGGTGGCGCGCGCCAGCGCGGCGTCCAGCGCGGCGCGGCTCGGGTGCCGGAAGCGCGCGGCGACATAGCCGTCGGGACGCAACAGATAGGCGGTGCCGGGCTCGGCATCGTAGCGCGCGCCGATCAGGCCGGCGGAATCGGAGTGACCGTCCTCGCCGCCGATACGAATCACGCCGACGCCGTCGGGAGCCTCGACATCGGCGCCGTTGGCAAATTCGAGCAGCGTGAAGCGCCTGCCGGCCTCGATGAAGGCGTCGGTCAGATAGGGGCAATCGTGCGCCCGCGCGTCCAGCGGCGCATCGGGCATCGAAGCGCCCGGTCGCGGACCGCCGCGCCAGGCCTCGGTGTCGGCGCTCGACAGTGGCGTCTCGTAAACCGACGGCACCGACAGTCGCCCGCCATTGACCATGCGCTTGCCGAACTCGGTTTCCTTCGCCAGCGACAGCACCGCCTTGCGCAGCCGCGCCTCCTGGTGCGAGTTGGGCGCCATGAAATCGGTCGAACGGGTGGATTCGCGGATGTTCTCGTCGGCCGCAGCGCTGCGCTCGACGTGATAGCTCCCGAGCAGCGCTTCGGGGGAGATTCCGCGCAGGATGCGATCGAGTTTCCAGGCGAGGTTTTCGGCGTCCTCGAGACCCGAATTGGCGCCGCGGGCGCCGAACGGCGACACCTGATGGGCGGCGTCCCCGGCGAAGATCACGCGGCCATGGACGAACTTGTCCATCCGGCGGCACTGGAACTTGTACAGCGATATCCATTCGAATTCGAACGCGTCATGCCCGAGCATGCGCGCGATCCGCGGCCGCACGTTGTCCGGCTGCTTTTCAAACGCGGGATCGGCGAACCGGCTGAGTTGCAGATCGATGCGCCAGATGTCGTCGGGCTGCTTGTGCAGCAGCGCGGAGCGGCCGGCGTGGAACGGCGGATCGAACCAGAACCAGCGCTCGGTCGGGAAGGCCGCCGTCATCCTCACATCGGCGATCAGGAACTGGTCCTCGAACACCTGGCCGGTGAATTCCGCACCGACCATCTGCCGCAGCGACGAGCGCGCGCCGTCGCAGGCGATGACGAAATCGGCCTGCATCCGGTACGGCCCGTCCGGCGTCTCCACCGTCAGCACCGCATGATCGTTGCGCTGCTCCAGTCCGGTGACCTTGTTGCGCCAGCGCAGGTCGACCGCGGCCAATTCCTGCACCCGGTCGACCAGATAGGCCTCGGCATGGAATTGCTGCAGGTTGATGAAGGCGGGCCGCTTGTGACCCTCCTCCGGCAGCAGGTTGAATTGATAGAGCTGCGAGGCGCCGTGAAAAATCTTGCCGACGCTCCAGACCACGCCCTTGTCGACCATGCGCTGGCCGATGCCGAGCCGGTCCCAGTATTCCAGCGAGCGTTTCGAGAAGCAGATCGCGCGCGAGCCCTCGCCGATCCGGTCGGCATCGTCGAGCAGCACGACGGACTGGCCGCGCTGCGCCAGATCGATCGCCAGCGAGAGCCCGACCGGCCCGGCGCCGACCACCACGACGGGGTGATGCGCAGCATCGCCGGCAGCCCGATCCTGGTCGGGGTGACGACGGTAACCGAACTGGATTCTGGACGACTGCGCCATGCGCTCGACTGGTTCTGGCCAATGGCCGGGATGCCGGCTATGATAGTCTCACCTGCAACTATCTAAACGCCGCGGCCGTCCGCCCGTCAACTCAATTTGGAGCGATTTTTGTCGAAAGCGTTTGCGGGCGAGTCGAGCACCGGGTCGCGTCGGGAAAGCGCGGCCGGGAAGGGCGCGAAGCTCGACCTCTTCAGGTTCGTGCCGTTCCGGCTGAACCGGCTGGCGGCGGAGGTCTCCGCCGCACTCTCGGTCGAATATCAGGAGCGCTACGGGCTGGACATACCGGAATGGCGCGTGCTGGCGACGCTCGGCTTTCGCAACGAGGCCTGCAGCGCGCAATACATTTCGCATTGCACAAGGACGCACAAATCCACCATCAGCCGCGCCGTCACCGCGCTGATGAACCGCCAACTGGTCGAACGCGTCGAGAACGCCGAGGACCGCCGCGAATTTGCCCTCCGCATGACGCGCAAGGGCAAGACGCTGTACGAGGAACTGATCCCGCGGCTGCTGCGCCGGGAGCAGGAAATTTTGTCATGCCTCTCCGCGCAGGAGCGCAAGGATTTTGCCGCGTTGCTGGGCAAGATCGAGCGCAGCCTCGACCTGGTGCAGACGGCGAAGGACGCCGGCGTCAAGGATGCGTATTGATGGGCGCGCTCCGTCATTCCGGGGCGCGCGTAGCGCGAGCCCGGAATGACGAGATTCCGGGTTCGATGCGGAGTTTATCATCGGGCCGGCCGAAGGCCGGACCCGGTGGCATCGCCCCGGAATGACGGCTGCGCCCGTCACTTCGCCGCGGTCACCACGATTTCCACGATATGCGGCGGTTCGAGATCGGCGCCGATGCAGGCGCGCATCGGCGGATTTTTCGTGTCGACCCATTCGTCCCAGGCTCGGTTCATCTCGCCCTTGCGCTTCATGTCGGTGATGTAGACGATCGCCGACAGGATCCTGCTCTTGTCCGAGCCGCACAGCGCGAGGCTCTCGTCGATGCGGGCCAGCGCCTTGGCGGTCTGCTCGTACATTGAAGGGGTCACCGGATCGGGCGCCACCGCCACGGTCAGCACCAGGTCGCCGTGAACGACGGCGCGGCTGCGCGTCGGCGTCAGGCCGGGAAAGCGTGTGATCATGATTACTCCAGGGGTTATTTCGCAAACGAGCGCGAGGGCGCCAGGTGCAGCGACCAGGCATCCATCTTGTCGCCGGCGCGCGGATAGATCTCGGTGACAACAGGATCGTGCCCGGGGATGACGCGATCGGGATGGCCGGCCAGCCGGTGCGCGATATCCCAGCCATCGAACACGTCGCCGACATTGTAGACGATCGGAAACGGGTTGCGGCGATGCATGTTGCCGTAGTAATGCGAGGCGTCCGAGGCCAGCACGACGGGGCCGCGCGCGGTCTCGACCCGCACCACCTGCAGGCCGTCGGAATGACCGCCGACCCGGTGCAGGGTCACGCCCGGCGCCACCTCGCCGTCGCCATTGTGGAAGGTGACGCGCTCGCTGAAAACGTGGCGCACCATCAGCGTGACATGCTCTACCGAGAACGGATGCCGCAGCGCGCCCATGCACATGCAGCGGCCGGTGGCGTAACTCATCTCGCGGTCCTGCAGATGAAACCGCGCCCCGGGGAAGCGGTCGAGATTGCCGGCGTGGTCGTAATGCAGATGGGTGACGATGACGTCCTTGATGTCGTCGGTCGCAACGCCGAAGCGTGCCAGCGCGTCGACCGGGTTGAGCGTCAGCTTGCGGCCCCGCGCCTGCGCCTCCTCGGCATTGAAACCGGTGTCGACCAGGATGTCGCGGCCGTTGCCCCGGATCAGCCAGACGAAATAGTCGAGGTCCTGGGCCGTGGTCTCGTGCGGATCGGGCTGCAGGTAATTCATCTGGGGGGTGCGCGGCGACATCGTGGCATAGCGCAGGGCGTAGATTTCGTAGGCGTTTCCCATCGGTTGCACTTCTTCTTTGTCTGGATTGGCCGATCCCTGGAGCTAAGCCCCGCCGCCCGCAAAGGTCAAACCGGACGGTCCGGGCCGGCTGAGCCGCTGCGACGCCCCACGCGCAGACATATTATGGCCGACGACAATCGAACCATGGGCGCGGGAATTATTCCACTGACACGACGCGGTTATTTGTCGCTGATATCTTCGGCTTCGCAAAAGGTTGACAGGGCCAGCGGGCCCGGTTTGATAATGCGCTTTCCGTAGAGTAAGATCGCCGAGGCGCAAGCTGGTGTCGGCGCTTTATTGGCTGGACTGCTGTTTTATGAGAATCCGCCTCGCTTTATTGCTGATTTCGGTTTTGTCGGTGTTCCCGATTGTCCCGGCCGCCGCCGCAGGCGAGCGGTTTGCGCTGGTCATCGGCAATGCCAAATATCCCGACGCCGAGGCGCCGCTCAAGGAGCCGATCAACGACGCCCGCGCCGTCGCCGACGAACTCAAGCGCAACGGCTTCAACGTCGAGATCGGCGAAAACCTGACCGGCGAGGCGATGCGGCGTGCCTTCGACAAGCTTTACGGCAAGATCAAACCCGGCTCGGTCGCGCTGGTTTTCTTCAGCGGGTACGGCATCCAGTCCGGCCGGCAGAGCTACATGATCCCGGTCGACGCCCAGATCTGGACCGAACCGGACGTCCGCCGCGACGGCTTCAGCCTGGAGACGGTACTCGGCGAAATCAACAGCCGCGGGGCCGGCGTCAAGATCGCCCTGATCGACGCTTCCAGGCGCAACCCGTTCGAGCGCCGGTTCCGCAGCTTTTCCGCGGGCCTCGCGCCGGTGATCGCGCCGAACGGAACCCTGGTGATGTATTCGGCCGCGCTCTCGTCGGTGGTCAGCGACAATGGCGGCGACCGCAGCCTGTTCGTGCGGGAATTGCTCAAGGAAATTCGGGTTCCCGACCTGATGGCCGAGGAAACCCTGAACCGAACCCGGGTCGGCGTCACCCGCGCCTCCCGCAGCGAGCAGGTGCCGTGGATTTCGTCCTCGCTGGCCGAGGATTTTTCCTTCATCCCCGGCGCCAGGCCGGCGGGCCAGGTGGCGGCATTGCCCAAGGCCAGCCCGCCCGTGACGCCGCCTCAGGTTACACCTCAGCCGCCGCCGGCCGCGCGCGTCGATCCGCCGCCGGCTCCTCGCGTCGAACCCCCGCCGTTGCCGCGAGTCGAAACGCCGCCGCCGCCAAGGCCGGCCGAGACCGTCATCGCTCCGCCCGAACCTGAAAAGACCGAGGCGCCGACGGCGCTGGCGCTGGCCGACGATCCGACCATCAAGAGCCTGACCGAGAAGCTCGCCGTCAATCCCGACGACGGCGGCGCGCTGTACCGGCGCGGCCAGGTCTACGCCAGCAAGGGCGCCTACAACCTTGCGATCAAGGATTTCGACCACTCTCTGCGGCTCAACCCCAAGGACGTGGAAGCCCACAACAACCGCTGCTGGTCCCGCGCCGTGATCGGCGACCTGCAGGCCGCCCTGAAGGATTGCAACGAAGCGCTGCGGCTGCGCCCCAATTTCGTCGATGCCCTCGACAGCCGCGGTCTCGTCAATCTGAAGAGTGGTCAGACCAAGAATGCAATCGCTGATTTCGACGCCGCCCTCAAGATCAACCCGCGGCTGACCTCGTCGCTGTACGGCCGCGGCCTCGCCAAGCAGCGAAACGGCTCGATCGCCGAGGGCGAACTGGACATTGCCAATGCCAAGGCGATGGACCCGAATATTGTCAAGGAATTCGCAAGTTACGGGGTACGTTAACAATTATTTGAATAAGGCCAGCGCTGGCTGAACCCTGGGGCAGGCTGCAGAGACACATAAAAGAAAGTAGCCGGAGAGGCGCTGGGCCTGCGCCCGATTTGTCCGGCGGCGTATTTGAGAATGGATTGAAACCGCGCGACAGCGCAGGAGGGACTGGCAATGTCAAAGATCTCTGGAAGGCCACATCTGACCGCAATCCTGTCGATCGTGTCGATCGGCGCCACGCTGACCTTTGGCATCGCCGGAGCAGTCGCTGCCGAGGACGTCACCGAGGATCAGATCCTGCGGGCGCTTGCACCGCCGGCCAAGAAGCCGCTGACCCGGGGTCTGTCGGTAGGTCCGCAGCAGGCTGAGCCGGTGATTTCCGCCGAGGAAGGACGCTTCGTGCAGAAGCTCCGCGGCCGGTCCACCCGTTCGCTCTCGGCCAGCGAGCGCGAGGAAATCGCCACCCTGGCCAAGGACAAGCCGAAGATCGATCTGGAAATCACCTTCGATTACAACTCGGCCGAAATCAGCGCCAAGTCGCTGTCCTCCGTGCAGGCGCTTGGAAAGGCCCTTACCAATCCCGATCTGAGGGGATCCACCTTCGTGGTCGCCGGCCATACCGATGCCGCGGGCAGCGACGGCTACAATCAGGACCTGTCGGAACGGCGCGCCGACGCGATCAAGCGCTATCTCACCGAGAATTACGGCGTTGCCGCCGCCGACCTCGTGACCGTCGGATATGGCGAGAGCAAGCTCAAGGACCCCGGCCAGCCGCTGGCGGAGGCCAATCGCCGCGTGCAGGTCGTCAACATGGCCAACAAGGCCACCGCGTCCAGCCAGTAGTCCGGGCAACGGCGCGGTGTAAAGTCTTCCATCACGGGCCTCCGTTCCGACCGGAACGGAGGCCCTGTGTCTGTGTGACGTGTGTTTATTTGACGCATTTTCCCGGCGCGAGCCGGTATCCACTCCGCCGGAAAACGCTATAAAGAAAACGCGATAAGGCGTCTTCACACCTCCCACCCCGACAGGTCTGGATTGATCCGGCGATGAAGCTCTCCGAATATCTCAAGCCCGCGATCGGAGTGGTCGTCGTCATCGCGGTGGGGGTGTACTACTGGCTCGGGCACCGTCCTCGCGCCGAGGAAAAGGAAATTCCGACCCAGGCGATGGTCATCGTCACCAAGAGCACCAACGCCTGCTTCTCCGACCTCGTCCGGGTCACCGGCTTTATCGTGCCGCGCCGCGAAGCGGTGGTCGGCGTCGAGCAGGAGGGCTCCAGGGTTTCCGAGGTGCTGGTGCGCGAAGGCGACATCGTCACCGACAATCAGGAACTGGTGCGGCTGACCCCGCCGCCGCAGCAGCCGGGAACACGTCCCGGCCCGACCGTGCTGCGCGCGCCGGCCGCCGGCCTCATTACCGAGGTCCGGACCATTGCCGGCGCACCGGCCTCGCCGCAGGCCGGCCCGATGTTTCGGATTTCCGTCAACAACGAAATCGAACTGGATGCCGAAGTGCCGGCGATCCACATGCTGAAGCTCAATCCCGGCGCCAGCGCGCGGATCAGCCGGGACAATGTACCCGACCTGATCGGTCGCGTTCGGCTGGTATCGCCGCAGATCGACCGCGCCACCCAGCTCGGCCATATCCGGATCTCGCTGACCAACAACCCGTCGCTGAAGATCGGCATGTTTGCGCGCGCCAGCATCGACGCCAGGCGCAGCTGCGGCGTCGCCATCCCGCGTTCCGCCATTGACCATCAGACCATCCAGGTGGTCAAAGGAAACGTCATCGAGACGCGGAAAGTGAAGGTCGGACTGGTATCCGACACGTCAACGGAAATCCTCGAGGGCCTCGACGTCGGCGAAACCATCGTCGCCGACGCGGGAACCTCGCTGCATGACGGCGACCAGATCAAGACCATGTTCGCCGAGGAACTAGATCGAACGCGGGTGCGCTGATGGCTCTCAATATCTCGGCCTGGTCGATCCGAAACCCGCTGCCGTCGATCGTCTTCTCCATCATCCTTTTGGTCCTGGGCTGGGTCAGCTTCACCAAGCTCGCGGTGACGCGGCTGCCGAGCGCCGACATCCCGGTGATCTCGGTCGCGGTCTCGCAATTCGGCGCGGCCCCCTCCGAACTGGAATCGCAGGTCACCAAGACCATCGAAGACGGCGTCTCCGGCGTCGAGGGCGTCCGGCACATTTCGTCGTCGATTACAGACGGGCTCTCGCTGACCACGATCCAGTTCGCGCTCGAGACCAACACCGACCGGGCGCTGAACGACGTCAAGGACGCCATCACCCGGGTGCGTTCCAACCTACCGCAGAACGTCAGCGAGCCGCTGATCCAGCGCGTCGACGTGATCGGCCTGCCGATCGTCACCTATGCCGCGATCTCGCCCGGCAAAACGCCCGAGCAACTCTCCTATTTCGTCGACGACGTCGTCAAGCGCGCGCTGCAGGGCGTGCGCGGCGTCGCCCAGGTCGAGCGCATCGGCGGCGTCGAGCGCGAGATCCTGGTGTCGCTGGATCCCGACCGGCTGCAGGCCGCCGGCCTCACCGCCGTCAATGTCAGCCAGATCCTGCGGGGCACCAATGTCGACCTCGCCGGCGGCCGCGCCGAGATCGGCAAGAACGACCAGGCGATCCGCACGCTCGCCGGCGCAAAGACCCTGAACGAACTCGCCGGCACCATGATCCCGCTGTTCGGCGGCGGCGAGGTTCGTCTCGACGACCTCGGCACCGTCACCGACACCATCGCCGACCGCCGCACCTTCGCGCGCCTGAACGGCGAGCCGGTGGTGGCGCTCGGCATCAAGCGCTCCAAGGGCGCCAGCGACGTGGTGGTCGCCGAGGCCGTGCAGAAGCGCATCGAGGCGCTGAAAACCGCCTATCCCGACGTCGACCTCAAGCTGATCGACACCTCGGTGGACTTCACCAAGGGCAACTACGAAGCCGCCATTTCAACCTTGTTCGAAGGCGCCATCCTCGCCGTCATCGTCGTGCTGCTGTTCCTGCGCGACATCCGCGCCACCATCATCGTTGCGGTCTCGCTGCCGCTGTCGATCTTCCCGGCGTTCTGGGCGATGGACATGCTCGGATTCTCGCTGAACCTGGTCAGTTTCCTCGCCATTACGCTGTCGACCGGCATTCTGGTCGACGACGCCATCGTCGAGATCGAAAATATCGTGCGACACATGCGAATGGGCAAGTCGCCCTATCGCGCCTCGCTGGAAGCCGCCGACGAGATCGGCCTCGCCGTGATCGCGATCTCGCTGACCATCATCGCGATCTTCGCGCCGGCCAGCTTCATGTCCGGCATCGCCGGACAGTTCTTCAAGCAGTTCGGCATCACGGTGTCGGTGCAGGTGTTCTTCTCGCTGTTGGCCGCCCGCTTCGTCACGCCGGTGCTGGCCGCCTACTTCCTGAAGGACCATCCGCACGAAGAGCCCCCGCCGGGGCGCATCCTGAAAATGTATACGAAGCTCGTGACCTGGTCGGTGAAACACTATTTCATCACCGTGCTGGCCGGCTTCGGTACCCTGGCGGTCTCGGTCTGGAGCATCACCTTGCTGCCGCAGGGCTTCC
The DNA here is from genome assembly GCF_030697065.1 of Bradyrhizobium sp. Taxonomy (GTDB): domain Bacteria; phylum Pseudomonadota; class Alphaproteobacteria; order Rhizobiales; family Xanthobacteraceae; genus Bradyrhizobium. The sequence goes on from NZ_JAUYQU010000063.1 coordinate 15,994, forward strand.
TGCCGGCGCAGGACACCGCGCGCTCGCTGCTGGCGATGGAGCTGCCGCCCGGATCGCAGCTCGCCTATACCGAGAAGGTCACCGAGGAAATCGTGGCGCGCCTGCGCAAGCGGCCCGAGATCAGGAGCGTGTTCGTCGACGGCGGCCGCGTGCCGCCGGGCATTTTCGAGGTGCGGCGCGCCGCGCTGATCATCAATTACACGCCGAAAGGCGACCGCGACATCACCCAGCGCGAGCTCGAACTGGCGATAACGGGCGATCTCGAGAACGTCCCCGACATCCGTTTCTGGTTCCTCGACGAAAACGGCCTGCGTGCGATCTCGCTCGTCGTTACCGGCGTCGACAGCAACATCGTCGGCAACGTCGCCAGCGAGCTGGCGACGCAGATGAAGCGGATTCCGATCATCGCCAACGTGATCTCCGAAACCTCGCTCGACCGGCCGGAGCTCCGCATCGAGCCGCGGGCAGAGCTGGCGGCACGGCTCGGCGTCTCCACCGAAAGCCTGTCGCAGACCATCCGCGTCGCCACCATCGGCGACGTCGGCCCGGCGCTGGCGAAGTTCGACGCCGGCGGCCGGCTGGTGCCGATCAGGGTCCAGCTCGAGGACGGCGCGCGCGGCGACCTGCAGATCCTCGAGCAGCTGCGGGTGCCGCTCGGCCAGCGCGGCGAAAAGGGCGGCGTGCCGCTGTCCGTGGTCGCCGACATCAAGCTCGACCAGGGCCCGACCAGCATCAACCGCTACGACCGGGAACGCCAGGCCACGGTGGCCGCCGACCTCGTCGGCTCCGCGGCGCTCGGCGACGCCACCAAGCTGATCTACGACCTGCCGGTCATGAAGAGCCTGCCCAAGGGCGTCAAGGTCAGCCCGTCGGGCGACGCCGAAAGCCTGAACGAACTGTCGGAAGGCTTCGCCACCGCGATCACCACCGGCCTGATGATGGTCTATGCGGTGCTGGTGCTGTTGTTCGGCACCTTCCTGCAGCCGATCACCATCCTGTTCTCGCTGCCGCTCTCGATCGGCGGCGCCATCGCGGCACTGCTGTTGACCGGCAAGCAGCTGACGACACCGGTCTGGATCGGCATCTTGATGCTGATGGGCATCGTCACCAAGAACGCCATCATGCTGGTGGAGTTCGCGGTCGAATCGATGCGCGAGGGCAAGCCGCGCGACGTGGCGATGATCGACGCCGGCATCAAGCGCGCGCGCCCCATCGTCATGACCACCATCGCGATGGCGGCCGGCATGATGCCTTCGGCGCTCGCGTTCGGGGCCGGCGGCGAATTCCGCTCGCCGATGGCGCTGGCGGTGATCGGCGGCCTGGTGTTTTCGACCTTGCTGTCGCTGGTGTTCGTGCCGGCGATGTTCATCCTGATGGACGATCTCGGCGCGCTGATCTGGCGCTTCGGCAGCAAGCTGCTGGCCTCCCACGGCGAGGACGAGCCGGGGCCGGACGATCGTTCCGGCGGCCACAAGCCGCCGCCGATCGTCGCGCATTCGCCCGCGGCGGAGTGATATCGGGGTACGAGCGACGTCTTGAAGACATGCGACTGTCATGGCGACTTTTCTGCCTACCCCTGATCAGGCTGTACTCGATATTCGCAGATCGAGGACTATTGCCTCAATCCACTACACCCGCGCGGTCGCCACAAGGCGCGGGTATTCCGTGAAGCTCTCGATCTCCAGCGCAGTGATGCTGTCTGGTTGCGGGGCGTCCTCCTGGAAGCCGCTCGCTCCTGTGAAGCTTCCCCGATCACCACGGATAAATGGGGCGCTCACTGGCGCATGGATGCCACAATCAGACGACAGGATAAGAATGCTGTGGTAAGAACAATCTGGATCGTGCGAACCGGTGAGAGCTTGCCGATTTTCGTCACCTGCTGGGTGTTATGATGAATACGACAAACGTTGAAACGAGCGATCGCCCGTCCGTCATGGATGTCGTGGCATTGCTGACGGATCTCCCGACACTTCGGCTTGCACGTGGGCAAGTTGGCACTGTCGTCGAGCAGCTGGACGCTGAAACTTCGCTGGTGGAATTCAGCGACGAGCAAGGTCGCGCCTATGCTGTCGTGCCTTGCTCTCGTATGGAGCTACTTACCCTGCACTACGTCCCGGAAGCGGCCTGAAGGCATCGAGCATCCAGCTCACTTCGCGCCGCTCAGACCCCCACCGTCTTCGCGATCGCATCCGCCAGTTGCTGCTGCAGAAACGGCTTCGACAGCTTGGGCAGGCCTTCATCCGCGCCGGGCGGCAGCTCGGAAAATCCGGTCGCCAGGATAATCGGCAGATCGGGTTTTTCCAGCCTGATCGCAGCGGCGAGATCCGAGCCCGTCATGTGCGGCATCGCCTGATCGGTAATCACCAAGTCGATGTCATCCTTGCGCAGGATAATTTCGAGGGCGCTCCTGGCGGAGGTCGCCTCCAGCACGGTGTGGCCGAGGTCTTCCAGCATGGCCACGGTATTGAGCAGGACGAGCGCATCGTCATCCACCGCGAGGATCACGAGAGGGCCTTCCCTTCCAGTGAGTGGCTGGGCGGCGGCTTCTTGCTGAACATGGCCTGCACCGGCCGCGACCGGAAGCCAGAGCTCGACCGTGGTGCCTTCGCCCTTGCTGCTTTTGAGCACGAACCTGCCGCCGGACTGCTGGATCATGCCATGGACCATCGACAGCCCCAGTCCCGTGCCCTTGCCGACGCCCTTGGTGGTGAAGAAGGGTTCCAGCGCCCGCCGGCGCGTGGCTTCATCCATTCCGACGCCGGTGTCGGTCACCGACAGGCAGACATAGTCACCGTTCCTCAGGTCCGGCGCGCCCGCGACACTCTCCTCCCGCGCGGCGATGACGATCGAACCGCCTTTCGGCATCGCGTCCCGCGCATTGACCACGAGATTGAGGATGGCCAGCTCCAGCTGGTTCGGATCGGCGAGAACCTTGTTCAGCCTCGAGGCAAAATCCATCCGGATCTCCGCGGTCGCCCCGAGCGAACTGTGGAGCAGATCGGTCATGCCGCGAACCAGGCTGGCGACGTCGAGCACCAGGGGCTTGAGTTCCTGACGGCGGGCGAAGGCGAGCATCCGCTGCGTCAACCCCGCGCCGCGCTGGGCGGCCTGCATGGCGTTATCCACCAGACGTTCCGTCCTGGGATCGTCGGGAAGTCGCTTGCGCAGCAATTCCAGGCTGCCCAGCACGGCCATCAGGAGATTATTGAAATCATGCGCGATGCCGCCGGTGAGTTGTCCGATCGCGTCCATTTTCTGCGACTGGAACAAGGCCTCGCGGGCCTCCTGCAGCGCGCGTTCGGAATGTCGACGCTCGGTGATATCGCGGGTTATCTTGGCAAAGCCCAAGATCTTCCCATCGGCGTCCCGGATCCGATCGATGACGACGTTGGCGATGAATTTGCTGCCGTCCTTGCGGACGCGCCAGCCCTCCTTTTCAAACCTGCCGTCCTGCGCCGCGGTTGCGAGCGCCAGTTGCGGAGCTCCCGCGCGCCGGTCCGGCTCGGTATAAAACCGCGAGAAATGCTGCCCGACGATCTCCTCGGCGCGATAGCCCTTGATGCGCTGCGCACCCGCGTTCCAGCTCGACACCAGGCCCTCCGGCGTCAGCATGTAGATCGCATAATCGGTGACGCCCTGGACCAGGAGCTTGAACTGTTCCTCGCTTTGCCGCAGCGACTCTTCGGCCTGCCGGCGCTCGGTCAGGTCGCGCGTGATCTTGGCGTAGCCGACGACGTTGCCGGCAGCATCCCGGATCGGGTCGATGACGACGAAGGCCCAGAACCGGGTGCCATCCTTGCGGCAACGCCATCCCTCGCTTTCGAACTTTCCTTCGCGCGCCGCAGTCTCCAGCGCCCTTTGCGGCAAGCCCGTTGCGCGATCGGCCTCGGTATAGAAGCGCGAGAAATGCTGGCCGACGATTTCGGAGGCTTCGTAGCCCTTGAAACGCCGCGCGCCCGGGTTCCAGCTCGACACGATGCCGTTGGGATCGAGCATATAGATGGCGTAGTCGGTGATGGCCTCGATGAGCATGCGGTAGCGACCATCGTCGGATAACGACGCGTCGAACCGCTGATTGCGCTGCATTGATTTCCCCCGGCTTGACGCCAACCCTAGAAAACCCGGCTGTGGACGGATGGTTCCGCTAACGATCCATCGACTCGCAACCCGTGGTTAGTCGTTCCTTGCCACGGCCGTCAGCTTGGTCATGTTCTGAAGCAGAATCCGGCCGCGCTGCAGGTCGAGAATGCCGTCCTTGCGCCAGAGCTGCAGCTGACGGTTAACGCTTTCGCGGGCGGCGCCGACGAACACGCCGAGCTGCTCCTGCGAGATATGTACCTCGGAGCCGAAATCGGACGACAGCGCGCAGAGCCGGCGCGCCAGTCGCACGGGCAGCGGCTGCAGCATGGATTCCTCCATCCGCTCGCTCATCCAGCGGATGCGCTGGCACAGCAGCATGATCAGCTTGACCGCGACGCGGGGCTCACGCTCCAGATGGGCCAGAAAATCCTCGCGCCGCAGCACGAACAATTCGGTCGGCTCGCCGGCCGTGGCGTCCGCGGTGCGGCTCTGGCCGTCCAGCACCGCGACCTCGCCGAACAGATCGCCGGGACCGAGGAAATTCAGGGTCAGGCGGCTGCCGTCGGACGCCCCGGTCTCGATCCGGATCTGGCCGCGGCGGACGCCGAACAGGGCATCCCCGGGATCGCCCTTCTGGAACAGCATCTCGCCTACCCCGAGGTGCTGGGTGTGGCAGAGGTTGGAGATCCGCTGCAATTCATCGGCGCCGAGGTCCGAGAACATCGGATTCATCTTCAGAATGACCGCAAATTCGGCCGCTTTACTCATGGCAATGCCTTCCAGAGAGGATTCGGAATCGTCAAAATGGGCGATAGCAAATCTTGCCCGCAGCGAAGTGTGTCATAAGTCACATATCTTTGCAGCACCCTCGGATTATTTTTGCTGGCTTTGAGCGGTTTCCGGTTCCGGGATAAGCTGAAGGTGCAGGGTCCGCGCCGCGAGACGGCCGGGCTGGATTCGTTGGCGGCTGCCGGTCTGGAATGACGACATGAGAGTACTGAAAATCGCCGGAGCCGTGATCGCCGCCGTGATCGTGGTGGCCGTCCTGCTGCTGATCGTCGGCGTCCCCTCGGGTTTCCTGACCTCGGAAATCCAGGCGCGGGTCGAGCGCGAAACCGGCTACCGGCTGACCATCGCGGGCTCCAGCAAGATCGGGATCTGGCCCTCGCTCAACGTGACGCTGAACGACGTCACGCTCCAGGACCCCAAGGACCGCGACGGCTCCAGGAGCCTGACCGTCGACAGCGTCCAGGCCGATGTGACGCTGGCGAGCCTGTGGGCGGGCCGGCCGCGGGTCACCGAACTCGTCATCAACAAGCCGGTGCTGCAGGTGCCGCTGCTGCGCGAACGCTCCGGACAATTGATCTCGTCGGCCCGGCCGGCGCCCGCAACCGGCGCGGCCGACAGGCCCGCGATCGACCGCATCACCGTGACCGACGGCACGGTGGTGTTCTCCAATTTGCGCGACCGGGTGGAGAACCGGCTCGAGGGCATCAATGCCGAAGTGACTGTTGATGCCGACCGCAAGGTCAAGATCATCGGCAGTGCCAAAACCGGCGATCGTCCGCTCAAATTCGACATCGGCGCCACCGCGCCGGCGATGCCGCTGGAGCGGCAGAACATTCCCGTCGAGATCGTGCTCGAGGCGCCCGGCGTGATGCAGGCGCCGGTGTCGGCCAGGGCCGAGGTCCGGATCAACGGGTCGACCGTGATGATCAACGGCCTGTCGGGCGCGCTCGGCGACGCCGTGTTCAACGGCTGGGCCTCGGTCGATCTCGCCAGCAAGCCGCTGCTCAAACTCGATCTCGACTTCCAGCGGCTCGACCTCGGCGGCGCCGCGCCGCGCGGTACATCGGGCGCGCAGCCCTGGAGCAATGCGACCTTCGACGTCCGCGGATTGAACTATCTCGACGCGCAAATACGGGTTTCCGCGGCCCAGCTCAGCATCGGCGGCGCGCAATTCGCGCCGGCCGCGATCGACGCCACGCTCGCCGGCGGCGTGCTCAAGGCGCGGTTTTCCAATCTCGGCGCCTATGGCGGCCAGGCCAGCGGCGAAGTCACCGCCGACGCCTCGGCGGCCGAGCCGAGCTTCGCGCTGAACAGCGATCTGGCCGGCGTCCGCGCGCTGCCGCTGTTGAGCAACGTGGCCGATTTCGACAAGCTCGACGGCAGGATGCAGGCGAAGATCGCCGTGCGCTCGTCCGGCGCCAGCCCGCGCGCCATCATGTCCAACCTCAACGGCACGGTGTTCACGGTATTCCAGGACGGCGCCATTCGCGGGCTCAACGTCGCCAAGATGATCCGCTCGCTGACCTCCGGCACGCTGTCGGGATGGCAGGAGAAGGAAGATCAGGTCACCGATCTCAGCCGGCTCTCGGCCTCGTTCAGGATCGACAAGGGCCAGGCCGCCACCACCGATCTCACTTTGATCGGCCCGCTGGTGAAGATGACCGGCATCGGCACCATCGACCTCGGCACCAAGCAGATCGCGTTTCGGGTCGAGCCGAAACTGGTCCTGACCACCGAAGGCCAGGGCCGCGCCGCCGACCCGGTCGGGCTCGGAATCCCCGTGATGATCGACGGACCGTGGGCCGAGCCGCGCATCTATCCCGATATGGC
>NZ_JAUYQU010000261.1 GCF_030697065.1 Bradyrhizobium sp.
TGCTGGTGCGACCCGGCGACTATGTCTTTCCGGGCGCGCCGATCGCGCTGATGCTGCCGCCGGTCGAGGGCGCCGACATTGCGGTCCGCGATGCCACGGCGCTCGGACCCCAGCGCGCGGGTTCGTCCGATCTGCGCTTCGCCGTTCGCCAGCTTGTCGAAGTCGCGGTGAGGGCCTTGTCACCGGGAATCAACGATCCGCATACTGCGGTCAGCGTGCTGGACCGGCTCGGAGCGGTACTGTGTGAAATGAAGCCGCTGTATCTGCCGACCGGGGCCCGGTTTGCGCAGGAACGCCCGGTCCTGGTCGTCCCGCACATTCAGTACGATCAACTGCTCAACGCCATGTTTCACATGATCCGTCAGAACGCCGCGGGCAACGTGGCAGTGCTGATGAAGCAGCTCGAGGTGCTGACGCATGTCGTCAGTTGCGAGCGGGATCGCGTACGCATGGCCGCTCTGAAGCGGCACGCCGATCTGGTCGTCGCTGATGCGGAGCGGGAAGTGTCCAACCCGGACGATCTGGACGACCTGCGCAGGCGGCATCGGGCCTTCGTGACCATGATGGTGGATGGCCCACTTGGCCAGTTCAGGGCCTCGTCGGACTGACCAACCTGTGCGCAGAGGACGGCGCAAACAGAATGCCCCGGTTTCCCGGGGCGTTCCGTCTCAGCCAATATCTGCTGAAAACCGCCGGTCGCTCAGGCGGCGGCCTTTTCGGCCGTGCCGTCGACGACCTGCGGGGCAACGGCGTTCACCGAGGCGATCGGAATGCTGCGCGGCTTCTTGGCCTCGGGAATCTCTCGCACGAGATCGACGTGGAGCAGGCCGTTTTCCAGCGAGGCGTTCTTCACCTGCACGAAATCGGCAAGCTGGAAGGCCCGTTCGAAAGCCCGGGCCGCGATGCCGCGATACAGCACTTCGGCCTTGCTGCCGTTCTCATTGGCGGATTTTTCGCCCTTGATCGTCAGGGTGTTTTCCTTGGCGACGATCGAAAGCTCGCCCTGCGAGAAGCCGGAGACCGCGACCGAGATGCGATAGGTGGTCTCGCCGGTGCGCTCGATGTTGTAGGGCGGATAGCCGGGGCTGCCGTCGGAGGCCGCCTGGTCGAGCAACGAAAAGAAGCGGTCGAAGCCGACGGTGGAACGATAAAACGGGGTAAGATCGTAGCTGCGCATAGGGTAGTCCTCCATTGAGCGACTGTTGAAGTCCCGCCCGCCATCGGGCCGGGCTTTGTCCGTGCAGCCCCGATGATCGGTTTCCCGAAACACTGGTAGCGGCCTGCACGAAGGTGATATGGGAGGGCGCGATGGGCGTTCAAGAAGCGGGGATCTGCCGTTTTTTCGCGTCCCGCCCTTGATTTCCAACGCCCTTTACCTAGCCGGTCCCCCCTCCATGACGCTGGTTTCGATCCCTGCCAATCCGGTGCCGGAAAACTTCGTCACCGGGACCATCAAGACGCCGGACGGCGCCGAACTGCGCTTCGCGCGCTGGGCCCCCCCGGCGGGCCGCAAGGGCACGGTGTGCGTCTTCACCGGCCGCAGCGAGCAGATCGAAAAATACTTCGAGACGGTGCGCGACCTGCGCGACCGCGGCTTTGCGGTGGCGATGATCGACTGGCGCGGGCAGGGCCATTCGTCGCGGCGGCTGCGCGATCCGCGCAAGGGCTATGTGCGCGACTTCGCCGATTTCGAGACCGACGTCGAAACCTTCGTGCAGCAGGTGGTGCTGCCGGATTGCCCGCCGCCTTATTTCGCGCTGGCGCATTCGATGGGCGGCGCGGTGATGCTGCGGATCGCGCATGCCGGCAAGCGCTGGTTCGACCGTATGGTGCTGTCGGCGCCGATGATCGATCTGCCCGGACGCGCCACCTCGCTGGCCGCCGTGGCACTGCTGCGGGCGCTGCGGCTGACCGGGCAGGGCGGCCGCTACATCCCCGGCGGCAGCGACGCGCTGACCGGCTCGGAATCCTTCATCAACAATCCCTTCACCAGCGATCCCGTGCGTTTTGCGCGCAACGCCGCCATCCTGGAGGAGGACCCGACGCTCGGCATCGGCTCGCCGACAGTGGCCTGGGCCGACACCGCCATCCGCACCATGCGCGGCTTTCGCGCGGTCAATTATCCGCTGCAGATTCGTCAGCCGATCCTGATGCTGGCCGCCTCCAGCGACACCATCGTCTCGACCGCGGCGATCGAGGAGTTCGCCTATCACCTGCGCGCCGGCTCGCATCTGGTGATCGCCGGCTCGCGACACGAGATCCTGCAGGAACAGGACCGCTACCGCGCGCAGTTCTGGGCCGCGTTCGACGCCTTCGTGCCGGGCACGCCGCTGTTCAAGTGAAGGCGACAGCGCGAAGCAATCTCGGCGTCATTCTTGCGCTAGGCACCACGCAGACCATCGCCTGGGCGTCGAGTTACTACCTGCCCGCCATTCTGGCGGCGCCGATCGCCCGCGATCTCGACGTGACGCAGACCCTGGTGTTCGGGGCGCTCTCCTTCGCCCTCATTATTTCGGGAATTCTGGGGCCGCGCATCGGGCATACCATCGACAGGGTCGGCGGCCGCGGCATGCTCGCGGTTTCCAACGGCGTGCTGGCGCTCGGCCTTGGCCTGCTTTCGTTCGCGACCGGCCCGCGGCTGCTGTTTGCGGCATGGATCGTGATCGGCGTCGGCATGGGCATGGGCCTGTACGAAGCGGCCTTCGCCACCCTGACGCGGATCTACGGAATGGCGGCGCGCAAGCCGATTACGGGCATCACCCTGATCGCCGGGTTCGCCAGCACCGTTGGCTGGCCTCTGACGGCCTGGCTCGAGGCCCGCTACGGCTGGCGCGCCACCTGCCAGTGCTGGGCCTTGATCCATTTATTGCTGGCGCTGCCGCTCAATCTCACGCTGCCGCGCGCGACCGCGCCGGTTCCGGTCAGCGAGACGCCGATCGCACCGCGTACCGCGCGCGAAACGTCCCTGATCACGATCGCGCTGGCCTATGTCTTCGCCGCCACCGCCTTCGTCAGTTCCGGGATTTCGGCGCTATTGCCGACCATGCTGACGCAGTTCGGCGCCACGCCGGCCACCGCGCTGCTGGCGGGCGCGCTAATCGGGCCCGCCCAGGTGGCCGCCCGTCTGCTCGAGGCCGGATGGCTGAGCCGTTATCATCCGCTGGTCTCGTCGAGGCTGGCGACACTGATGAATCCCCTTGGAGTGCTCGCGCTCCTGATCGGCGGCCCGGTGGTCGCGCCGCTGTTCGCAGTGCTTTATGGCGCGGGCAACGGCATTCTCACCATCGCGCGCGGCACGCTGCCGCTGGCCTTGTTCGGCCCCGAGGGGTTCGGCAAGCGGGTCGGGCTGCTTTCGCTGCCGGCGCGCGCCACCGGCGCCATAGCTCCGCTGGCGATCGGGCTGATGACCGAATATTTCGGTACCGGCGCGCTCTGGTTCTGCGGGCTTGCCTCGCTCTCGGCGTTCGCAGTCCTGATGTTGCTGAAGACAGGTCGCAAATTGGCGCGATAGTCTCCAGGCGCCATTCGTCCGAATCGGTCGATGGCGCCGGTACGGGCCGTTTTGTGTCGCGTGAAAAGGTGGGGCAGTGACAACTTTCGCTCAGCCCAAAAATGCCCTAGCCTGACGCCTTCTCGCTCCATGAGTCGTGACCATGCGATTCCGCGTCAGAAAATTCGCCCATGTACTGGAACGCACCGGCCTTGCGATGGCCGGGGCTGCCGCCGGCCTGTTTGTCGCCGCCCATGTCGGCACCAGCTTTGCGGTGCTCACCTCCCAGGGCTTTCTGATCATCATGATGATCACCGGCGCGGTCGGGTTCTATCTCGGAATCGACACACCCCAATTGCCGTTCAGGCAACCCCATGATGAGTCCGCCGACGGCGTTTCCGGAAAGATCGATGCCGCGGAGCTGCTGAGCGCCGTCGGCACCTTTCTCGCGGCGCTGACCGCCTTCGTCTCGGTCGGCGTGATTGTACTGCGGGCCGATCTGCATCTGCTCTTGACGTCGATGGTGATGGCCGGGTGGCTCGCCGGGGTGACCATGCAGATCGTCGCCGGGGCCATCGCACGGCTGCGCGCCAGATAGGCGACCATTCCGGATCGTTCAGTCCGGCGCATGCAGATTGGAATCCCGCCAGTCTTCCGAGCGGGCGCTCGCCTGGTGGTCGCGCGCCTTTTTCAGGTGGTGTTTCCTGGCGGCTCCGGGTGGAAGCTTGTCGGCCTTGTCGGTTTCGATGATGGCGAGGCGGCGGCTTTCGTCGGCGTCGGGCATTGGCTTCATGACACACCTCCGATTTTTCAGATCGGATAATGCGCATTATTCGAATCGGTTCCCATGTCGGAAACCGGGCAAACGGCGTTGTGCGCGACCGTCGCCGGTTCTAGGTTATGCTGTCCATCCGGACACGAACGAGTCTGATAGAACCATGCTCGGCATTCAGGAATTCTGGCTCTTCATCGTCTCCGGCCTGTTGCTCAACATCACGCCGGGCCCGGACACCGCCTATATCATCGGCCGCAGCGTGCAGATCGGGTGGCGCGGCGGTGCGGCGGCGGCGCTCGGCATCTGCACCGGCTGCCTGGTGCACGTGTTTGCCGCGGCGATCGGCCTGTCGGCGTTATTGGCGGCATCGTCGGTGGCGTTCACGGCGGTGAAATGGGCGGGAGCTGCCTATCTCTGCTTCATCGGCATCCAGTTGCTGCTGTCGCGGCCGGGCGCGATGGCATCGGCCGATGCGGCGGCAACCGGTGACGCGATCCCGCTGCGCCAGGTGTTCTGGCAGGGCGCGCTGACCAATGTGCTGAACCCGAAAGTGGCGCTGTTCTTTCTCGCCTTCCTGCCGCAATTCGTCGCCGCGGATTCGCCGCACAAGTCCGCCGCCTTCGTGATGCTCGGCCTGATTTTCATTTTCAACGGCATGCTGTGGTGCCTCGGCGTGGCTGCGTTCGCGGCATCCGCCGCCCGCAGCATTCGGCAATCCGGCCAGGCCCTGCTCTGGGTCAATCGCGCGCTGGGCGGACTATTCATCTATCTCGGCCTCCGCGTCGCCATGCTCCAGACGCGGTGAATTCAGCAGTCGGCGGCGCGCTGTGCGACGACGACACGAGCGTGCGGCGCCATCGAATCGGCATCGATCAGATATTGAGCCCGAGAACGCTCGAGGGTTCAGTCGGAATGCCGACGGGAGCATCATCGCAGAATATTGAAGGCCGTACTGCCCACGAGATAGAGACCGAGCAGGATCATCGCGATCAGAAACCAGCGGCGAAACGCTTCCGGCTGCATCCGCGAGCGCACCGCCTGGCCGATGAACATGCCGGCGAAGGCCGCCGCCATCGCTACCGCGCCCGGCAGTGCGGTCGCGGCGGTCAACAGCCCCGCTGCGGTGAGGTTGAAGGCCAGCGCCACCGTCGCGACGGTGAAGAACACTCCGAGCGCCTGCACCAGCTCGTCTTTTTCCATGCCGATCGCCTGCATGAACGGCATCGACGGGATCACCTGCACGCCGGTGGCGGCGGAAACCATGCCGGTGACGACGCCGACGATGCCGCCGACCCATGCCTCGTTGCGGCGCGCGACGTGGAACGTGAATCTGTTGAGCCCGATGATCGCATAGATCACCAGCAGCACGCCGAGCGCGATGGTGCCGTAGCGCGCATAGGGGCCGGTCAGCATGTCCGCGTTCAGCCAGATCCCGATCACCGTCCCCACCATCAGCGGCCACAGCCGGCGGATGATGTCGCGCAGATAGGGGCCGACGAAGGTCTGCCAGATATTGGTGATGATGGCCGGCACGATCACGATGGCGAGCGCCTGCGAAGGTGGCATCGTCACCGCCAGCAGGCCCATCGACACTGTCGGCAGTCCGAGCCCGATCACCCCCTTGACGAATCCGGCGAGCAGGAAGGCGGCGGCGATGAGAAGCAACAGCGGTTCGAACATCGGCTCACATTGACCGATCGAGGCTGCCGGCACAATCTGGAGCTTGCAGAGCCAGCCTTCGGACGAGGCGAAGGCTGAAACCGCTGCCGTCATTCCGGGGCGATCCGAAGCGTCGACCCCGGAATCTCGAGACGACCATAAAGCCCTTACCTCCAGCGAAGCAGTTCGTGAGCGGCGGCGAGCTTGATGGATTGGGGTGCGGTGCCGCTAGCTGTTGAGCAACTTGATTGCTGCTTCGTGGACGCGCGGATCGCCGGCGGCGACGATGCGGCCGCCGCTCTGGGCGGGCTTGCCGTCCCAGGTGGTGACGACGCCGCCGGCGCCGGTGATGATCGGGATCAATGCCGCGATGTCGTAGGGCTTCAGCTCGGTCTCGACGACGAGATCGAGGTGGCCGGCGGCCAGCATGCAATAGGAATAGCAATCGCCGCCGTATCGGGTCAGCCGCGCCGCGGCTTCGACGCGGCCGAAGGCGGCGCGGTCGGCGGTGTTCATCAGCAGGGGACTGGTCGTGAACGCGGTCGCCTCGCCGAGCGAGGCGCAGCGCCGGACCGCCAGTTTCCGCTCGCCCAGCGGTCCCTGATAGGTCGCCGAGCCGCTGTCGCCGTAAAAGCGCTCGCGGATGAACGGCTGGTGCATCATCCCGAATACCGGCGTGCCCTTGTGCAACAGTGCGATCAGGGTGCCCCAGATCGGAAACCCCGCGATGAAGGATTTGGTGCCGTCGATGGGATCGAGTACCCAGACATATTCGGCGTTCTCGTTCTCGCTGCCGAACTCCTCGCCGACGATGCCGTGCTTGGGAAAATTGCCCTTGATCAGCCGCCGCATCACCGCTTCGGCGGCGCGGTCGGCCTCGGTCACCGGGTCGAAATCGTGGCTGCTCTTGTTGTCGATCGACAGCGATGTCCGGAAGAACGGCAGGATGGTTTCGCCCGACGTTGTCGCGAGGCGGCCAATGAAGGCGGTAAAATCGATGACCGTCATGCGGATCCTTCATGGGCGGGTGGAGGGATGCCTTGAGGCCCTTGCCTAGCCCAATCCCGCGATCCGCGCACCGGCGACGCGACATTATACAAGGAGGCCCGAACGGATGCCTTTTTGGACAGAGATCCGAGGGCGATGTTTTTTTCAGCTTCGGATCAGCCTTCGTAAAGGTCAATTTTCCGATGACAACGCCGATCACGAATTCGCGAGGGAAAGAGACACCTCTCGCAAGTCGCGGCTGGTCGATCGCCGTAAAGCGCCGAAGCCTCTGAAATATCGTGGAAAAAGGCTTGGTCCGGGTTGCCCTCTTCGCAGTGCAGCCATGTGATTTATGCACCGCAAATGAGTCGAAAACCCTTGCGCTTTGTGCAGCGCGGTCGCATATTGTTGCGGTGCGGTAGCGCCTCGCGCTATCGCTGCCCTCCTTGGGCGTTTCCTCCCTAGACTTGGGCCGCTTGTTCATTCAAGCGGCCCTTTTTTCTTTTGGAGAGCTGTCATTCCGGGATGGTCCGAAGGACCAGACCCGGAATCTCGAGATTCCGGGTTCGCTCGCTTTGCGCGCGCCCCGGAATGACGGTTGGCAGATGCCTACTCCGCTGCGGCCTGGAATGGTCCGAGATCGCCCAGCGGAACCGCGGCCAGCGCATCCGCCAGCGCCGCGAAATCCGCGGTCACCCGCTGGAACCTGGCGCTGCGTTCGCGCCGCCGTTCGTCCATGTAGATCGCCCGGTTCAGTTCGAGCTGGATGGCGTGCAGTCCGGATGCCGGATTGCCGTAATGCTCGGTGATGAATCCGCCGGCATAGGGCTTGTTGCGTCCGACCGAATAGCCCAGCGCGGTCATGGTTTCCTCGACCAGGTCCGGCAGCAGGGCCGCGCAGCTGGTGCCGTAGCGGTCGCCGATCACCATGTCCGGCCGCCGCGGCTCGTCGCGCGATACGCCGACCGAGGGCATCGAATGGCAATCCACCAGGATCACGGTGCCGAAGGTCTGGTGCGCCTTGTTGATGAGCCGGCGCAGCGCGCGGTGATACGGCTTGTACAGCGTCTCGATCCGCGCCAGCCCGTCATCGACGGAAAGCCGCTCGCGGTAGATTTCCTGGCCGTCGCCGACCACCCGCGGGATGGTGCCGAGGCCGCCGGCCACCCGCATGGAGCGGGTATTGGCAAAGCTCGGCAGCCTTCCTGCAAACATCCTTGGATCGAGTTCGTAGGGCTCGCGGTTGACGTCGACATAGGAGCGGGGAAAGTTGACCCTGACCGTCGGAAAGCCGCGGCCGCTCAAATCCGCGATCAATTCGTCCATGAACGAATCTTCGGAGCGGCGCAGCGCGACCACGTCGATCCGTGACGCGTCGAGGAATTCGCGCGGATAGACCGAGCCGGAATGCGGGGAATTGAAGATGATCGGCGCCCGCCATTCGGCCGGCTCCACGATCTCGAACGGAGGCGACAGTTCGCCATCAAACTGGGGCATCGTCGGGCGCCGTCCCTGCAAGCCGCTGCTCTGGATGCGTCGATTCCGCCAGAAAAACGGTGTTCTTATGGGAGGCATTGTCGGTAATCACAACTGTTCTGCCAAGCGAAAAAAGTTTGAAACGCCCTGGAACGCATCTCGGGCGCCGAAAACCCCCGGCTTCATTGCGTTGAGAGGCATTTCGCTACAGAAATAGCGCCGCCGCCGCCCGACCGCGCACCGCCCTTTAACGCAAATTTACCCTCTGTCGGGCTTAGTGGGCGGATTGATCCTCTTAACCGGATTCGACGACCCATCCCCATGCACAAAATCCTCCTCGCCGAAGACGACAACGATATGCGCCGCTTCCTGGTCAAGGCGCTGGAAAACGCCGGTTTTCAGGTTTCGTCCCACGACAACGGCATGTCGGCCTATCAGCGGCTGCGCGAGGAGCCGTTCGAGATGCTGCTCACCGATATCGTGATGCCCGAGATGGACGGCATCGAGCTGGCGCGCCGCGCCTCTGAACTCGATCCTGACATCAAGATCATGTTCATCACCGGCTTTGCCGCCGTGGCGCTCAATTCCGATTCGGAAGCGCCGAAAAACGCCAAGGTGCTCTCGAAGCCGGTTCACCTTCGCGAATTGGTCAGCGAAGTGAACAAGATGCTGGCGGCCTGATTCGGCCGCCCTATCCGGGGCCAGCGTGCTTGCCTGCCCGCGTTGGAGCCGATATACGGACCCCACCCGTACAGATGACCCTTAAGTGGGGCGCGTAGCTCAGCGGGAGAGCACCTCGTTGACATCGAGGGGGTCACAGGTTCGATCCCTGTCGCGCCCACCATTTCACCCATCCAAACGCTGAAATCGAAACGCCGTCCCGGTCGGGGCGGTTGCGGGAGGATTGGCTTGATCCCGCGTGCCGAGCCGGCGGTTCGCCTGGCCTCAGCTGGCCAGGGCCATTTCGGCTTGCCGGTCGGGAAGCGCCGTCAGGAAGGGCAAGAACTCGCCGCCCGATGGCACCGCTTCATCCTTCACGATGATCGTGACGTTCCATCCCTCGCTGGCCCATACGCGAGCCTTGGCAATCGCCATCAGCGAGCTGTTGCGCTGCATGGTCACGGTCTCGCTGTCTCTCTTCGCCACGATTTCAAACGCCATGTGACTCCCCGATCTATTGCACGGGGAAAGGTGTGGTTCAGGCGTTTGACTGCAATTCGCCGTCATGGTGTCGATTTGGCGGCGAGGCTGGATCCAAATCGGGCAGCTGCCGGCAACGACAATCGGTCCGTGAGTTCAGGCCTGCGCGGCGATCCGGCGCGGCGTCTCGTGCACCACCATTTTCCCCAACGGGCAGACTTGCGCCTTGATCTGCTCGGCGACTTCGCGCGGGTCCATGTCCGGATTGCACAGCAGGATATCGACCAGCAGCAGGTGAAACTCCGGCCACGTCGTCAGCACGATATGCGACTCGCCGAGAAAGATCGCGATGGTCAGACCGTGCGGAACGTATCGGACTTCGTACTCGCCGACGATGGTGGCGCCGACCGACTTCGCCGCGGCCTTGGCGGCTTCGGCGAGCGCTGCCGCGTCGTCGATGATCCCGGGACACTCGTACAGTTCCGCGAGGATATGGGTCATCAGCATCGTCGCGCTCCTTCGGTCCGGACCGATCCGAATGCTGGCCCAACTCGCATTTGATGCGGGTGTGTGCTAGTTAGCCGAATTGCCAACGAGATCAAGAAGTAATGGCCGCGACGCCGATTCTGGAGCTGATTGCGCAGGCGACGCGTTTGCGCGAGGGATCCGCCGGCGTCGAGGCCCTGCTGCGCGCGGTCTACCGCGCCGGCTCGCTGCGCCTGCAGGATGCCGCGCGCGAGGCGCGGCTGCCGCTGCCGGTGGCGAGCGCGGTACGGCGCGAGCTGGAAAAGGCCGGATTGCTCGAACGCAGGCAGGGCCTGACACTGACCGGCGAGGGCCGCGAATTCGTCGAGCGCGACCTCGGCATGCGAACCCAGCTCGACATCATTTGCGAGGCCTGCGCCGGACATGGCATCGTCATCCCGGAGTCCCTCAAGGCCGAGGTCGAGCGGCTGGCGGAAATCATCACCTCCGCGCCGTCGGTGGACGTCACGCTCGACCAGGCGCCCTGCATGCCCGAAACCGCGATGCGCCGCGCGCTGTTGATGCTGCAGAACGGTGCGCTCGAGGGCAAGCGCGTGCTGCTGCTCGGCGACGACGATTCGGTTTCGCTCGCGATCGGCCTGCTCGGCCGCGCGCTGCGCCAGAACGACCTCACCAGGGGCGTTACCGTCGTCGATGCCGACGAGCGGCGCCTCTCGTTCCTGCGCGACACCGCCACGCGCGAACAATTGTCGCTCGAGGTCGTCCATCACGATCTACGCCGGCCGTTGCCGGCAAACCTGCGCCATGCGTTCGACACGATCGAGACCGATCCGCCCTATACGCTGGAGGGCGCGCGGCTGTTTCTGGCCCGCGGTTGCGAAGCGCTGACGCCAGAGGCCGACGGTCATTGTTTCTTCTCGTTCACGCACTGGCCGGCGTCGCAGATGCTCGAACTGCAGAAGGTGTTCACCGGGCTCGGGCTGGCGGTGCGGGCGGTGTGGCCGAATTTCAACCGCTACGCCGGCGCCAGCATGCTCGGCAATCTCGGCCAGCTGATCGAACTCGTTCATGTCGCAGGTGCCGCCGCCGAGTTGCCCGATTTCAGCGGCCCGCTCTATACCGCCGAGGTCAATCCGCGGCTGCGCGTCTATGCCTGCGCCGATTGCGGCAAGGAGATCGTGCTCGGCGAGGGCGGAACTCCGGCCACCATCGAAGACGCCAAGGTTTTGGGATGCAGCGCCTGCGGCGGGCATGTGTTCCGCCGGCAGTCGGTTCGTCCGTCATGAAGCGCACGCCCGTCGCCGCTCGAGCGTGGCGTCGGCGTGTTATGGATATCACTCTCATGGAACCAGAAAATGTCTGACAAGCCAAGCTTTCGCCTGCGTCCCCTCGAGGAGAAGGATCTCGAGACCGTCGCGGTGTTCGAAGGGGAGATTGCAAAAATCTCGTTTCCCGAGGACCCGATCACCGACACCAATTTCTACGTCAAGAAGCTGAAGCAGCTGATGGCCAACAAGGACGCCGCCGCGTTCGTCGCGGAGAGCGGCGGCGAAGTGGTCGGCTGGGCCAATGTCAGCCAGCGGCAGAATTTCATCACCAAGGAAAAATACGCCGACTTCCACAGTATCTACGTCGCCCCGTCGCAGCGCGGTGGCGGCGTGGTGGCGGCGCTGGTGGAGGCGGTGTTCGACCATTGCCGGCAGCGAAACATGGGCAAGGTCGTGTTCCGCACCCGCGCCGACAACGAGCGCATGAAGTCGGTGCTGGCCCGGGTCGGCTTCGTGCCGACGCAGATCTATTACGAGAAGACGTTCGGCAAGGAAAAGGGCGGGGATTAGGGCGCTGCTCTTACTCCCCTCCCTCCACGCGCCCTTGCGCGTGGCGGGGAGGGGTCGGGGGTGGGGGGTGTTTCCGCGCAGATCATTGCTAGCGGTGCGCGCCTACGACTCGCATTGCGTGCGCCGATAGACCCCCCACCCCCGACCCCTCCCCGCCGCTACGCGGGGGGAGGGGAGAAGAACAGTTCATCGCGCCGGCATCATGAACACGTCATAACGAACCGTCTTGCCGGTGATGGAATGCGACGGTTTTCGCAATCCCTCCAGCGCTGCCGCGCGCAGCGGCCATTTCAGCACCACGCGTTTGCAATCGGCCGCCAGCGCCGCCTGCATCAGCTCGAACGCGTCGGGATCGGTCCCGACCAGTTCGCGCAGCAGCCGCATCTCCTGCTTCACTTCCGCGCTGTTGGTGCGCGGCGGGTGCATCGGATCGACGATCACGGCATCGGCGCGCAGGCCGGGCAGCAGGTCCCGCGCGTCGCCCGATAGCAGCGTCATCCGCGCCACCACCGCGGCGAGTTCGGGGCTCTCGTCGCCGGCGCGCGCCAACGCGTCCTGCAACAGGTCATGCACCTCTCTGGAGCGCTCCAGCAGCGTGACCTGTGCGCCGAGGCAGGCGAGCATGAACGCATCACGGCCGAGTCCCGCGGTGGCGTCGACGATCGCGGGAACGGTGCCTTTGCCGAAGCCGGCGGCCCGCGCCAGCGCGTCCCTGCGCGAGGCCCCGGACCGGAATCGATAGCCGACGGGGCCGTTGACGAAATCGAACGCGGATTGCAGTTGGCTCGTGCTCAAGGATACGCAGTCCCGGTATGCCTGACCCTACGGGCTAACGGCATAGCAGCACGCTTAACAAACTCCCAACAATTTCACACAAGTTGCGCGCGCCGCTAACCTTCATAAGTTAGGTTAAATTCAGCGCGTGATTGCGGTCCGCGCGTGGCATTGTATGGATCATTGCATGTCCAATTCATTCCACACCGCCGACAAGGGGACGCACCGCCGGGTCATGCTGGTCGGCCTGATGTTCTGTGCCGCCTTTGTCGCATTCTCCTTTTTTGCCCGCGAGCAGCCCGCCAACACCTATGTTCTCCAGAAGGCCGACAAGCTGACCCGCACCGCCGGCTCACCGCCGCTCGCGAACTAAAGGCCGCGCACGTCCGCTGAATTCCCGCCAGCTCGTCAAGGCGCCGCGAGGCGGACCCCACGCTGCCGCGCCGCCAACCGGCGGACCGTTCGCACCACGATTTGCGCCGCATCGGACGGCGGACGGTGCGAACTCAGCGACATCCAGGTGGTCTGCAGTATCCTGGGCCGCAGAATAGGAATAGCGACCAGTTCGCCGGCCGCGATCTCCCGCGAAAACACCTCGCGCGGCGAGATGGTGGCGAGGTCGGAGGCGAGCAGCACGTCCCGGATCAGGGGCGTGGAGCCGGCTTCGAAGCGGATGTCGAGTTCGAAATGCTGCGAGGCCGCCAGGCCTGTCAGCACGCTGGTCAGGCTGTTGGGCCGCACCGGCAGCGCCAGGGGAATCTCGGCGAGCGACCGCACCGCCAGTTCGCGGCGGCGCGCCATCGGGTGATCTCGCCGGGCGATCAGATGAACGTCGGTGCGGGCAAGCGCTTCCGAATTGGCGACCGCACCGCGCCGGTAGCGATTATAGATCGCGATCTCGACCCGCCCCGAAGCCAGCCATTCCTCGACCTGGCCGCTATAGCCCTCCAGCGCGCGCAGCCGGATGCCCGGCGCGCTGCCGCGCAGTTCGGCGGCGAGCGAAGCGACCAGCCCGCGCGACGCCACCGGAACCGCCCCGAGCGTGACTTCGCCGTGCGGCTCGGCGCGCTCGCCGCGCGCGGCGTCGGTCCAGGCGGCGGCGTCCGCCACCAGCGCGCGGGCCCGCGGCAGCATGCGTTCGCCGAGTTCGGTCAGCACCACGCCACGCCCGGTGCGATGAAACAGCCGTCCGCCGATGTCGCGCTCCAGTGCCGAGATCTGGCGGCTCAGCGCCGATTGCGCGTTCGCCGTGATTGCCGCCGTCCGCGCATAGCTGCCGTTGGCCGCGACGTCGACGAAGGTCCTGAGTTGCTTGATGTCCATCGTTTTTCGAAATGTGATTTCTGCAATTCTGATTTATCTGAAGTGACCATATCGCACGACGGGGGCGGCGGCTAGGCTCGCGGAATGGCTGCTTCCTCCATTGCGATCCCCGCGCCCGCTCCGACCGGCCCCTTGGCGGGACTGCGGGTGCTCGACATCTCCACGGTCGTCGCCGGCCCGTTCGCCTCCGCCTTGCTCGGCGATCTCGGCGCCAACGTGCTGAAGGTGGAGATACCAGGCATCGGCGATGCGCTGCGCCGGCTGGCGCCGCACAAGGACGGCGTGCCGCTGTGGTGGAAGGTCACCAACCGCAACAAGAGGGGCATCACCCTCGACCTGCGCAAGCCGGACGGCAAGGCGCTGCTCGGCCGCCTCGTCGCGGAGCACGACGTGCTGGTCGAGAATTTCCGCACCGGGACGCTGGACGAATGGGGCATCACGCGGGGGTGGCTGCAGGAGATCAACCCGCGGCTGACCATCCTGCGCGTCACCGGGTTCGGCCAGACCGGACCCTATCGCAACACTCCCGGCTTTGCTCGCGTGTTCGAGGCGATGAGCGGCTTCACCCGGATGTGCGGCGAGGAGGGCGGCACGCCGCTGCATCTCGGCTATCCAATTTCGGACGCGGTCGGCGGCCTGTTCGGCGCGATCGGCGTGCTGGCCGATCTCTACCGGCTGAAGAGCGATCCCTCGCTGCGCGGCCAGGAGATCGATTGTTCGGTCACCGAGGCGATGATGCGCACGCTCGATTTCCTCGCCATCGAATATGACCAGCTCGGCACGGTGCGAACCCAGAGCGGCAACCGCAGCCAGTACGCCGCGCCCGGCAATATCTACGCGACCTCGGACGGCAAATGGGCCTCGATCGCAGCCTCGACGCAAAGCATCTTTGAGCGGTTCTGCGCGGCGCTCGAACTGACGCATCTGCTCGGCGATCCGCGTTTTGTCGATAATCCCGCGCGGGTGAAAAACTGGCAGGCGATCGACGCCATCGTGCGCGACGCCATCGCCCGCCTGACCCTGGACGATCTGCGCAGCCGCCTGCACGCGCATGAGGTCGGCTTCTCGCCGATCTATGATGCATCAGATATCTTTGCAGATCCGCACTTCATTGCGCGCCAAACCATCGTCAGCGTGGCCGACGACGAACTCGGCGATGTCAGGATGCAATGCGTGGTGCCGCGGTTTTCGGAAACCCCGGTGTCGGTACGCTGTGCCGGTCCGGCGCTTGGCCAGCACAATGACGAGACCTATGGCGCACTGGGATTGACGGCTGAGGAGATCGCGCGGCTGCGCGCCGCTCGAACGATCTAAAAAAACCAAGGGAGGGCACGACATGCGGGGCTTGCTGATTGTTGTCACGGCGCTGGTTCTGATCCTGACCGATGCGCGGTGTGCCAGTCTCACGCGCATCCTGGTCGGCTTCCCGCCGGGACAGGCGACCGACCTGATCGCGCGCCTGCTGGCCGAGCGGCTCGGACCGGCGCTCGGTGAAACCGTCATCGTGGAAAACCGCCCGGGGCAGGGCGGCAGCATCGCGCTGGCCTCGCTGGCGCAGTCGCCGGCGGACGGCCACACGGTGGTGCTGGCGCCGCTTGCCTCGCTGGTGGTCAATCCGCATCTGTACAAATCCATTGCCTACGATACCCGAAGGGATTTTGCGCCGGTGGCGCTGGTGGCCGATCTGCCGTTGCTGCTGGTGGTCAATCCGTCGCTGCCGGTCAATTCGGTTGCCGAACTGATCGCCTATGCCAAGGCCAACCCGGAGAAGCTCGCGCATCCTTCTTCGGGCAACGGCACGCTGTCGCATCTCGGCATGGAAGTGTTCAAGCAGCGCGCCGGCATCACCATCCTGCATGTGCCCTATCGCGGCAGCGTGCCGGCGATGACCGACCTGATGACCGGTATCGTCGGCGTCGCCATGGATACCGTCGCCGTCACCGAGCCGTTCATCCGCGGCGACAAGATGCGGCTGATTGCCAGCGCCTACGGCAAACGGGTGGCAGCCTTCCCCGATACCCCGACGGTGGCCGAGCAGGGCTTTGCGGAAGTCGATCTCTCGGCCTGGCTCGGGATCGTTGCATCCGCCGCGACGCCGAAGGCGCGGGTTGATCGGCTGGGAGCTGCGATCAACAAGATCATCCAGTCGCCCGAGATCGTCGCCAGGTTCACCGCTCTCGGCGCCATCCCGCGCTCGGAGGGACCGGCCGATTTCGGCGCGTTTCTCGCCAGCGAGGACGCACGCTGGAGCGCGGTGGTCAAGGCCTCGGGTCTGCGGATCGAATAGAGGCCCTCACCGCAACGCTGATGCCTCGGCAACGTTGCGCAGGCCGGCGAGCCGCATGATGGATTGCGCCGCCAGTTTTTGCGCGAGTTCCATACTGGCCTGGTCGTCAGCGCTGTCGGCTTCCTCCAGATAGATGTTGGACAGTTGTTCGGCGCGGCGCAGCGCGCGGCGCTTGATCGTCTCATGGTCTCCGGATGCCGGTTCGATGCCGGCCTGGTCGGATGGCGTCAGAAAGTTTGCCGGCAGGCGCGAAGGATCCATCGCCTGGAGCTGATCGCGTTGCGCCGGTGTCAATCCTTGCGACCATGCGACGATATCCCTCAGCAACAGGCTTTCCAGCAGCGCCGCCGACGCCGACTCATCGGACGCCGCCATCTCCCCGGTCGCCGTCTTGCGTTCTGCCCTCCATGCCCGCCGGCGCTCGCGGCGCCAGCGATTGCCGTCGGACAGCGCTTCCCGCGCCATATTTTCCGCCGTGAGCCGAACTTGCGGATTTTCGGCCAGCGCGATCACATAGGTCCAGAATACGAAAGCGCGCTGGCGCTGGCGGGCCGCGAGCGCCCACGCGGCGTAGGGCGTCGACAGGCTGGAATTGCCGATGTCGGCGATCTCGGCCGCGGCGACGAGATCGATCGGCGGCCAGCGCAGGTCGAAGCCATCGGGGCGCTTGCCGCAGGCGGCAAGGCAGGCCGCGGACAGGCTGTCGCAACGCTCGCGCTCGCGGGCCGAGAGTACCGAAAACACGGCGCGCACCGGCAGCAGGCGCTCATCGGGCTGCGTGGCCAGCGCGCCGTATCGCTGCGCGGCTTTCTGCGCCTGGTCGAACGCAATGGCATAGAGCTCGCCCAAGCTTGCCACCGGAGCGGGCGGCACGGCGGTCAGGAGCGGCTCTTTGCGCATATCGGGGGCTCTCTCTTGTAATAAGTTTGAACCAATCAGACTGCGACTTGTTTGATCCAGCGCAAGCAGCGATCCTGCGAGGTGCTCTAGGCTGCGTTTTCGATGCTTGCGCTCCAGAACAACGGCGTTCTGCTGACATCTGGATGAAGCAACTTGCGAAAACCCGTCAACATCTATGCCCTTTTGGGAACTCTGGCCGTTTTCGGCTGGTTTGCCATGCTTGGCGAGGCGTGGGCCGCTGGCCGTCTCAGTGAATACCTCGATAAGGCGGAGCCGGCAGAACTGGTAGCGGGCGCGAATCGGTTCGGACCGCCGCAGGGCGATCCCGCGATCGTGCCCGCGCTCAAGGACGATCAGCTGCTGGGCTTCGTCTACCTCAACTCCGACTTTGCCAATGCGACGGGTTATTCCGGCAAGCCGATCCAGCTGCTGGTCGGCATTACGCCGAAGGGCGTGGTGACCGGCCTCAAGATGGTCGAGCACAAGGAGCCGATCGTTCTCCTCGGCATTCCGGAAAAACGCGTTCTGGATGCCGTCAACAAGTTGATCGGCGCCGACATGGACCGCGTCGCGCGCAACATCGCGCGGGTGCAGGCGGCATGAGACGCGGCGGGGGTCGCCAACCGGCCGCACATCAAAACCCACAAGAGCCCATTTCTTGCGCAGCTTCAGGTCAAGGCCGGGGCGCGAGGCATCACCTGCCAGAAACTCGGCGAGGCCGAGGTCATGGCGGACGCCGGTCTCGACGACATCATGATCAGCTA
>NZ_JAUYQU010000041.1 GCF_030697065.1 Bradyrhizobium sp.
CCGGAAGGCGGCCGCGGCGGCTACGGCCGCGGCAATTTCGGCGGCCGCGGGCCAGGCGGCTTCGGCGGCGAATCAGGCCGCCGCTTTCCGGCCCGGGCCACCTTCACGCCGGGGGCGGCCGGCCGAATCGAGCCGCGCGGCCGGGCCCACCCCTCGGCGGCCAGCCAGACCATCAACCGCGGCCCCTACCAGGCGGCGAGCCCGCAACTGGCGCTGAGCCCGATCATGCGCGGCCAGCGCAGCGCGATTTCCCGCCGCGAGGCGCTGATTCTGCAGTCGCTGATCAACCACCCCTGGCTGCTGCACGACCACCTCGAGGAGGTGGCGGCGCTGGAAATGGCCCATCCCGAAGCCAACAAGCTGCGCGCCGCCGTGATCGCCGCCTTCGCCGGCGACCACCACCACAGCCCGGAACCGGAGGAACAGGCCGGGAAAATGCGCGCTGACCTCGCCGCGCGGGGATTTTCCGAGGTTCTTCAACGGGTTGAACGGGCGATCACTACCCAGGCGGTGTGGGGCGTGCAGCTCGGCGCCGCCCGCGAGGACGTTCTTTCCACCTGGCACCAGCTGGTCTCCTTGCATCGTCAATGGCACTCCTTACTTAGGGAATTGAAAGATGCCGAGCAGGCGCTTGGCGACGAGGCCAGCGAGGCCAATTTGGCGTGGCTGCGCGATATCAAGGCCCGGCTGGAGGAAGTGGACGGCACCGAGGCCCTGATCGAGGGTTTTGGGGAGCTTTCGGGCCGGTCCCAGCGGAGCGTCTGACAAAAATGCTGCGGACGGCCGCCGCCGGAACCGCGAAAAGACTCGCCAAACCCATGGTTTGGCTGCAAAAACAGGATCGACAGGGTTAATCGAAGCTTAATTGCCCGCGGGCTAGAAGCTCAAACCCGGCGAGAGATTTTTCGAGGGGTGGCGAGGGGTGTGCGCCGCCCTTTCCGCGTCGGAGCATGATCCGGAAAAAGCCTGCCTCGCGCTTGATGCGGATGGGCACCGGTTTTCCGAAAGGATCATGCACGAAATAGATGAGAGCGCGATGATGTTTCGAACAGACATCATCGGGCGCAAGCGACACCAATTCAAAGCGGGCAGCGGCAACGCCCCGGCATGAGCGCGTTTGGAGAGCATTGAATGGCCATCAAGGCAAAGACGCTGCAGGCGAAAGACAAGGAAAAAGACGACAAGGCAGCGGACGCCCCCGAGAAGGATTCCCCGGACGCGCCGTCGCCGTTGCTCGACCTGTCGGATGCCGCCGTCAAGAAGATGATCAAGCAGGCCAAGAAGCGCGGCTTCGTGACCTTCGATCAGCTCAACGAAGTCCTGCCGTCCGACACCACCGCGCCGGAGCAGATCGAGGACATCATGTCGATGCTCTCGGACATGGGCATCAACGTCTCCGAGGCCGAGGATTCCGACAGCGACGAGGAGAAGCAGGAAGACGCCGAGGACGAGACCGACAACGAACTGGTCGAGGTCACGCAGAAGGCCGTCACCGAGGTCAAGAAATCCGAGCCCGGCGAGCGCACCGACGATCCCGTCCGCATGTATCTGCGCGAGATGGGCACCGTCGAGCTGCTGTCGCGCGAGGGCGAAATCGCCATCGCCAAGCGCATCGAGGCCGGCCGCGAGGCGATGATCGCGGGCCTGTGCGAAAGCC
This sequence comes from Bradyrhizobium sp., assembly GCF_030697065.1. Taxonomy (GTDB): domain Bacteria; phylum Pseudomonadota; class Alphaproteobacteria; order Rhizobiales; family Xanthobacteraceae; genus Bradyrhizobium. The sequence continues at coordinate 1,658 of NZ_JAUYQU010000041.1, forward strand.
CGCTGACCTTCCAGGCCATCATCATCTGGCGCGACGAACTCAACGAGGGAAAAATCTTCCTTCGCGACATCATCGATCTGGAAGCGACCTACGCCGGCCCCGACGCCAAGAACAACATGAACCCGCTGCTGGCGGCCCCGGTCGGCCCCGACGGCCAGCCGGTCCCGGCCGGCGCCAACAACGGCGCCGCGATCGCGGCCGCGGCACCGGCGCATGTCGCGCCGCCCGCCGCCCCGCCGGCGCCGACCCCGTTCCGCGCCGCACCGGCCGCGGCCCCCGAAGCCGAAAAGGATCCGGCCGAGGCCGCCGCCGAAGGCGATCTGGACGACGACGAGTTCGAAAACCAGATGTCGCTCGCCGCCATCGAGGCCGAGCTGAAGCCGAAAGTGGTCGAGACCTTCGACAAGATCGCCGACAACTACAAGAAGCTGCGCCGCCTGCAGGAGCAGGACATCTCCAACCAGCTGCAGAACGAAACGCTGTCGCCGGCGCAGGAGCGCAAATACAAGAAGCTGAAGGACGAAATCATCGTCGAGGTGAAGTCGCTGCGGCTCAACCAGGCCCGTATCGATTCGCTGGTCGAGCAGCTCTACGACATCAACAAGAAGCTGGTCTCGTTCGAGGGCCGCCTGCTGCGCCTCGGCGACAGCCACGGCGTCGCGCGCGAGGATTTCCTGCGCAACTACCAGGGCTCCGAGCTCGATCCGCGCTGGCTCAACCGCGTCTCGAAACTGTCCGCCAAGGGCTGGAAGAATTTCGTCCACCACGAAAAGGACCGCATCAAGGAATTGCGCCACGAGATCCAGTCGCTGGCCGCACTGACCGGCCTCGAGATCGGCGAATTCCGCAAGATCGTGCACGGCGTGCAGAAGGGCGAGCGCGAGGCGCGCCAGGCCAAGAAGGAAATGGTCGAGGCCAATCTCCGCCTGGTGATTTCGATCGCCAAGAAATACACCAACCGCGGCCTGCAATTCCTCGATCTGATCCAGGAAGGCAACATCGGGTTGATGAAGGCGGTCGACAAGTTCGAATACCGCCGCGGCTACAAGTTCTCGACCTATGCGACCTGGTGGATCCGGCAGGCGATCACGCGCTCGATCGCCGACCAGGCCCGCACCATCCGCATTCCCGTGCACATGATCGAGACCATCAACAAGATCGTGCGCACGAGCCGGCAGATGCTGAACGAGATCGGCCGCGAACCGACCCCCGAGGAATTGGCCGAAAAGCTCGGCATGCCGCTGGAGAAGGTCCGCAAGGTCCTCAAGATCGCGAAAGAGCCGCTGTCGTTAGAGACCCCCGTCGGCGACGAGGAAGATTCGCATCTCGGCGATTTCATCGAGGACAAGAACGCGATCTTGCCCATCGACGCCGCGATCCAGTCCAATCTGCGCGAAACCACGACGCGGGTCTTGGCCTCGCTGACGCCGCGCGAAGAACGCGTGCTGCGCATGCGCTTCGGCATCGGCATGAACACCGATCACACGCTGGAAGAAGTCGGGCAGCAGTTCAGCGTTACGCGTGAGCGTATCCGGCAGATCGAGGCGAAGGCGCTAAGGAAGCTGAAGCATCCGAGCAGGAGCCGGAAGCTGCGGAGCTTTCTGGACAACTGACAGCTTCCGTCACCCCCGCGTAACGGCTTCGCCGTTATCGCTGGAAGTGGCCGCTTTTTCAGCCGCCATCGAAGGGCGACGGCTACCGGGCATCCATCAAAGAAAATCGGCGGGCGAAGGCCCGCCGCCTTTTTTCTCGAGGTTAGTTCGCCCGCACCGCATTCCTATCCACCCGCTGCTCCACCAGCCGCAGTGTGCCGCGCGGTGCGTCGTCATCCGGTTCCCGCTGCCCGATCGCCATGATCGCGGTGCCCATCGCGGTGGAGCCGAAGGTCACGACGAATCCGAACAGCAGCAGGCCGAGCGCGGTGCCGGGCGAGGAGTCCGCGAGGATCAGGTCGCGCAGGCCCGAGGGATTGAGCGCCAGCAGGCCGCCGACCAGCAGCGTCGCCAGCGTGGTGCCCGCGGCGAGGTTGATCGCGAGCAGCCGGAACAGCGGCACGCGCAGCAGCCTGAACCTGCGGGGGCGCGGCGCGCGATCGGGCGTTCTGGTCGTCGTCATCGGTTGGCCTGCCTTCGCTCTCAAGCCCTTCTATCAGAACGCCGCGGCCGGCCGAAGGCCGGCAATGCATACCCGTGCTGCGCGCTCACCCCTCGAACCGCCACCCCGCCGCCACCCAGCGATAGCCGCCATCCGTGATTCTGATGTTGCCGATTCCCGGAAACGGAAAATGAAATCCGAGAACCGGAATGCGGTCGGTGGCGGCACGGTCGAACAGGCGCTTGCGGGTCCGGGTGGCGGCTTCGGGATCAAGGTCAGGCCCCGGCCGCCACGGATGGTCGATGTTGAGAAGCGGGCTGTAGGCCGCATCCGAGGTGATCAGCAGTTGTTCCCGGCCGGAATGAACCAGGATCGCCGACATGCCGGGGGTGTGGCCGCCGGCGGCGATCGTGGTGACGCCCGGCAGCACCTCGCTGCCCGGCGTGTAAAGCACCACGGATTTGGCCACTGGCGCCAGGCTTTGCTTGATGTTGGCGATGAAGGCCCGGCGAAAATCCTCCGGCATCGGCAGGCGCGACAGGTCCGGCTCGTTGCGGATGAAGAACGTCCAGTCGTCTTCGGGAACATGCACGGCTGCCCTGGGGAAGGCGGCCCCGCCATCCGCGCCGCGCAGATTGCCGACATGATCGGGGTGGGTATGGGTGATCACGATGGCGTCGATGTCTTCGGGGCGCACGCCGATCGCCGAGAGATTGGCGAACAGGCGTCCGCCATTCGGACCCATTGTTTGCGCCGCGCCTGCCTCGATCAGGATCCTGCGGCCGCCGGTCTCCAGCAGCAGCGTATTCAGATTGAGCGTGAAGCGGTCGAGGGGAAGAAACGCATCGCCCAGGGCCTTGCCGAGATCGTCCGGCGGCGCGCTCGAGGCATAGATGCGGGGATTTCCGCTCAACGTGCCGTCGCTGACGACGGTGGCCCTGATGTCGCCGATCCGGAAGCGGTAATGGCCGGCATTGCGGCTCGCTTCCGGCTGTTGCGCGCGCGCCACGGAGAGTCCGGAATGCGGCGCCAGTGCTGCAGCCACGCCTGCCCTGAGCAATGCACGGCGGCCGATACCCATTGCTGCCATCGATGTCTCCGGAACCGCGCGGCACGCCGTGTGCCGCGTCCAGTCCGGTTCTTCTAGCCGGCGCTGGTGTCATTCGCCAATGTCATGATAGAATTCACGTTATGCATTCATCGGAATTGGCTAGGGTCGACCTCAATCTGCTGGTGGTGCTGCATGCGCTGCTGGAAACCCGCAGCGTCACCCGGACCGCGGAACGGCTGGGCAGCAGCCAGCCGGCGGTCAGCCGCGCGCTGGCGAAATTGCGGCATCTGTTCGGTGACCGCCTGATGGTGAAGGGCGCCAGCGGCATGATTCCGACGCTGCGCGCCGAAGCCATGATCGAGCCGCTGGCGAACCTGCTCGGGAACGTCGAGACGTTTCTGCTGAAGCCGAAATTCGATCCTGCCGCCACGGAGCGGGTGTTCCGGATTGCCACCACTGACTATGGCGCGCTGGCGGTGCTGCCCAACATCGCAGCAAGGCTGTCGCGCGAGGCGCCCCGCGCCGCGATCGAAGTGGTCAGCTTCACGCGCGATGTGTTTCGCACCCTTGCCGAGGGCCAGGTCGATTGCCTGCTCTACAGCGACAATCCGGTGCCGGGTTCGTTTCGCGCGCGCGAACTGTTCCGGGAATCCTTTGTCAGCATGGTCCGGCATGGCCACCCGCTGCTCGGCCAGATCCGCGGCGGCAAGGATGCCCTGCCGCTCAAGGTCTTTACGGCCTGGCCGCACATCCTGGTCAGCGTGTTCGGCGGGCAGGGCGGCCCGATCGACACCGCGCTGGCCGCGCGCGGGCTGAAGCGTCACGTCGCGATGCAGGTGCCGTATTTTGCGACGGCGGCCGTGATCACGGCGGCATCGGATCTGCTGGTGACCATGCCGTCGCGCGCGGCCCACCAACTCGCACCGAGGCTTGGCCTCGTCATCCTGAAGACGCCGCCGCTGGTAAAGCCCTGGGGCTATCGTCTGCTGTGGCACGAACGCAGCCATGGCGACCCCGGTGCGGTCTGGCTGCGCCGCCTGGTGATCGAAGGCAGCCGGCCGGCGCGGGGGGTGGCCAGCGGATCCTAAGTTTCAAGATAGAGGTATCATGGTAGTTAAATCGGCCGTGGCGCCATCATTGCATGGGGTTGTTTTCAACATTTTGGTCGGACGGGCGTAGCCGCCGCGTCCGGGCCGGATGGTCCCTACGGCGCCACCAGCTCAACCCGCCGGTTCAGCGTCCTCCCGGCCTCATTCCCGTTCGACCCGACCGGCGCCAGATGCGCGACACCGGCGGTGCGCAGCCGCGGCGCGCCGATGCGGTAGTGCTTCACCAGTTCCTCGGCGACCGCCTCGGCGCGGCGGCGCGACAGATCGAGATTGTAGGCGTAGGGCCCCTGGCTGTCGGTGTGGCCGACGATGAAGACGTTGAGCTGCGCCTCGGCCGCCAGCAGTTTTGCGATCTGCTCCAGGGTGGGGCGGCTTTCGGGCTTCAGCACCGCCTTGTCGGTGTCGAAATAGATGCCGTAGAGCGCGATGCGGCCGGTGTCGCGCAGGCCCTTCGACATCGCGGCCGCGTCCACCATCCTGTTCTCCATCGGGCGCAGTTCGGTCACGGTGAGTTGCGCGTAGATCTCGCGGTTGTTCTCGCTGACGACGATGCTGGCATAGGCCTCGCGCGCGGCCTCGGTCCTGCGCCCGGCAAAATACTGGTAATTGAAACCGTCGATCCACATCTGTGGGATCGGCAGCGCGTCGATCGCCTCGACGAAGGGAATGCCGCCGCAGGCGTCGGTGTCGCAGGCCAGCAGCTTTTCGAATCCGATCTTGGTCAGTTGCGTCTCGAAATTCCGGAACACTTCCAGGATCGAGGGGCCGGGATTGCTGCGATAGGCGATCCGCGTGACCTTGCCCTCCAGCCGCCGCGCATCGGCCGGCTGGCCGTCCTTGAAGGGCGCCGCCTGCACCCGCGCGGCGTCGAAATCCTTCACCTCGTATCCGGTGATCACGCTGCGGGCGAAGCGCCCGACGCCGGGAAAATCCCGCGCCCCCGCCACGTCGCGCGTCTGCGCGCCGGCGCCGGCCGGCATGATGAGAACGAGGGCGAGCAGCAGGAAAAGCGGCTTGACGGTCGGGTGCGGAGCCATTGAAGGAATTCCTGAAAATTTTGGGGAAGCATGCGGGGCATGGAACGCGGCGGGCCGGCCGCCAGCATGCCCTGCCGGAACGTCCGAAATTATGACCGGGGGGACGGGCGCGGCAAGGGCTAGGGCGGATTGCCACGGAAAAGCCCGGCCGGCTGTTCATGGGTCATCGTTGCCGGGCTTGATCCGGCAGACCATGTTCCGAGAGGATGGATGCGCGGGACAGGTCCGTGCGTAACGGAGACGGATGCCGATGCCGACGATTGCTTATTTCTATGGCATCGCCATCCGGATGTATTTTGCCGATCATCCGCCGCCGCATTTCTTTGCGACGTATAGTGGACATGAGGCCAACGTCTCGATTGAGACCGGCGAAGTCATCGAAGGCCGCCTTCCCGCCAACGCCGCGCGTCTCGTGAAGCAGTGGGCACTGGCGCATCGCGGCGAACTGGAGGATAATTGGAGGCGGGCGCGTATCCGTACGCCGCTTGTCAGAATTGCGGGTCTCGACGATGATTAAAGTTGCGAAAATCAAGTGTCTGGGTGGACACCGGCTACACGCAACGTTCAGCGACGGCATGGCTGGAGAGTATGACTTCACCTCTATCGTAGGCGAGGGCGGCCCGATGGCCGATCCCTTGCGCGATCCGGCCTTTTTCGCGCGCGTATTCCTTGAAGATGGCGCGCCGACCTGGCCGAATGGTTTTGACGCCGCGCCCGGTTGGCTGCGTCGGGAGATCGAAGCGGCCGGCGCGCTGTCTCGGGATGTAGCGGCCTAGCTGATCGCAAGCCGGGGAATTCTTGATGACGAAAAGAAAGGTGCTTACGACGGCCACGTTAGCAACCCTGGCCCTGCTCGCAAGCCTGAGTTCGCCGGTCCACGCCGCCCAATGCGGCAATTCCGCCGCCGGTTATGAGGCCTGGAAACAAGAGTTCGCCGGTGAAGCACGCGCAAAGGGTATCAGCGCCTCGACCGTCGCGGCGCTGATGGCGACGAGTTACGCGCAGGCCACCATCAATGCCGATCGTGGCCAGCGCAGTTTCAAGCTGTCGCTGGATCAGTTTCTCGCCAAGCGCGGCGGTCCGGCCATCGTCGCCAAGGGCCGCTCGCTGAAGCAATCCCAGGGCGCGCTGTTTGCGTCGATTCAGCAGCGCTATGGCGTGCCGCCGGGGCCGCTGCTCGCGATCTGGGGCATGGAGACCGGCTTCGGCAGCCAGCGCGGCAACCAGAACATGCTCGCCTCGATCGCCACGCTTTCCTACGACTGCCGGCGCTCGGCCTTTTTCACCGAGCACCTCTACGCGGCGCTGCAGCTGATCGACCGCGGCGTGCTCGCGCCGGCGCAGCGCGGTTCCATGCATGGCGAAGTCGGCCAGACCCAGTTCATGCCGAAGGCGATCCTGGCCTATGGCACCGGCAATCTGGAAAACTCCGCCAACGCGCTGAACTCGACCGCGAATTTTCTGAAAGCGCATGGCTGGCGCGCCGGCGCCGGCTACCAGCCGGGCGAACCCAATTTCGCCGCCATCCAGGCCTGGAATGCCGCCGGAGTCTACCAGAAGGCCATCGCGCTGCTGGGCCGCCAGATCGACGGCGGCGAGTGAAGCTGGCGTTACACTCTCCACCGTCATGCCCGGGTTTGCGGGAATCTCCCTCGCGCCACTTTCGCATGGCATAAGCGGGGCAATCGGGCCGTCACAAGGGATTCGCATGCGCAAGCTTCTACTGGCCGTTTCGTTCTGCACGCTCCTCGCCACCCCCGCGCTCGCCGCGCGCTGCGGCGGCGACTTTAACACCTTTGTGGCGGCGATGTCGGCGGAGGCGCAGGCGGCGGGGGTTTCGCAGGCTGTGATTTCGCAGGCGCTTTCCGGCGTGACGCAGGATCCGGCGGTGCTCGCCTTCGACCGCCGCCAGCGCGGCACCTTCAACAAGACCTTCGAGCAATACGCCTCGACCCGGGTCGGTCCCGGGCGCATCAAGATCGGCCGGCAGATGCTGCAGCGCCATGCCGGGCTGCTGGCGCGGATCGAGAAGCGTTTCGGGGTGCCGCCCGAGATCGTCGTCGCGATCTGGGGGCTGGAATCCGATTACGGCAAGGGCGACATCGGCAAGATGCCGGTGGTCCGCACGCTCGCCACCATGGCGCATGACTGCCGCCGCACCGAGCTGTTCCAGGGCGAACTGCTGGCGGCGCTGAAGATCGTCCAGCGCGGCGATCTTCCACTGAAGGACATGACCGGCGCCTTCGCCGGCGAAATCGGCCAGACGCAGTTTTTGCCGTCGTCCTACATCAAATACGGCGTCGATTTCGACGGCAACGGCCATGTCGATCTGCGCCACAGCATTCCCGATGTGCTGGCCTCCACCGCCAATCTGCTGCACGTCTCCGGCTTCAGGAACGGCCAGCCCTACAGCGAGGGCACGCCGAACTTCGAAGCGATGCGCGAGTGGAACCGGTCCTCGATCTATCGCAAGACCATCGGATATTTCGCGGACCAGCTGATGGGGCGGTAGGGCTGCCGTCATTCCGGGGCAGCCGCAGGGCTGAACCCGGAATCTCGAGATTCCGGGTTCGATGCTTCGCATCGCCCCGGAATGACGACCGCTGAAGCACACCCACCACCGTTAATCCCCGTTCGCGGGGATGACCAACGGGGTGATGCGAGCGCAGTGCTTCGCTTCGCTCAAAACGTCACCCCTGTTTGCCCGCCTTCGCCATCTTCTCGATCTTGCGTGCCAGCACCGCCCAATAGGTGCCGGGGCGAAAGCGCTGCAGCAGGTCCATATAGCGGGCGTCGTTGCCGATCAGGATGCGCGGCTGGTTCTTCTCGATGCCCGCGATGATCCGAAGTGCTGCGGCGGCCGGGGTGGTTTTCGCCACCGCGTCGAAGCGTTCGATCGACTGCGCCCGGCGCGCATTGTCGGTCATGCCGGTGCCGGGGCGCGAATTGCGGGCGATGCTGGTGGCGACGCCGCCGGGATGCACCACCGAGAGACGCACCGGGCTGTTCGTCATCGCCAGTTCATGCCGCAGGCTTTCCGAAAAGCCGCGCACCGCGAACTTCGCCGCCGCATAGGCGGTCTGGCCGGGCGGCGCGATGATGCCGAAGATCGAGGAGAGGTTGACGATGTGCGCCTCCGGCTGTTTCGACAGATGCGGCAGGAAGGCGCGGGTGCCGTGCACCACGCCCCAGAAGTTGATGTTGACGAGCCATTCCATCTGCGCCTGGTCGACCTCGTCGAACGTCCCCATCAGCGCCACGCCGGCATTGTTGATGACGATGCCGAGGCGGGGATGCGCCGCGATCGCGGCTTGCGCGAAGCCCTGGATTTCAGGGGGTACGCCGACATCGACCGTGTGCAGCGTGACCTTGCGCTGGTGCACTTTGGCGATCTCGGCGGCGAGCGTCCGAAGTCCCGCCTCGTCGCGGTCCGCCAGCGCCAGATCGCAGCCGCGCGCGGCCAGTTCGAGCGCCAGCGCCCGGCCGATGCCGCTGGCGGCGCCGGTGATGGCGGCCGCACTTCCGTCAATCGCAGTCATCAGGTGTCACTCCAGGATTGGAACATCGCCGGTCAACCCTTATCGGGCTGACGGGCTTTGGCAACCGGACGGGAGCACACAAGCTTCCTCGGCCGCCGTCAGCGTGATAAGGCCAACGCCATGTCGTGGTCCTTCCTCCTGACGTCGCTGATCGTGGTCGCCTCGCCCGGCACCGGCGTGCTCTACACGCTGGCGGCGGCGCTGACACGGGGGTTTCGGGCCAGCATCGCCGCGGCCTTTGGCTGCACGCTCGGCATCGTGCCGCATATGCTGGCCGCCATGCTCGGCCTTGCCGCCGTGCTCCACACCAGCGCCCTGGCGTTCGCCGTCCTGAAATATTGCGGAGTGATTTACCTGCTGTACATGGCCTGGCAGGCGCTGCGCGAACGGGGCGCGCTGGCGGTCGATACAAGGCTCGACGGCCGGTCGGCCAGGCGCGTGATCGTCACCGGCATCCTGATCAACATCCTCAATCCGAAACTGTCGATCTTCTTCCTGGCCTTCCTGCCGCAGTTCATCGCAGCCGGTGAGGGCCATCCGCTGGCGCGAATGCTGGAATTGAGCGCTACCTTCATGGCGATGACGTTCGCGGTGTTCGTGCTCTACGGCCTGTTCGCGGCCTCCGTCCGCGATCGCATCGTGACCAGGCCCAGGGTGATGACCTGGCTGCGCCGCGGTTTCGCCGCCGGATTCGCCGCGCTCGGCGCGAAACTGGCGCTGGCGGAGCGGTAGCCGTCCGACCCATCCAGCCTGGAAGCCAGCAACGAGGGTTAGCCTCAAAACAAGAAAGGCGAACCCGAGGTCCGCCGCTGTCGCAAAACGATCTGCCGCCGGGTGCCCGGGCAGAGCCGAAGCTCCACCCGGGCTCGAACGCTACTTCTTGGCCTTCTTCTTCTTCACGACCTTCTTCGCCTTTTTAGCCTTCTTCGCTTTCTTAGCCATAGTATCCTCATTGGGTTTAATGGGTGGAAACGCGACACGAGGCTTGCTCGGGGAGGGCTTGGCCTCGCAACAGCCTCAATCGTCATCCGAACAGATTCGCGGGCGACTGCCCCGCGCTGTCACGCCGGTGTCATTGCGTTATCCACAGCTGTTACGCGTTCTCGGCGGCCATTCAGCCCGGCAATGCATTCCGAACACTCCATCACGGTTAACGGCGCGCCAACGCGAACTGCGAAACTGCGTCGATCGGGTACAGGCTGACAGCGCGATGGTGCGCCGCGCAATCTTCACGATTTCAAAACCACGGCGAGGATTGCTCAGCCACGGTGACAGTCCGTTAAGCGGCGGGGGCGCAATTTGCGCGCAACACGGGGGTTTCATGGATCGATTGTTGGACAACGGGGGAGGCGGGGCAATGCGCGTTCGGGCTTCGCGATGCTGAGTGTACCGACGCTGTGGACGGCGTTCATCATCAATTTTCTCGCGCTGGGCCTGATCTGGGCCTACGTCACCCGCTGCTATCCGAAATTCGCGGCGGCGCCGTTCTGGACCGCTTCGGCATTTGCCGCGGCCCTCGGCGCGTCGCTGGCGAGCCTGCGCATCGTGATGGATTCGCTGCTGCCGCTGCTGGCCGGCGGTACCGTGCTGATCTTCGCATCCTGCCTCGCCGCGATGGGCGTCAGGCGGTTCTACGACCGGCCGGTCGGCTGGCGGCAGACCGCGCTGATCACCGGATTGGGCAGCGCGGGCATGACCCTCTTCACCTTCGGCTACGACAGCCAGCCGATCCGGATGTTTATCTATTCGGTCGCCCAGGTGTTGCCGTTCGTGCTGACCATCAGACTGCTGCTGGCGCGGGAGAACGGCCGCGTCAATGCCGGCGCCCGGCTGGCGGCCAGCGTCGCCATTGTGATTGTTGGCATCTATGCCATGCGCGTGACCGGCAACCTGCTGCATATCGGCGTCGAGTTTTCCTTCACCCGTTTCAGCCCGATCCATTCGCTATCGATCCTGGCGTTGATGTTCCTGTCGATGTCGTGGAATTTCGGCTTTCTGCTGATGGCGATGGACCGGTTGCGCAACGAGGTCGCGGATCTCGCGCTGCTCGACGATCTCACCGGCGTCGGCAACCGGCGGCATCTGCTGCAGCGCCTGACCGAGGAATGCGCGCGCTCGGAGCGCAACGGCGAGCCGTTCGCGCTGCTGGTGATCGACCTCGACGGCTTCAAGGCGATCAACGACACCCATGGCCACGCCGCCGGCGACGCCTGCCTGCAGCATTTCACCCTGATGGCGCAGACCCGGCTGCGACCCGGCGATCTGCTGGCGCGCACCGGCGGCGACGAGTTCTGCGTCGTGCTGCCGGCCTCTACGCTGCGGGAAGGGGCGATGATCGCGCGCCGCATCCTCGACGTCTGCCGCGAGGACGCGCAAGCCTGCGTCGGCGCCGATATCCCGATTTCGCTCTCGATCGGCGTCGCACAATGGACCCGCGAGATGGGTACATTCCCGGACAAGGTGATCGCCGCCGCCGACCATGCGCTCTACGCCGCCAAGAAGGACGGCAAGAACCGGCACGCGGTTTACGATCCCGCTCCGCCGCTGGCCCCCGGAAGCGATCCCGCGGCGATGCCGGAACGAGCCCTGCGCAAGCACGCGCAGGCGTGCTAGACACCAGGTCATGAATGTTCGCCTGTTGGCGATGGCGCTGAGCGCCATCCTGAATGTTGCACCGGCCATCGCCCAAACGCCCGATCTCGCGGTCATCGCGCGGGCGTCGGGAACCCCCGAGATTCCGGGCCTCAAAATGGTCTGGCTTGCGCCGTGGGGCGAGGTTGCAAAAGCCCATCCGTGGAAAAACATCATCGTGCACCAGACCGAGGGGCCGGCCGGCTCGGCGCGTGGCGGGGCGCAGGCGCAAGCCAAAAACCCGACGCGGCGCGGCGTCACGGTCTGGGTCGAGACCGACGGCACGGTATACTGGGCGGTGGCGGAGCATCTGGTGCCGACGCATGGCGACGGCGCCAACCGGAACGACAACAAGTACATCGACAACCGCCCGACCTTCCGTCAGGTGGTCGGCCGCAATTCGATCGGGGTGGAGTTCGCCGGCAACTATCCCGACGTGACGCGCGGCGCCACCGAGGCGCAGATCGCGGCATGGCGGATATTGTTGAAAGTGCTTCGGACCCGCTACGGCATCCCGCTCGAACGGGTCTATGCGCACAACTGGATCGACTACAAGGACGCGCGCTATTGCGAAGGCTGCGCGCTGGCGACGCTGGCGAGGGAGTGGGGGGATTAGCCCCATGTACAGAAGGGCTGGTTTAGCGGCATTGGCGCAAGAGCCCCTTTGCCCCCATCTCAGCTGTCATCGCCCGGCTACGACCGGGCGATCCAGTACGCCGGTGACATCTGTCGTAGCCGGGCCGCCGCGGGGTACCGGATCCCCGCCTTCGCGGGGATGACGAGTTGATTGTGTTGTCGCAGCGTTGCTTCCTACCAACAAAAAAGCCGGCGTCGCCGCCGGCTTTCATTACTTGTTCGGATCGCGCGCTGATTAATGCGCGGCTTCCAGCGCGGCCTGTTCCTGCCGGGCGATGGTGCCCTTGACCGCCGACTGCACCTTCTCGAAGGCGCGGACTTCGATCTGCCGCACGCGCTCGCGCGACACGCCGAATTCGGTGGCGAGGTCTTCCAGCGTCATCGGGTCTTCCGCCAGACGGCGCGCCTCGAAGATGCGGCGTTCCCTGGGGTTGAGCACGCCGATGGCGCCGTTCAGCGCCTGACGGCGATGATCGAACTCCTCGTGCTCGGCCATGATGGCTTCCTGGTTGGGCGAGTTATCGACCAGCCAGTCCTGCCATTCGCCGGCCTCGCCGTCGTCACGGATCGGCGCGTTGAGCGACGCATCGCCGCCGAGACGGCGGTTCATGTCGATCACATCCTGGGCCGTGACGCCGAGGCGCTTGGCAATCAGCTTCACCTGGTCGGGGTGCATATCACCCTCGTCCAGCGCGGAGATCTTGCTCTTCGCCTTGCGCAGGTTGAAGAACAGCTTCTTCTGGTTCGCGGTGGTGCCCATTTTCACGAGCGACCACGAACGCAGGATGTATTCCTGGATCGAGGCCTTGATCCACCACATGGCATAGGTGGCGAGTCGAAAACCCTTTTCGGGCTCGAACCGCTTCACCGCCTGCATCAGGCCGACATTGCCTTCCGAGACGACCTCGGAGATCGGCAGACCGTAGCCGCGATAGCCCATGGCTATCTTGGCCACGAGCCGGAGATGGCTGGTGACAAGGTGATGTGCCGCGTCGCGATCGTCATGCTCGCGCCAGCGTTTGGCGAACATGTATTCCTGCTGGGGTTCCAGCATCGGAAACTTGCGGATCTCGGCGAGGTACCGGGACAGGCCGGATTCTCCATTGAGAACCGGCAGGGTAGCTGTACGGGCCATTCTAGCGCCCTCCAGTGGTTCAGGCCCCCGACAGCGGCGGGCCCGGCAGACGAGCGCTGTGTTAAAGCCGCCCGGGCTGCGATGTTCCGCGTTGGATATTCAACGCACGTGCAACATACACCAAATCGCGGCATTTAGGGAAGGATTGCTGACGTCACGTGCGCGTGTGTCTGGTATAACCTGTTGGCATACCAGCGCTTTTCTGGCCGGCCTGCGTCATAGCGCCGCTTGCAGGGCGTTCAGCAGAAGAAGTAAATCCTGCGGCAGGGGGCTTTCCCAGTGCAGAATCTCTCCAGTTTTTGGGTGTTCCAGCGCCAGGAGATATGCGTGGAGCGCTTGCCGGCCGAGGGCGGTCAGCGCCGCCTGGCTCCGGGGACCGAGGTGGCTGGACTTGGTCTTGAAGTGCGGGCCATACACCGAGTCGCCGAGCAGGGGGTGGCCGATATGGGCCAGATGCACCCGGATCTGGTGGGTGCGGCCGGTCTCGAGCTGGCAGGCGAGCAGCGCCGCGACCGGCTTGCCGTCGCGCCCGTTGAAGGTTTCCCGGATTTCCCAGTGGGTGATGGCCTCGCGGCCGCTATCGCGCACCGCCATTTTCTCGCGGGCGTGGGGATGCCGGTCGATCGGCGCATTGACCGTGCCGCGCAGCCGGTTCGGCACGCCCCAGACCAGTGCCAGATAGCCGCGCCGCATCTCGTTGGTGCGGCCGTGGTCGGCGAACTGCTCGGTCAGCGATTTATGTGCGCGGTCGTTCTTGGCCGCCACCATCAGCCCGGTGGTGTCCTTGTCGAGGCGGTGCACGATGCCCGGGCGTTTGACGCCGCCGATGCCGGACAGGCTGGCGCCGCAATGGGCGATCAGGGCGTTGACCAGGGTGCCGGTCTCGTGGCCGGCGGCGGGATGGACCACGAGGCCCCGGGGCTTGTCGATGACGATGATGTCGTCGTCCTCATGGACGATATCCAGCGCGATATCTTCGCCGGATGGCTCGGCCGCGACCGCTTCCGGCACGTCGATTGTAATCGTATCGCCCGCGGTGACATGATAAGCGGGGTCGCGGATGGCGACGCCTCCGGCGGTGACGGAACCCGCCAGGATCAGCGCTTTCAGCCGCGAGCGCGAAAGCTGCGGCTGGCGTATGGCGAGCACGCGGTCGAGCCGGACCGATCCCTCGTCGCCGGCGACGGTGACCTCCAGCCTCTGACCGCTATTCGACGCCGAGCCTTGTTCCATCTGCCTTTGAAGAGCCCTGAATGACCGAAGAAGTTGCGCCGCCCCAACCGACACCCGAACAAGCCGCGCTGTTCGCGCGGGTACGGCGGCTGATGCTGATTGCGGGACTGACCACGGCGCTGGCCGTCGGCGCCGTCCTGATCGCCATCGGCTACCGCCTTTTCCGCGCCGAGGGAAGCGTTGTCGCCACCGACACCACCTCGATGCTGCCGAAAGGCGCCCGGATCGTCACGACCGGCCTCGCGGGCGACCGGCTGGTGGTGACGCTGGATGTCGGCGGCGTGACCGAAATCCGCACCTTCGACGCCAGGACGCTGAAACCGGCCGGACGGCTGAAATTCGTCAGCGAGCCGTAGAGACCAACGCCCGAGCCGTCATTCCGGGGCGCGCGTCAGCGCGAACCCGGAATCTCGAGATTCCGGGTTCATGCTTCGCATGCCCCGGAATGACGACCGGGCTGCAAGCCCTTCCGCCAAAGCCTTCTTGCAGCCGGCGGATTTCAAGGCTATTCCCTTTTTCTCCGCTCCCTTCGTCTAGCGGTTAGGACGTCGCCCTCTCAAGGCTGAAACAGGGGTTCAATTCCCCTAGGGAGCGCCAATAGAATCAAGGCTTTACGCGACGGTCGGCCCACGCCTTGGTCGGCTTCTTCAAATTTTCTTCAACACAGTTTGTCGAGAAATCGCACGCTTCTACCCCCCTTGGACGCCCAACTTTTGAGATTCTCTTGCTGAGTTCGGGACGAAGTGATCGCGCGCGAGCTTTCCCGAACGGCAATGAACAACGAGAGTTGGCAACGCGACTCTCTATGATCGTTTAGTCTGCCTTCGCCATTTGGCCTGCATTATTGAATTCTCCGTGCCATCGCTCGCGCGAAATCATCGCGCTCCCAGCGCGCCTATTGATGATTTTGCTTGGAACAATCGCGTCTGAACGGTAATGTAATCGGTGATGGACCACCGCAGACGTTAAAGATCTTAGACGAAGCGTCAGCGTACTGATCCTAGACTGGCCGACTGATTAGGAGAGACGTCTCGAGGTCGCTGGACGACTAGAACGTCGAGGCTTCATGTCTCTGCCGGCGGATTGCATTAGTTCCGCCTTGCAGGCAACGAGTGTCCACGAAGACGTTGCTGAATGCTTACTTCGTGGCTCGACGCGGCGGGCAATAGGCCTGCAACTCGCGGCCGACCGTTGAATCCACAAATTTCAGATCAACCTAAGCTGATTTTTGTCCGCTCTTGATTGAGCGGCTGTGGAGGACTTTGCCTATGGGCACGTCGGAAAAATACACGGAACGAAATTGCTTCAGTTTGGAGGAGTTCTGTTTTCGTAACGGAATTGGACGCACCACCGCTTACAAGGAAATCAAAGAAGGTCGCCTTCATCCGAAGAAGGTCGGGCGGCGCACTCTGATTTCGCTCGAAGAGGAAGCACGCTGGTTTGCTAGCGTGCCCGTTGGAGGGCAGTCGACATGATCAATCGCAAGAATCGTCACGTGTCTTCACCCAGCAAGGGGCATGACAAGGCAAATCCCTTCAAATTGGATGCCAAGGTAAAGAGTCTGATCAAGGAACTGGATTTAGCAGGACGGAGGTATAAGAAGAAAAACCAAGGCCACCGCGATCAAGTTTACGCTTCAATGCAGACGGCGCAGCGTGTGATTGCCGAATGCCTGAAGAATGGGGATACCTATACGAGATTTCTCTATGCTGCGCGACGTAATCAGCAGAACGCTCGCAACCGTTCGTTCATTTTGTCTCTCGAAGCGATGGCACGAGCCATGGGTGCGATCAATATTCCAGCTAGGAAGCTGGCATCGAAGCGGGCCAAAGTTCTGGACTACCTTCGCAAGACTGGAGTGAAGGTGGACGATACGGCGGCGGCGCTTAAGGAGGAGGGATTAGAAGGCCTTTATGCGAAGGTTAGGAAGGACTCCGATAAACCAAAGAAGAAAGGAGAAGCGAAATCGCGTCAACATGATAGCAAGATCACTCAAACCTCTCCGTCTCTGATTGGCCGTGGTGCACCTCGCGCAGGTCATAAC
>NZ_JAUYQU010000081.1 GCF_030697065.1 Bradyrhizobium sp.
CGGGCCTGGGCCTTTGCGGCGGACCAGATCGCCGGCGCCGGCACCATGGCGCCCGCTGCAACCCCGGTGACGGATTTCAGAAAATCGCGACGTTTCATGTGATGCTCCCAAAGCTGCGGACGGAAATCTGCTTTGGAACCGGCATCGCAAAGTTCGTGCCAAATCTTAACGGAAGCCTAAAACGCCGCTAATGCCCTGTTTTTACTTTTGAATAAACAAGTTTGATTTCCGGCGCGTAACCTTGCGCTGGCGGGTATTGCATACAAAGAGACGTTATTGCCCATTTGATAAGCAAGTAAATTGGGCGGCTCGTTTGTTGGGCGAAGACGCAACACCCGGCGATTCGCGGAAGTTCAGCCTGCTTGCTCAACGACGGGCCGTCGGGTCACTAAAAAAGCGCCATATCGAACCGCGGCGGATTTTGAGACAAGGTGGTTCACCGGAAAATCCGGTCAAACCGGGAATGCCCAATGGAATACGCTCCTGACGACCTTGCCCTTCGCGACCGCTACAAGGTTCTGACCGCCTTCGTGCTGCCGCGGCCGATCGCCTGGGTCACGACAATCGGCCCCACCGGCGTGGTCAACGCCGCGCCGTTCAGCTTCTTCAACGTGTTCTGCGAGGATCCGCCGCTGTGCATGTTCGCCGCCAATTTGCGGCCCGACGGCCGCGTCAAGGACACGGTGGTCAACATCCAGCGATCGGGGGAATTCGTCGTCAACATGACCGATGAACCGCTGGCGCGCGCCATGCACGATTCCAGCGGCGACTTTCCGCCCGAGATCGGCGAGCCCGGCTATCTCGGACTGAAGCTGTCGCCCTCGACCAAGATCGCGGTGCCGCGGCTTGCCGACGCGCCGTGGTCGATGGAATGCAAGACCTGGAAAACCATCGATGTGAACGGCGACCGCCAGCTCATCATGGGCGAGGGCATCAATTTCCATATCCGCGACGAATTGTGGGATCCGGTCGCCATGCGCGTGCACATGGACCGCTATCATCCGGTCGGCCGCATGTTCGCGGACCGCTATTGCCGGACCGACGACCGCATGGTGTTCCCGGCGGCGCAGGGGGCGCCTGCCGCCTGACGCCGCTGCGCTCGAGAAAAATCCCTCGCATCGCCGAAAGGACGATTCAGATGAACGCCGAGCCCTTCAAATCATGGCAATGCAGCATCTGCGGCTACATCTACGACGAAGCCGCCGGCGCGCCCGACGAGGGCCTCGCACCGGGCACGCGATGGTCCGACATTCCGGACGACTGGGTCTGTCCGGAATGCGGCACCGCCAAGAGCGATTTCGATATGGTCGAGCTGTGATTCGATTGACGGATCCTGGTACGGCGCTGGTCAATCCGGCCAGAGCAATTCTTGCAGCTGTAAGAGGTCGCGGGCCTTGTTCTGCCAGCCCTCGATGCAGATGTGCCTGACAGGATCGCTAAAGCGGTGCAACAGCATCAGCGCCATCAGCCGGCGTTTCAGAGTAAAATCGCACTGCGCGCTCGAATAGCCGAATCCCCCGAACAGGCTGCGGACGCGACCCGGCATCCCCGCGGTCATGAAGGCGCTGGGGCCGAGCAGGTCGTACTCGGCCATGCCTGTCATCACGTCGCCGAAGTCGATCAGCCCGGAAAGCCGCCAGTCTCCGTCGTCGCAACTCAGCAGAAAATTTTCCGGAATGTATTCCCCGGTCAGGATCACG
>NZ_JAUYQU010000117.1 GCF_030697065.1 Bradyrhizobium sp.
GGCATCGCCTACAACCCGGAAGAGTTTGAAGAGATCTGCTAGCGCGGCCTGGAAGCCTCGCCGACCAACGAGCTCTTGATTGAAGAATCGCTGCTCGGCTGGAAAGAGTACGAGATGGAAGTCGTCCGCGACAAGGCCGACAACTGCATCATCGTCTGCTCGATTGAAAACCTGGACCCCATGGGTGTGCACACCGGCGACTCGATCACCGTGGCGCCGGCCCAGACCCTGACCGACAAGGAATACCAGATCCTGCGCAATGCGAGTCTGGCCGTGCTGCGCGAGATCGGTGTGGACACCGGTGGTTCCAACGTGCAGTTCTCGATCAACCCGGTTGACGGCCGCATGGTGGTGATCGAGATGAATCCGCGGGTGTCGCGCTCCTCGGCACTCGCCTCGAAGGCCACCGGCTTTCCGATCGCCAAAGTCGCCGCCAAGCTCGCGGTCGGCTACACCCTGGACGAGATCGCCAACGACATCACCGGCGGTGCGACGCCGGCCTCGTTCGAGCCGACGATCGATTACGTCGTCGTCAAGATTCCGCGCTTCGCCTTCGAGAAGTTTCCCGGCGCCTCCACCACGCTGACGACCTCGATGAAGTCGGTCGGCGAAGTGATGGCGATCGGCCGCACCTTCCAGGAGAGCCTGCAGAAGGCGCTGCGCGGCCTCGAGACCGGATTGACCGGACTTGACGAAATCGAGATCGAGGGTCTCGGCCGCAGCGACGACAAGAATGCGATCCGCGCCGCGCTGGGCACGCCGACGCCGGACCGCCTGCTGCAGGTGGCGCAGGCGATGCGGCTCGGCTGGAGCAACGAGGAGATTTTCACCTCGTGCAAGATCGATCCGTGGTTCCTCGCGGAGATGCGCGGCATCGTCGAGATGGAAAGCAAGATCAAGCGGAGCGGCCTGCCCGCGCATGCGTTCGGCATGCGGAGCCTGAAGGCGATGGGCTTTTCGGACGCGCGGCTCGCGGTGCTAACAGGGGCCACCGAGGCCGCGGTGACAGCGCAGCGCCAGGCACTCGGGGTTCGCCCGGTGTTCAAGCGCATCGATACCTGCGCCGCCGAGTTTGCGTCGCCCACCGCCTATATGTATTCGACCTACGAGGCGCCGTTCGCCGGCGCGATGGCCGACGAGAGCGCGCCGACCGACGCGAAGAAGGTCATCATCCTCGGCGGCGGACCGAACCGGATCGGCCAGGGTATCGAATTCGATTACTGCTGCTGCCACGCCTGCTTCGCGCTGCACGACGCCGGCTATGAGACCATCATGATCAACTGCAACCCGGAAACGGTGTCGACCGACTACGACACCGCGGACCGGCTGTATTTCGAACCGCTGACCGCCGAGGATGTGCTGGAGATCATCGCCACCGAACGCAGCAACGGCACGCTGCACGGTGTGATCGTGCAGTTCGGCGGCCAGACCCCGCTGAAGCTGGCGCGCGCGCTGGAGGCCGCCGATGTGCCGATCCTCGGCACCTCGCCCGACGCCATCGACCTCGCCGAGGACCGTGACCGCTTCAAGCGCGTGCTCGACAAGCTCCGGCTGAAGCAGCCGAAGAACGGCATCGCCTATTCGGTCGAGCAGGCGCGGCTGGTGGCGGCCGATCTCGGCCTGCCGCTGGTGGTGCGCCCGTCCTATGTGCTCGGCGGCCGCGCCATGCAGATCATTCGGGAGGAGAACCAGCTCAGCGACTATCTGCTCGGCACCCTGCCGGAGCTGGTGCCCGGCGACGTCAAGGCGCGCTATCCCAACGACAAGACCGGCCAGATCAACACCGTGCTCGGCACCAATCCGCTGTTGTTCGACCGCTATCTGTCCGACGCCATCGAGATCGACGTCGACTGCCTGTGCGACGGCAAGGACACCTTCATCGTCGGCATCATGGAGCATATCGAGGAAGCCGGCATCCACTCCGGCGACTCCGCCTGCTCGCTGCCGCCGCATTCGCTCGACGCGGCGATGATCGCGGAGCTGGAGCGGCAGACCCGCGAACTCGCGCTCGGCCTCGACGTGGTCGGGCTGATGAACGTGCAATACGCCATCAAGGACGGCGACATCTACGTGCTCGAGGTCAATCCGCGGGCTTCCCGCACCGTGCCGTTCGTCGCCAAGGTGATGGGCATGCCGGTGGCGAAGATCGCGGCGCGAATCATGGCCGGCGAGAAGCTCGCGGATTTCAATCTGAAGAAGCGCAGGCTCGACCATGTCGGCGTCAAGGAATCGGTATTCCCGTTCGCACGCTTCCCCGGCGTCGATACCGTGCTCGGTCCGGAGATGCGATCGACCGGCGAGGTGATGGGGATCGACCGCTCGTTCGAGGTGGCGTTCGCCAAGAGCCAGCTCGGCGGCGGAACCCGGGTGCCGCGCAAGGGCACGGTGTTCGTCTCGGTCCGAGAAATCGACAAGATCAGGATCCTGGAGGCGGTGCGGCTGCTGTATTCGCTCGGCTTCAAGGTGATGGCGACCTCGGGCACCCAGCGTTTTCTCACCGACAGCGGGGTACCGACCGAAAAGGTGAACAAGGTGCTGGAAGGACGGCCGCATATCGTCGACGCCATCATGAACGGCGACATCCAGCTGGTCTTCAATACCACCGAAGGGCCGCAGGCGCTGGCCGACAGCCGGTCGTTGCGGCGCGCTGCCCTCTTGCATAAAGTGCCATATTACACCACTCTTTCGGGTGCCGTGGCAGCCGCGCAGGGTATCCGCGCCTATCTGGGCGGGGACCTTGAGGTCCGCACGCTGCAGAGTTACTTTTCCGAAACCTGATCCTTTGACCGGGCGCCCGCGCCCGGCAACGGATCGGTAATGAATCCGGCATGACTGGAACTCGCCAGTCATGAGCGTGTTCTGTTTCGGCGTTTGTGCGGGCCGCGGAGTGGCCCGCGCGAAGTTGAAGGACGAAGAGCTATGATGGAAAAGGTTCCGATGACCGCGGGCGGCTACGCCGCCCTCGAAGTCGAATTGAAGCAGCGCCAGTCGGTGGACCGTCCGCGGATCATCGAGCACATCGCGGAGGCGCGCTCGCATGGCGACCTTTCGGAGAACGCCGAGTATCACGCCGCGAAGGAAGAGCAGTCGCACAATGAGGGCCGCATCGCCGAGCTCGAGGACAAGCTCGCGCGCGCCGATATCATCGACATCTCGAAACTGTCCGGCGACACCATCAAGTTCGGCGCGACCGTCACGCTGGTCGACGAGGACACCGACAAGAAGGCGGTGTGGCAGATCGTCGGGGAGCCGGAGGCCGACGCCAAGAAGGGCCGCATCTCCATCACCTCGCCGCTGGCGCGCGCGCTGATCGGCAAGAAGAAGGGCGCGTCGGTGGAAGTCGTCGCCCCCGGCGGCGCCAAGGCCTACGAGATCACCAAGGTCGAGTGGCGCTGATCGCGCAAGCGCCAATTGGTATTTGACGGCAGCATGAAACAGGCCGGGATTATCCCGGCCTTTTTCATTGCCAGGCCGGTGACACAATTCCCCGTGAGCAATTGCGATACGCGCGGGATTCCCGCGGCATCATGCTTTCCCTCGCAGCCGCGACACGATACCAATTGGGCGCTTGGGACTTTAGGGGGATAAATTCATGACTGAAGCACTCGCGGCATGGGCGCCGCGCGCGTTGAGCCTGCTGCGCATCATCACAGGCTTGCTGATCATCCAGCATGGCATGGGGAAAATCATCGGCTTTCCGGTGGTCCCGATGTACGCCACCGTCAAGCCGCTGTCGCTGATCGGCGCGGCCGGCTTCCTCGAACTGATCGGCGGCGCGCTGCTGATCATCGGGCTGTGGACGCGGCCGGTAGCCTTTGTCCTCGCCGGCCTGATGGCGTTCGCCTATTTCATCGGCCACTTCCCCAAGGGTTTTCATCCGCTGATCAACGGCGGCACGCTGGCGGCGCTGTACTGCTTCACCTGCCTCTATCTGTCGACGGCAGGCGCGGGACCGTGGAGCGTCGATGCTTCGATGAAAAAGGCTTGAGGGGGATGACCATGGACAAGTTCAACAGGACGCTTGCCGGCTATGAACCGATGGTTCTCAGCATCTTCCGCATCGCGACGGGATTGCTGTTATTTCAGTACGGCGTCGCCAAAATCCTGAAATTTCCGGTGCTGCCCTATTTCGCCAGCCTTTCACCGCTGATCACCGTCGCCGGCCTGATCGAAATGATCGGCGGCGCCCTGCTGATCGCGGGGCTGTTCACGCGGCCGGTGGCGTTCATCCTGTCGGGCCAGATGGCATTCGCCTACTTCATCGGACACATGTTCAAGGGCGCAACCCCGGCGTTCATCCCGCTGTTGAACGGGGGCAACGCATCCATCCTGTTCTGCTTCGCCTGCCTCTATCTCGCCTGCGCCGGCGGCGGGCCGTGGAGCGTGGACGCAATGATGCGCGGCAAACGCTGAGGCGCGTCGCGTAACGATACAGGTCATTCCGGGACGCGTCGAAGACGCGACCCCGGAATCTCGGGGTTCCGGGTTCTTGCTTCGCACGCCCTGGAACGACTCGTAGCGTCAGCCCGGCGTCTTCAATTCCAGCGGCACCGCCGCCTCGTATTTCGAATTGTGCAGCACCAGCGAGGTCCGGACATTGCGGACATGCGGCGCCGCGGTCAGGTGGGTGACGAAATCCTGAAACGTCGACATGTCGGGCGCGACGCATTTCAGGATGAAATCGACCTCGCCCGACAGCATCCAGCATTCCCGCACCAGCGGCTCGGCGCGCACGAACTCCTCGAAGGCGCGCAGGTCTGCATCGGTCTGGCTGGACAGGTGCACCGACGCGAACACCGTGACGTCGAAACCGAGCCGGCGCGGATCCAGCAGGCCGCGATAACCCTGGATATAGCCGCCTTCCTCGAGCGTGCGGACCCGGCGCAGGCAGGGCGGCGGCGAAATGCCGACGCGCTTGGCCAGTTCGACATTGGTGATTCGGCCGTCGGCCTGGATTTCGGCGAGGATTTTGAGGTCGATCTCGTCAAGATTCTTCGACACGCGGGTCCGGGTCCTGGCTGAGCGGCGGGCGGGGATAGCAAGGCAACACTCTTAGCCCAGCTTGCATGCCTTGCGCAATTTTATTGCGCGTGCGGTGCGTCAATCTTCACCTTATGGGGAAATTTCGCGGATATGGATTGCAATTCTTGCATAGCTTGCCAGATGCCCTATCTTGGATTTGACACCTTCAGCGTCGGCGCGACGTCTTTCCAGGCACATTCGGCTCGATCGCTGGCCAAATTCCCTTAAGAGTGGACCCTTCCTATGCCTGCCCCCATCCATGCCAAGGTCGTCATCATCGGGTCCGGTCCGGCCGGCTACACTGCGGCGATCTACGCCGCGCGCGCCATGCTCGAACCGGTACTGATCCAGGGCATGCAGCCCGGCGGCCAGCTCACCATCACCACCGACGTGGAGAACTATCCGGGTTTTGCCGATGTGATCCAGGGGCCGTGGCTGATGGAGCAGATGGAAAAGCAGGCGGCCCATGTCGGCACCAAAATGGTCACCGATCTCGTCACCAAGCTCGAAACGGGCGAACGGCCGTTCCGGCTGACCTGCGACAGCGGCGACGTCTATCTCGCCGAGACCGTCATCCTCGCCACCGGCGCGCAGGCGCGCTGGCTCGGCATCCCGTCGGAAGAGAAATTCAAGGGTTTTGGCGTTTCGGCCTGTGCGACCTGCGACGGATTTTTCTACCGCGGCAAGGAAGTCATCGTGGTCGGCGGCGGCAACACCGCGGTCGAGGAGGCGCTGTTCCTCACCAACTTCGCATCGCAAGTGACGGTCGTGCACCGTCGCGATCATTTCCGCGCCGAGCGCATCCTGCAGGATCGCCTGTTCAAGCACCCCAAAATCAAGGTGGTGTGGGACAGCGCCATCGACGAGATCTGCGGCACCGAGAACCCGGGCAAGGTCACCCATGTCCGGCTCCGGAACGTCAAGAACGGCGCGCTCACCGAGCTTGCGGCCGACGGCGTCTTCATTGCGATCGGACATGCGCCGGCGACCGAACTGGTGCTCGGCCAGATCAAGCTGAAGCCTTCGGGGTATGTCGAGGTGGCGCCGAACTCGACCGCGACCTCGGTGCCCGGCCTGTTCGCCGCCGGCGACGTCGCCGACGAAACCTGGCGGCAGGCGGTCACCGCCGCCGGCCTCGGCTGCATGGCCGCACTCGAGGCCGAACGCTTTCTCGCAGCGCGCGCCAGCGACCGCGCGGCGGCGGAATAACCATGCCAAGATCTCGAACCCGCGACGGATTTACCGATATGGATTGGGACAAGCTGAAGGTGTTTCACGCGGCGGCGGAAGCGGGCAGCTTCACGCATGCCGGCGAGCAGCTCGGGCTGTCGCAATCGGCGGTGTCACGGCAGGTCAGCGCGCTGGAGCAGGAGCTCTCGGTGTCGCTGTTCCATCGCCATGCGCGCGGCCTGATCCTCACCGAGCAGGGCGATCTGCTGTTTCGCACCGCCCATGACGTGTTCATGCAGCTGCAGGCGGCGCGCGCCAAGCTCACCGACAGCCGCGAGCGCCCGAGCGGCGATCTCAAGATCACGACCACTCCCGGCGTCGGCATCAACTGGCTGATTCCGCGGCTCGGCGAATTCACCGCACTTTATCCGGAGATCCGGATCCAGCTGATCGTGACCGACGAGGAACTCGATCTGTCGATGCGCGAGGCCGACGTCGCGATCCGCACCCGCAAGCCGACGCAGCCGGACCTGATCCAGCGCAAGCTGTTCGCGATGGGTTTCCACGCCTACTGCTCGCCGGAATACATCAAGCACTTCGGCACGCCACGCACGCTCGACGAGCTCGATGCGCATCGCATCATCACGCTCGCCGACGGCCTGGTGGCGCCGCACCTGCAGAACCGCAACTGGCTGGTCGAGGCCGGCCGCAACGGTTCCGGTCCGCGCGAGGTGTATTTCAAGGTCAACAACATCCTCGGCCTGGTGCGCGCCTGCCAGCAGGGCCTCGGCATCGCGGCGTTGCCGGACTATCTGGTCGAGGAGAACAACCGCCTGGTGCAGCTGTTCGGCGAGTCGGATTCGATCCAGCTCGATACTTATTTTGTGTATCCGGAAGAGTTGAAGTCGGTGGCGCGGGTGCAGGTGTTCCGCGACTTCGTGGTCAGCAAGGCGCAGCGCTGGCCGTCATAGTCTGCGGGGTTCTTGCGAACCCCCGGTCTCCGCATGACTGACATGCGACTTGGACGGTTGCTGCGAGGCGCCAACGCGGATCATAATGTCTTCACGCTGAGCTTTCGTGTTGCGCATTTGTCCCCCTCCTCCAGTGGCGCGAGCGTTCAGTAATCCCTCTTGGAAGGTGATTGTGTCGGCCTCACGTGGCCAATACCTTAAGCCGGGCTCGTTCGAGCCCGGCTTTTTTTTCGACAGGCTTGCTGCGACGTGCGCGCACACCCGCAGTTCTCGGCGTTGACAGTTTCGCCGCTGCCGATCATCATCCGCTGATGATCACGATTTCGTGCATGCAGTCGCTGTCGAAAAAAGGCCCCCTTCCGGGGACTGGAGATCGACGCGCGCGATAGACTTCACGCTCACACGATCCTCAAAACCCCGCCGTCTGGACGGGGTTTTTTGTTGTCCCGTCTCCGGCTCACCCCAGGGAGATGGACCATGACTGACCTTCGATCACAATTGCAGGGCCTGTGGCTGCCCCTCGTCACGCCGTTCCGCGATGGCGAGCTTGACCAGGCATCGCTGCGCCGGCTGGCCGGACACTATGCGGCCGGACCGGTCGACGGATTGATCCTCGCGGCCACCTCGGGCGAAGGCATGACGCTCGGCATGGCGGATCTGGAGCGGGTCGTGGCCGTGGTCCGCGACGGCATCGCCGACAGCGGACGGCCGCTGCCGGTCTGCCTCGGGCTGTCGGGCGCCGGCACGTCGAAGATACAGGATGCGCTGGATGAGACGGCCGACTGGCCGATCGACGGCTACCTGATCGCCAGCCCCTATTACACGCGGCCGTCGCAGCGCGGCCTGCTGCAGCACTTCACCGCGCTGGCGGACCATGCGGCGTGGCCGATCGTGCTCTACAACATTCCCTACCGGACTGCGGTCAATCTCGACAACGAGACCCTGCTGCGGCTCGCCGAGCATCGCAACATCGTCGGCCTGAAGGATTGCGGCGCCGACCGCGCGCGCTCGATCGATCTGCTCAGGCAGCGGCCGAAGGGCTTTCGGGTTCTGACCGGCGAGGACGCGCACTATTACGAGGCGCTCTCCGACGGCGCCGATGGCGCCATCCTGCTGTCGGCCCACATCGACACCGCCGGCTTCGCGGCGGTGCTCACGCAGCTGCGGGAAGGCAACCGCGATGCCGCGCTGGCGCGCTGGGAAAGCCTTTCCGAACTCACCAGCCTGTTGTTCGCCGAGCCGAGCCCGGCGCCGGCGAAGTACTGGCTGGCGCGCACCGGGCTGATTGCGCGCGCCGATGTCCGCCTGCCGATGCTGGAAGTCAGCCCGGAGTTGGCGGCGCGGCTGGATGCGGAGATCGCGCGACGAACGGCGGGGTCAAGCTGCGCGGCATAGGCTTGCGCGTTTCCCGCTCGCGAAATCGGCTGGTTAACGTCCGGTGAAATCGGCCGTTCAAATGCCAGGGATTGCGAGGCGCCGTCCTTAGAGTTCAGGGGCTATTGAATCCCGATAACGAAAAACGGGGGAAACCAATGACCACTCAATCCATCACGAATCCCAAATATCCGGTTTGCGCGCGGGCCCGGCGAATGCAGGACCTCTGGCTGGTGTCGTCGTTCGGCCTGTGGGCCGCCATCCTCGGCCTGTCGCCGGTGCTGGCGTTCCGCCTGCTGATGGGCTGAAGCAGCGGCCCCCGGCATGCTCATCGTCGTTAATCGGCGGTAGCACCTGTGGTCAAATGCGAGCGAAATCGCGGCGGGCTTTTTAAAGTTCGAGCGGTAGCAATATCCCCCACAAAAGCAAAAAACGCGGGGGCGTCATGAACACAGAGAACAATACTTTCCCTGAACCTCAGGGCTTTTCCGTCCAGGACATTCTCTGGGCGCTCGGCGTCTGGTCGGTGATCCTGAGCCTGTCACCGGTGATCATTTTCTACATGCTGATGGTGGCGTGAGAATCTTCACCCGCCCCGAAGGGGGAGGGTAACAGCACCCAACGGAAAAACGCGCGGAAACCGCGCGTTCTTTGTCGGACTTGCAGGGCGGCAAAACTCGCAGCGAGGCGGAATTATGCCGCCTGCTGCTTGTGCATCGCGCCGGTCGCGGATCCATTGCCGCGAATAGCCTTCACCGACCGTTCGATCGCAGCCCATAGCCGGCTGATTTCCGCCGCCGCGCGACCCTCGGCATCGTATTCACGCGCGCCTTCGCCATGGCTGAGCGCCATCAGCAGGTCGGCGCGGTTGGTGATCTGCCCGCCCCACACCGGCGCGCGGAATTTGGCCAGCGCTTCGCGCGCGATGGTGACGATCGGGCTCTCCGCCTCGTCCCGGCGTGCCGGTGCGCCATTGATCACGACCGCATAGGGCTTGCGCGCGGCGCGGCAGGTTTGAATGGTTTCCTGCACGGCGTTGACGTCGAACACGCCCGGCCGCGCCGGAATGATCACCATGGTGGCGTTCTTGATGGCATCGTCGACCACGGCCGACAGGTTCGGCGGCGTATCGATGAATACCCATTCGAAGCCGTCGCGCTTGGCGGCGGCCACGATCCCGCTGACGGAATTGACGGCAGTCTTGATCGACGGTTCGTTGGTGCCGCGCAGCTTGTGCCAGAGCGTCAACGATCCCTGCGGATCGGCATCGACGAGCAGACACGGCTTCGTCACCTTGTGGACATGCGCAGCGAGATGGGCGGCAAGGGTACTTTTTCCCGAGCCGCCTTTTCGCGATGCGAAAACAATAACGTTCATACCTTCGCCTCCAGATTGACCCCAGATGACGAAAATGAATCAGCACGCTGATTCGTGAAAGAAAAATTTACCGCCAAACCGACGGAAGCCACTGATTAATCTGCGAAGTAGGCTTTTGAGTCACACCATGCGCCGCAGCAGGGGCGAGAAAATGAATCACTACGCGCTGTAAGCGAATCACTGCGCATTTTTTACGCGCTCACGCTCCGCTTTTGCTCGTTGCCGCGCTTCCCACTTGTGTTCGATCCATCCGAGCGCCCTAGCCATCGGTGTTTGCAGGAAGGGTACATCCTGCGCGAACAAAACAAGTCCGAGCGGCAGCATCCAGAGTCCCAGGACCGGCAAGAAGCTGAAAACGCCTCCGACCATCAGCAGGATCGCCAGCGGAATCCGCACCAGGATCGAGGAGGGCTTGCGCAGCCAGCCGATGAATCTGGCCGGGCCCGGCGGAAGTTTGTCCTGAAACCAGGCAAAATGCCGATCGAGCTCCCGCCTGGAATGTTCACTCACTGCGTCTCTCCTCACCCCGATCTGGAGATGTGCATGATCGGCGGTGCCGCAAGGTCCAGTCTTTTCAGGCCGGGCCGGAGGAACAATCGGCAAGCAGGCGGACGACCGACGCGGCACCGGTATGCAGGCTACTCTTCAACCTCAGGTTCTCGAGAACCGATACTATCTGCGCGCGTCAGGGGCTCTTCGGCTTCGCCGGCTTTTTGGCCGTCTTCGTCCTGGCGCTGACCGGCTTTCGGGTCTGCGCCGGCGTAATGCCGAGCGGCATTCCCGCCCTGACCGGGGCAACCCTCGACGGCTCGGACCGGAAATGCACCCGGCAGCCCGGACTGAGCTGGGATTTGTTCTGGACCATGCAGACCGTGATGCGGTCGACATCGGGGATGTAGGCGCTGCACAGCCGCATCGCATCGGGGGTGCAGGCCTGCTCCTGCTCGGGGCTGTAAGCCTCGCTCGCCGCGGGCCACAGCGACACCGACAACGCGGTCGCGAGCATCAAACCAAACTGAAACCTGCCGGACCGAAGCGCGATCATGAATCCTCCCGAAGAATCTGATGAGCGAATTGTGGGTGAACCGCGGGGGATTGGCAAGCAGAGGGGCAATCCCCCGAGCTCGCGGCCTCTTCTGTTGGTACAGTTGGGTGGGCTCGAACCACCGACCTCCTGTTCCACAGACAGGCGCTCTAACCAACTGAGCTACAACTGCATCCTTGGCGAGCCCTCAAAACGGGGTCGCCGAACGGGGCGGAAACTAGGTGCAACGCCGCCCTTTGGCAAGGCCGCTGGAGGCCCGTAATGGTCGGTCCGCAAGCGATAAAAATTCATGCTTTGCCGGCCTTGCCGGGCAAAAGGCGGCGAGCAAAACATAAAGCCCGGGCTGTCAGCCCGGGCTTTTTTTGGAGTGCGAAACCGGCCTGTCAGGCGGCCGGCTTGAACAGCTTCGACGCGCTGGTCTTGATCGGCTCGGCGGTTTCCGCCGCAACCTTCTGGCTCAGTTCGGCCAGTTCCTTGGTCTGGGCGGTGAAGGTTTCGAACTGCTTCCTGGCGTGCGAGGTCCAGAGCTCCATCGCCTCGGTCGGCGATTTCACGCCGAGCAGTTCCTGGGCGAAGTCGAGGTTCGCGGTGGTGTTGGCCTTCATGATTTCCATCAGCTTGGCGGAGTATTCGCTGACGCCCTTGCTGGCGGTCGTGAACACGGCTTCGACGGTGCCGTTATGGGTCTCGGCGGCATCCTTGAACTTGGCGTAGCTGTCACGGGCCTGCGAGACGCCCTTTTCGGCGAACGCACGCATTTGCTCGGGGACCTCGAACGGGATCACGGAAGCAGAGAAAGGATCGGTATTGGACATGGATTGCATCCTTCGCGTTGGGTGAAAAAAAGTGACCCCTCGCACGTCTCCGGCGCCCACCGGAGAAACGTCGAACTGATCACGCAGAACGGGAATGCCCATTGTCGGGCAACCAACAGATACATGCTTAACATGGCATTTTTGTGCAATGCAACGCGAATTTCGCCGCAACGCCGCATGGCAGATCCCAGCCGAACGCCCGTCCGGCTGAGGAACCCGCCAAAATCGACCTTCAGACGGATATTTGCTAGCTTTTCGACTTGGCGGCATCCATCGCCGCCTTGCTGACGATCTGGCCCATCTCGCTGGCCTGCTCCGCCAGCGACCGCATCTGCGCCTGCACATATTCGGTGTGCAGCCGCATGATTTCGGTCAGGTCCTTGGCGTGCAGCAGGGATTGCGCATAGTCCAGCGAGGCCTGGACGTTCTTTTCGGCATAGGACATTGCCTTGGCGCCGATGTCCTTGGCGCCGGCGGCAACCGCCTCCCGCTTCTCCTCGAGCGTTCCGGCGGTCGCATGCGCGCCGCTCAGAAACTTCTCGAAGGCCTGGCGGGCCTGATCGAAGCTGGCCTCGGCCATCGATCGCATTTCCTTTGGAATCTCGAAAGGATCTCGCCCTTGTTCGCTCATGGTCCCACTCCTGTTCCGGTATCGGAGCTGCCGCCCCGGTTCCCCGTTCACCACGTCAGGATAAACGGCAAATGACCTCGCCGGGATCACGTGGCATCGCCTGTTCCCATCGTGGACATCTGGACGCCGTTTGCAACAGTCCAACACCAGCACCTGGCGGAAGGTTCATCCGGGTTAAGGTTATCTCGGCTTTGCGCGGCCCCGCAGATGCAAACCGTGGACCTGACCTTGCCGGCGGGCGATACTAAGGGTTCGTTAAGGCTGTCATTCTTTGGCCGCCGATGTCTGCGCCTCGTCTTGGCCAACGCCCAACCAGTCAGCCATGTCACCACGATGAACAATGCGGAATTCCAGTTGCGAGGCGTCGGCGATCCCAGGCTGGCGGTGCACGCGACCAGCGCGCTGCCGGTCTGGCTGTGGTCGGTCGACGGCACCCGGATTTGGTGGGCCAATCCGGTGGGGGCAAGGCTGTTCGGCGCCGCCAACGGCGCCTTGCTTGCCGGCAGGATTTTCGGTCCTGCGGACCAGCACCGGCGCCAGGTGGCGCAACTCGCCGGACGGTTGCCGATCACCGGCGCAGTCCGGCTGGAGCGGCTGCGCGGTTTCGGCGCGCCGCCCGGCTCCCTGATGACCTGCGGCTGCGCGCGGCTCGAATTCGCCGACGGCAACCACGGCATCCTGATCGCGGCCGCCGAATCGGCTGGCCGCGCGATGCCGCTGATCGAACGGCTGCAGCGCCTGGTCGAAGGCATCGACTCGCCGATCGCGGCGTTCGCGCGCGACGGCATGTTCGTCGGCGCCAGCGACGCTGCGCGGCCGCTGCTCGGCTTCCGCAATCTCTCCGAGGCCGGCCTCGACGAGGCGCGCAGCCACGCGCTGAGCGAGGGCCGCGTCGAGACGCCGGTCGGCATCGGCCGCATGGTGCTGCAGCGCGTCGGCACCGGCGCGGATGTCGGGCTGGTGGCGCTGATGGCGCCGGCGCCTGCCCCGGAGGCTGCCGCGATATCGCCGGCAGCGAAGACGGTTGCAGCCGCGCCGCCCGAGCCCGTGCAGCAGGTGGCGCCGCCGGCCGACCTGCCGGTCCCTGACTACGAACGGCCGGCGCTATCGGGCGAAGCCCCGGCCGAGTTCGCGCTGATCGACGAATTCACCGAACCTGCCGAGGAGCCGGCCGCCGCGCAAATGTTCGGGGAGCCCCCCGAAGACGATATCGACCTGCAGTCGGTGTTGCAGCTCGACATGCCCCATGCCGAAGCCCAAATCGAGAACCAAGTCGAAAGCCAAGTCGAAAGCCAAATCGAAGATCAAGTCGAAGCTCCGGTCGAAGCTCAGGTCGAACCTCAATTCAAAGCCGTCGCCGTCGAACCGCCACCCTCGGATCAAGCGGCGCCGGCGATGGAGGCTTCCATGTCACCGAAAATCGTCCCCGACCCCGCCGGCGCGCCGTCATGGCTCGACGGGCCAGCCACCGCGCGACATCCGCTGCGCTTCATGTGGCAGATGGATGCCGAAGGCCGCTTCTCGATCGAATCCGATGAATTTACCCGCCTGATCGGCGCCCGCACCGCAGCCGGCCTCGGACAGCGGTGGAACGACTTCGCCGAAGCATTGGGACTCGATCCCGACGGTCGCGTCGCCAAAGCGGTCGCCACCGGCAGCACCTGGAGCGGCATCGCGCTGGATTGGCCGGTCGATGGCGGGGGCCGGTTGCCGGTCGAACTGACGGGACTGCCGGTCTACGATCACACCGGAAAGCTTGCAGGCTATCGGGGCTTTGGGGTTTGCCGCGATCTCGACGGACTGACCCGGCTCGCCGCGCAGCGTCGCAGCGAATTCGTCAGCGCTGCGGCGGAGCCGCCGGCGCAGGCGCTATCCGCCGATATCGTCCAGGCCGGTCCCGCTAGCGACTCGCCCGCCGCGGAGTTAGCCGCCCCGCCCGCCATTGCGTCGTCCAGTATGCCTGAATTGCCAGCGTCGATTGCCGCCCCGACTTCACACCAGACCGATTTGGAAACGACCGTGGAAACCAGCAACGAAGCGCTCAAGAACGTCCTGCCGTTTCGCCCGATCAGCGAGCCGAAATCGCCTGTCCTGACTCCGGTGGAAAACAGTGCCTTCGACGAGATCGCCCGGCAATTGTCGGCGCGGCTCGAGGGCGAGACCAGTGCGGCGGCAACGTCCGATGCATCCGACGCCACCGATGACACCGTCGAACCGTCGGCTGCGCCCGAACCCGCGGCCGACGCGGTTGTCGAAGCGCCGGAATGGCTGACGCAGCCCGAACCGCCGGCGCGCGGCGAGACCCGGCGCGACAGGATGCTGCTCGACCTCGTGCCGGTCGGCGTATTGATCTACCGGCTCGACCGGCTGCTCTATGCCAACCCCGCGTTCCTGACGCGGATCGGCTATGACAGCCTTCACGCCCTCGAAGAGGCCGGCGGCCTCGACGCGCTCTATGTCGAACCCGGCGTCTCCACCGTCTCCAGCACATCCGACACCGGTACGCCGGTGACGATTTCCGCGGGCCTGGATTCGCCGGAACGGGCCTCGTCGCCGCCGACCGAGGCGCGGCTCTACACCATCGCGTGGGACGAGGATCCGGCGCTGGCCTTGGTCTGCTCCGGCGCTGCGGCCGAAGGCGCCGCGATCGCCGCGGCCATCGCGCAGGCGGTCCCCGCAAGCGAGCCCTCGGCCGTCGGCCACGCCAATGCGGAGGAACTCGGCGCCATTCTCGACACCACCGCCGAGGGCATCGTGATGTTCGACGGCGAGGGCAACATCAATTCGTGCAACCGCAGCGCCGAGGCGCTGTTCGGCTATGACGGCGCCGATCTCGTGCAGCGCAACCTCGCCGAGCTGTTTGCGCCGGAAAGCCAGCGCCTGGTGCAGGATTATCTGGAGAGCATCAAGGGCGCCGATCTCGCCAGCCTGCTCGACCACGGCCGCGACGCCCTGGCGCGTGTGCGCGGCGGCGGCATCATCCCGCTGTCGATGACCATGGGGCGGACCCGGCCCGACGGCCCGAATTTCTTCGCGGTGTTTCGCGATCTTTCGCAGGCCCGCAAGAACGAGAGCGAGTTGCAGCAGGCGCGGCGGGTAGCCGAGCGCGCAGCCAACGCCAAGGCCGACATGCTGGCGCGGATCAGCCACGAGGTCCGCACCCCGCTCAACGCCATCATCGGCTTTGCCGAAGTCATGATCGGCGAACGCTTCGGTTCCCTCGGCAACGAACGTTACGTCGAATACATGAAAGACATCCGCGCCTCCGGCGAGCGCGTCATCGCCATCATCAACGACCTGCTCGATCTCTCGCGGATCGAGACCGGCAAGCTCGACCTCGCCTTCGCCAACCAGAACCTCAACGAACTGGTGGAGAGTTGCGTCGCGGTGATGCAGCCGCAGGCCAACCGCGAACGCATCATCATCCGGACCTCGCTGGCGCATGCGCTGCCGCCCGTGATCGCCGACGCCCGCGCGCTGCGCCAGATCGCGCTGAACCTGATCGGCAACTCGATCCATCTCGCCAATGCCGGCGGCCAGGTCATCGTCTCCACGGCGCTGTCGGATTTCGGCGAGGTGGTGTTGCGGGTCCGCGATACCGGACACGGCCTCAACGACAACGAGGTCGCCGCCGCCATGGAGCCGTTCCGAACCCATGCGCCGTCGGATCAGTCCTCCGACGGCTCCGGCGTCAGCCTGTCGCTGACCAAGGCGCTGGTCGAAGCCAACCGCGCGCAATTCCACATCAAGACTGGCCCGCATTCGGGCACGCTGATCGAAGTGGTGTTTTCGCACGCGGTGGCGAAGGCCTGAGCGGCCGTCATCAGCCGAGAGGCCTCGTTTAGGCTGCGACCTTGAGCAGCTTGTCGACTGCGGCAAGCAGTTCGGAATTATCAAACGGCTTTGCCAGTGTCGCGTCCGCCTTGCTGCGCGCCAGCATAAACGCTTCATCAGCGGAAACCTGGCTGCCGCCTCCAGAGATCGCCAGCACCCTCGGCCGGTCCGGCTGTTGTTCCAGGAACAGCAGCACCTCTATGCCATCCAGCTTCGGCATCAGCATATCGGTGATCACCAGGTCGAATCGCTCGCACTTGAGGAGGTGCAGGCCGGCGTCGCCATCATCGGCCTCGGTGACAATGTGCCCTGCGCGCTTCAACACGGCAGAGACGGTGCGGCGCACGCCCTTCATGTCGTCAATCAAGAGAATTTTCGCCATAGTATTTCCTCTTATGTAGCGGGGGTAACGGGGATGTAGAGGGTGAAGGTGCTGCCGACATCAATGGTGCTTTCGACTTCAATGGCGCCATTCCAGTCACGCAGCACCCCATAGACCATCGACAGGCCAAGGCCGGTGCCTTCGCCTATCGGCTTGGTGGTGAAAAACGGTTCAAGAATCTGCGCCTTTGTGACCGCATCCATGCCATGTCCTGTATCGGAGATTCCGACCTTGAAGTATGCCCCGCTCGGAATTCCCAACGGCGACGCCGCGCTTTCGGCGAGGTCGAGACGATCGACCATGACAGATAACGTGCCATTCCCGTCCATGGCATACGCAGCGTTCACCGCGAGATTGGTGAGGAGTTCGACCAGTTCGGCTTCGTTGATGGTTGCGAAACCCGTCAACTCGTTGCTGACGACCTTGTTAACGTGAATTCCCGGAGGAAGCAGTTTACCGGCGAACTTGCATGCGCGATCCAGGGCCGCGGTGAAATGGAGTTGCGTCCGTTCCGGTTTGGTCTTGCGGGAGAACATCAGGATCTTGCGAACGACGCTGCGCATCTGGATGCCACATTCAAGGATCGTCGCAAGGCTCTCCCGGGTCTCCGTCTGCTCGGTCGATCCCTCACCCGGCAGTGAATCCAGTTCCAGCTGACTGAGTCCGATTACAGGCTGCAGCAGATTGTTCAGCTCATGCGCCACGCCGCCGGCCACGCGGCCGAGCGCGGCGAGCTTGTCGTGGGCTTGGTCGGCTGCCTGCCGGCGGTACGCTTCTGCCTCGGCGCGGCGGCGCTCCGTGAGGTCCCGGAGAATCGCGCCGGATGCCTTGTGGCCTTGTGCATCGATCCAGTCGGCGCGCGAGATTTCGATCGGGAACTCGGTACCATCCTTGCGCCGCCCGTTCCCCTCGCTCAAGCGGGTCAGAGCCTCGCGGCCGATATCCAGGTGGTTCGAAATCAGGCCGCTTATTTCCCGGCCCACGCACTCGCCGGGCTCGAGCCCGAACATCGCTTCGGCGGCGCGGTTCAGGCTTGCGACCTGCCCATCGGTATCGGTCGTAATCACCGCATTGCCGGTGGCGTTGAGCAGTGCCTCCAGCCGCGCGCCTTCGCCCTGCAGCGTACGGGCGGCGCGGCGTCCTTCGGCCACTTCCTTGTACAGTTCGCCCAGCGCCGAGCGGACTTCCAGCTCGTGGATCACCTGTTCGGCGAGCGCCGACAGAATGGCCGCGTCGCGTGAATTCAACTGCCTTGGCGCTCGGTCGATCGCGCAGATCGTGCCGAGAGCAAAACCGTCGGGCGTCATCAGGGGCGCGCCGGCGTAGAACCGAATATGCGGATCGCCTGTGACCAGCGGATTGCTGCAAAACCGCGGGTCCTGCTCGGCGTCGGGCACAACCATGATATCGCGGCCGCGAATGGCGTAGTCGCAGAACGCGAGCGCGCGAGGCGTTTCGGGCGCGCCCAGTCCGTATCGGGACTTGAACCATTGCCGCTCCGCGTCGATCAACGAGATCAACGCGATGGGGACATCGAGCAGGAGCGCCGCCAGCCGAACGATGCGATCGAATGCCGGCTCCTGCGGCGTATCGAGGATCTGATAACGATCGAGCGCCGTGCGCCTGTCGAGTTCGGCAGGCGCCGTGGCTTCGGGCAGAGGCGACTTCGATTGCGGCGATGTCGCAATCATGCCGCCGCCGCGAGGCGAGCCATGGCGCCTTCCATGAATGTCAGATGCCCGTGGTTTAGCAGCAATTGGATCTGGCAACCGCCGGCGACGCGGTCAACGAAGCGACCTTGCAGCGGACGATCCAGCAAGTCGATGTGCAACTCCAGCAGGCTTCCCGCAGCGACTTGCAGCGGTCCATCGAACAGCGCCATGCCCGGCGATACCTTCAGCACCCGACCGGCGACGCTTTTCCCGTTAGCCACCGCCGTAGCCGAAAGATTGACATCGAGCACACTCAACTTTCGCTCCTCGCCGAGATCGCGGAGCGAGGTCAGAAAATCCTTCACCTCCGCGCTCAGCGTCGCGGTGTCCGCGGACAGGCTTGACGATGTCCGCTTCACCTCGGCGGCGTTGCCGCTGGTGTCGTCGACCGCGCTGCGCACCTGTCCCATGCTGCGGGTCACGCTGGCTGCATTGGTTGTCACATATTCGATGCTGCGGGCGATCTCCTGGGTCGCCGCGCTCTGCTGCTCGACCGCGGTGGCGATCGCAACGGCGGTTTCGTTGACGCTGCGGACCGTCCCGGAGATGCCCTGGATCGCGTCGGCCGCTCCGTTGGTGGCGGCCTGGATCGAGGCCACCTGGCTGGCAATGTCGCTGGTCGCCTTGGCGGTCTGCTCCGCCAGCGCCTTGACCTCGCCGGCGACGACGGCGAAGCCGCGACCGGCCTCGCCGGCCCGCGCGGCCTCGATCGTGGCGTTTAGCGCCAGCAGATTGGTCTGGCTGGCGATGCTGTTGATCAGCTTCACCACATTGCCGATCTGCTCCGCCGCCTTGCGCAGTTCATCTACCTTGCCGACGACATCCTCGGCCTGCTGCATCGCGACGCTGGAGCCGCGGGCGGATTCGCTGGCCTGACGGCCGATTTCGTCGATCGAAGCCGAGAGCTGCTGTGAAGCCGAGGCCACCGTCTGGATCGCGAGCGACGTCTGTTCGACCTCGCCCAGGACCTGCGTCGCCTGGGCGCCGGTGGTCTGCGCCGCGCTTTCGAGCGACGTCGAGGTCCGCGACATGTCGGCGGATGCACCGGACAGCGATTCGAACGATCCGCTCATGCTGCGACCAAAGAAGCCGATCAACTGGTCGATCTCCTCCTGCCGGATCTGCGAAGCGGCACGGCTGACGGCCTGCGATTGCTCCAGGCGATGCTTCTCGATCGCGTTGTCCTTGAACACCTGCACCGCCTCTGCCATCGTGCCGAGTTCGTCGCGGCGATCGAGCGCAGGAACAAGCGTTTCGTTTTCGCCCCCGGCCAGCGCGGTCATGGCCGACGTCAGCGCTCCGACCGGCCGGGTCACGCCGCGGGCGACCAGGAGCGCCGCCCCAACGACCAGCGCGGCCACCAGGAGAATTTCGCCGGCCAGCCGGAGCGCGTTGCTCCACAGCTCCGCCCGCACGTCGTCGAGGTAAATGCCGGTGCCTATTACCCAGCCCCATGGCGTGAATGCCTTCACGTAGGAAACCTTCTCGACCGGTTTGGCTTCGCCCGGCTTGGGCCAGAGGTAGCCGAAAGAGCCGCTCCCGTTCTTGCGGCCGATGTCGGCCGCTGCGGTAAAAGGCGAGAACCCGTCGGTGAGGACGCGGGCGCCATCGGTGCCGTCAAGGTCGGCCCTGATCGGATGCATGATGACGCGTGCATCCAGATCGTTGATCCAGAAATACTCGGTGCCGCCGTAACGCATCGATTTTATCGCCGCTTTCGCCGCCAGTTGCGCCGCGTCGCGCGAGAGCCGCCCGGCCTTCTCTTCGGCAGCAAAATACTCAATCGTGCCGAAGGCCGTTTCGAGGACATGCTGGGTCTTGGTGGAACGATCCTGCCGCATCTGCCGGCTCGCATCGGATAGCGAGAGGGCCATGATCGCGATCATGCCAACG
>NZ_JAUYQU010000127.1 GCF_030697065.1 Bradyrhizobium sp.
TTACGTCTCCGAATTCACCGGGGACCTGACGGTTTTTCGCGAAGTGGAT
Source organism: Bradyrhizobium sp. (assembly GCF_030697065.1). GTDB lineage: Bacteria > Pseudomonadota > Alphaproteobacteria > Rhizobiales > Xanthobacteraceae > Bradyrhizobium. Next base: position 50 of record NZ_JAUYQU010000127.1, read on the forward strand.
GCGCCGGGACTGGAGGCGCTGATCAAGGTCGGCGATTCCCGCTCGCTGGAGGACGTCTACTGCCGGCACATTCTTGAAGGGCGGCTGCCTGAACTCATTCCCGACACGTCGCTGGAGCCGCTGGCGAAAGCGATGCCGATCACGGCGGCGGCCAATATCGGCTGTCATATCAGCGTGCCGATACGGCTGCCGGACGGGCGGCCCTATGGCATGTTCTGTTGCATCGGATTTGAAGCCAATCCGTCGTTGAATGCGCGGGACCTGCAAACCATGCGGGCCTTCGCCGACCTTGCGGCATTCGAGATCAACCGCGATCTTGTGATCGCGGAAGCCGCCGGCCAGAAGCGCGAACGGATCGGCGACGTCATCGACCATGGCCTGTTCGCGGTCGTCTATCAACCGATCCGGGATATCCGCAGCGGGCAGGTCGTCGGCTTTGAATGCCTGACCCGGTTTTCCGGAGTGCCGACCCGGCCGCCCAACGAATGGTTCGGCGAGGCCGCCGAAGTCGGTCTTGGAAGGGAGCTGGAGCTTGCCGCCATCCGCGCCGCCGCCGGCGCGCTGGGTTCGCTTCCGGATCACCTGCACCTGGCGATGAATGCGTCGGTGGAGACCATCATGAGCCGCGAGTTCGCCGATGTCATGAACGAACTGCCGCCGGAGCGGATCGTGATCGAGATCACCGAGCATTCCGACGTCGAGAATTACGAGCACCTGTTGCGCGCCCTGCTGCCATTGCGACAGCGCGGCTTCAGGCTCGCGGTGGACGACGCCGGCGCGGGATACTCCAGCCTTCGCCACATCCTCAACCTGCAGCCCGATTTCATCAAACTCGACATGGGCCTGATCCGGAATATCGATGTCGATCCGGCCCGCCGCGCGCTGGCGTCGGCCTTGATAGGATTTGCTCGCGAAACCGGCAGCGTCATCATCGCCGAGGGTGTCGAGACCGCATCCGAGTTCGAAACATTGCAATTGATCGGTGTCGAGCAGGTGCAGGGCTATTTCCTGGGCCGTCCGATGCCGCTGGAATGCGCATTGCGATCGATCGAGCCGGCCGCCGAGGCCGCACGTGTCGCCTAACCCATCGCCCGCCAGGCATTGGAAGCGAATTGCCGGCGCCAGGTCACGATCACGACCGCCGCCGTGGTGACGAACAGCACCCAGGGGCTGATGAACCAGCCGAGATAGCCGAGCGCGAAAAAGAACGCGCGCTGGCCGCGGTTGAAATGCCGGCCCGCGGCCTCGAAAAGTCTCGTGGTGCGGATGACATGGGCTTCCGCTTCCGCGGTATCGCGCTGCTCGACAGGCGGCATCGCGCCGAGCAGGATCGAGACATAGTTGAACAGCCGGTACGACCAGGCGAACTTGAAGAACGCGTAGACGAAAATCAGGATCAGCCCGACGCATTTGATCTCCCAGAGCGCTGGCGAGGTCTTGAGGTCGATCGGCAAGGCTCCGAGCACGGCCAGCGCCTCGTTGGTCGCCCGCAGCAGCGCCAGCGCCCCGCCGACCGCGATCAGGCTGGTGGAGGCGAAAAATGCCGTACCGTTCTGCAGCGCGCCCATGATCTGCATGTCGACCATGCGCGCCTCGCGGTCGAGCATGCGCCGCACCCAGACCTCGCGATAGACATTCATGCGGGCCGACAGGCTGTCGCGTCCGTAGGCGGTATGCTCCAGCGTGATGGCATACACCGTCCATTCCAGGACGAAGAAGCCGATCGCCAGAATGTCGACCCAGTATGCCGCCATGTCCCATCCTCCGGATGCCGGCGAAGGCATGCCACGCATGACCCAGCGCGGCAACCGGGCCGCCGCCGATCGGCAGGTTGAATCGTCGCCGAGCGTTGTGGCAAGGTGACTGGCCAACAACAGGATTGCTTCGAGATGACCCTGAAACTGGTGATCGGCAACAAGAACTATTCGTCGTGGTCGCTGCGGCCCTGGCTGGCGATGCGTGCCGGCAACATCCCGTTCGAAGAGATTTTCGTTCCGCTCTATACCGACAAGGCGGCCGACAAGGACCGGATCCTGAGTTTCTCGCATTCGGGCAAGGTGCCGGTCCTGATCGATGGCGACATCACGATCTGGGATTCGCTGGCCATCATCGAGTATCTGGCCGAACGCTTTCCGGAGGCCAGGCTATGGCCCGAAGATCGCGCGCGCCGCGCGCATGCGCGCTCGATTTCGGCCGAGATGCATTCGGGCTTCGTGGCCCTGCGCAACGAATGCGGCATGAACCTGCATCGCCCGGTCAGGGCTATCGAATTGTCGGCCGACGCCCGCGCCAATGTCGCGCGCATCGAAGCGATCTGGACCGAATGCCGCGAACGCTGGGGAAGATCGGGGCCGTTCCTGTTCGGGACCTTCGGCGCCGCGGACGCCATGTTCGCGCCTGTCGTGCACCGGTTTCGTACCTATGCGATCGCCGTGGCGCCGCAGGCGGTGGCCTATATGGAGACGATGACGGCATTGCCCGCCTTCGCGGAATGGACCCGCGCGGGCCTCGCCGAAACGCTTGTCATCGAGAAGTTCGAGACGGTGTGAGGCGTTAAGTTCCGGAACGAATGGGTGCGCCGGAGAGGGCAAGTTCCCCTGCGGGGTCAAGGCCGTCCCAAAGCACCGCGTGACGCTCCGGCAGGCAGCCGCGCAGGTTAGTCCAGTCCCGGCAGATTGGCAACTATCCCCATGAAAAGGCTGTTAAATATGGGTGTTTGCCATGCCTTGATGTGACTGGTTTATTCGGCGGCCCCTGTGCTATCTTGCCACAGGGTTTTCAGTCGGCAGAAGCCAGCGGGACCGTGGGTGGAGCCGACCTTTTTGCGTGATGGAGAGGGCGTTGAAGCATAAATTCACCGTTGGAGAGACCGTCTATTTCACCGCCAGCAACGTTGCCCGTCCGGCCGCCAGCGGTACCTATGAGGTAATCCGGCTGCTGCCGACCGATGGCGACGACTACCAGTATCGGATCAAGAGTTCGACCGAGGCTTTCGAACGGGTGGCCAAGGAAAGTCAGCTCGACATCTCCTGAGAGAATGGCGTGCGGGGTTGAGCCGTTTCCATTCCGCTCGCCGTCAAAACGCCCGGTTCGCGGAACTATGCTGCAATAGTCGAGTGCGTCAGGATCGGCATTCAGCTTTCGCTGGATGCGTTTGCTGCGTTGGGGGACACCGCGCATGAACTGGGACTGGGCTTCGTCGCTGGAGCGATTCTGGCATTCGCCAAATTTGTCGATGTGGCTGACACTGGCCACGGCCGGATTTTTCGCGATCATCGTGCTCATCATGTTGTTGCGCGCCGAGAAGTCGGTTGCCAACGGCACGCTGGCGGTGATTACGCTGCTGGCGATCGGCGTCGCGAGCACGGCATTTCTTCGCGGGTTCGAGCCGGACGGCCGCACTGCATCCGCCGAGGCGGGGTCGCCGGCGCCGGTCATGGCAGCATTTCCGGCCTTGTCTTGTATCGACGATCTGGCCGGCGAAACCGTGCTGACGGCTTGCGAGAAGGCGCTGTTCGGTTCCGCCGAGGCAACCGCCGCGGCGCTTTCCTATGCGGCGGCCCAAATCACGCGGCTGACGGCGCATGGCGACGTCGCGTCCGCCAACAACAGGCTGACACCCGAACTGCAGGCGCTGCGCGGGGCCATCGAGCGTGACCGCTACGGCTTGATGGCCCATGTGCTGCTGGCGCGCGACCGTTGCACGCCGTCGGATTGCGCCGCCTTTCAGTCGCTGACCAATCGCCAGCAACTCGTGTCCAACATGGATGAGCGGATCTATGACGGCCTGGTGATGCGCTACTCCGCGTCATGGAACGCACCGGCGCCGATGGCGGCGGCAGCGCCGCTGTCGGCGCTCGCGCCGACGATGCCCACCGGCAAGCCCACTACGGCTGATTTTCCGTCGGCGGCCTCGACCCCGCCGGTCAATATCATGACGCCCGAGCCGGCGACGGCAGCGGCGCCGTCCGCGCCGCGCGCGCCTGCGCTTGCGAATGCGCCGCTGCCGTCGTCGCGCCCGGCAACCCCGCCCACGACCGCGGCGACCGCGCCGGTTGCGGCCAAGAAACAGCCCGCACCGAAGTCCTCACGCGCTGGTCCGGTTCAGCTTGCGCCCCCCGCGGCCGAAGACGAGTGATGCTTCCAAAACCGGTCGCCGGGCGCTAAACGTCACGTTATGCCACTTCATCTCGTCAAGCTCTGCGTCGGCTGCGAATCCATCAAGGAACTCAGGGGCTGGGTCGCCGAGCGCATGGCGACGGCCAGGAAAAAGGGCCTGCCGCTTCATCATATTCACGTCACCCGGATGACGCCGAAACGCGGCGACGAAATCGTCGCGGGCGGCTCGCTTTATTGGGTGATCCGCGGCGAGATCGCCGCCCGGGAAAAAATCATCGCGATCGAGCCGTTCCGCGACAAGGACGGCTTCGGACGATGCCGGCTGGTGATGCAGCCCAAGGTGATCGCGGTCTCGCCGCGGCCGATGCGGCCGTTCCAGGGCTGGCGCTATTTCACGCCGGATTCGGCTCCGCCCGATCTCGGCAAGGCTGCCGCCAGCGTCGCGGCGATGCCGGAGCCGCTGCGCCGCGAATTGCGCGATCTCGGACTGCTTTAGACCCCGATATTATCGATCAGCCGCGTCTTGCCGAGCCTGGCCGCCACCAGGATGCGCACCGGGCCGTCCTTCACCGAAGCGATCGGCGCCAGCGTCTCGGCATGCCGGGCCTCGAAATAGTCGAGCACAAAACCGGCGCTCGCGATCTGCCCGGCGCCGCCGGCCATCGCGTCCTCAACCGCGTCGCCGGCGCGCAGGCGCGCGGCGCTTTCCTTCATGGCGCGGTACAGCACCGGTGCGATCTGGCGTTCTTCAGGCGTGAGGTAGACGTTGCGCGAGGACATCGCGAGGCCGTCGCGCTCGCGTACGGTTCGCGAGCCGATCACCTTGACGCCGAGGTCGAGATCGCCGGCCATCCGCGCCACCACCCGGAGCTGCTGGAAATCCTTCTCGCCGAAAATCGCAAAATCCGGCCTGACCTGCGCGAACAATTTGCCGACGACGGTGGCGACGCCGCCGAAGAAGTGCGGCCGGAAGCGGTCCTCCAGCCCTGCGGTGGCCGGTCCCTCCGGTACGATGCGGGTGGCGAAGCCCTCGGGGTACATGGCCTTGACGTCCGGGTTCCAGATCAGGTCGACATCCTCGGCGGCGAGCCTGGCGAGATCGGCCTTCCAGGTTCGCGGGTACGAACCGAAATCTTCGGTCGGTGCGAACTGAGTCGGGTTCACGAAGATCGAGACGATGACTTTCCTGGCCCGGCGTTTCGCGAGTCGGACAAGCGACACATGGCCGTCATGGAGCGCTCCCATGGTCGGCACCAGCGCGATGGTGGCTTTTCGGGCGCGAAGGCCGTCGAGGGCGCGACGCAATGCGGGGACCGTGCGGACGATCATGGGACTTCGTGACATGGGGCTCGATCTCTTGCGGCAGGGAGGCCTTGGCCCTGCTGCCTGGGCGGGGAGGGCGATCTTATCAAGAGCCGTGAATTGCCGCCAATCCGATCGCAGCCGCGATCAGGCGAAGCGACCGCGCGCCAGGCGTGCGCCAGATCACAGACACTGCCGCACCGTGTCTGCGATTAATGATTAAGGCAGACAGCCAGCGATTTGAAGAAGCTGTGAAGCATTTCACTTGACCGCGGTCGCGCGTAATTTGATGATATCCGCAGGGGCTTAATCATGTTGGTGCAAACCAGTCAGGGGCAATCGGGCTCGGCGCATGTGGTCGTGCTGGGCAACGAGAAGGGCGGATCGGGAAAATCCACCACCGCCCTGCACATCGCTGTCGCCTTGATGAAAGCCGGCCAGCGCGTCGCCACCATCGATCTGGATTGCCGCCAGCAGAGTTTCACCCGCTATATCGGCAACCGCAGCGCGTGGGCGCGGCGCACCGGCCTCGATCTCGAGATCCCGGTGCATTGCTGCATCAAGCTCGGCGAGACCATGCAGATCGCCGACAACGAGACGTCCGAGTTCCAGCAATTCATGGACGCCGTCAGCGCGGTCGAGCGAACCTTCGATTTCATCGTGATCGATACGCCGGGGTCGGACAGCTATCTGATGCGCCTCGCGCACTCGATGGCGGACACCCTGGTGACGCCGATCAACGACAGCTTCCTCGACTTCGACGTGCTGGGGACCGTCGACCCCGCCACTTATTCCGTGACCGGCGAGAGCCACTATGCCGAGATGGTGAGGGATACCAGGCGCAAGCGCCGCCAGCTCGACGGCGCCACCACCGACTGGGTCGTGGTTCGCAACCGGCTGTCGATGCTGGGATCGCGCAACAAGCAGCTTGTCGCCGACGGTCTCAAGGAACTGTCGTTTCGTCTCGGTTTTCGCTCGATCGATGGCTTCGCCGAACGCGTGGTCTACCGCGAGTTCTTCCCGCGCGGGCTGACCGCCCTCGACGACCTCGACGAGGCGACGCTCGGCACCCGCCCGAGTCTCGGCCATGTGACGGCGCGTGAGGAGGTGACGAGCCTGCTGCGCCAGTTGAAGCTGCCGCTGGATGAGCGCGGCCGTCGCCGCGCGGCCAACCGGGCCGAATGGTTCAACCAGGTCGACAAGCCGCTCGAAGTCCACGACATACTCGGCGCCTGACCGTGTGTGGTGGGCAATTACCGCCGGCTCGAAGCGGGGTATCCCGCGAAAATGCGTCCGGGCGGAACTGAACGCGCCGCCGCCGGTTTTTTTAACAGGCCCTTACCTAAGTTCCTGAACCTAACCTTGAGTGGTGACGTCCGACAGTGTGAAACGCAGTGCGGGTTCCTGGGCTGTGCAACTGCACAAAAAGCGGTTGCACCGCACAACGATCAGGCGGCCGATTCACAACATTTGGTCTTCCGGTCAACTCGCCGTGACATATATCATGGACAAGGGAACGCAGAGTCCCGAGCATAGGAATATCCCTGAACGGGGTCCCGAGGACGAACATGAAACGTGGAATTCTGGTTCTGCTTTCGCTTACCGTTCTGGTTGCGGTCGGCTACTTCACCGCAAGCAAATGGGCGATCCGTCATGAGACGGTGACGTTCATCGATTCGGCGCGCGGCAACCGTCCCGTCGCGGTGTCTATCGCCGTCCGGCGCGACAAGGAAATGCAGGCCAATGCCGGCATGATCACGCTGCCGGTGGCAGTGCTCAATCATGGCAACACCGTCAAGAACAGCGAGTATTCGTTTCTCGCCAACGTATTCGCGGCGCGCGGCTACATTTCGCTGAGCCCCCAGCATGACCTGCCGACCGATCCGCCGATGGTGACCAAACCTGGCGAACTCTATGTCGGCCGCCTGCCGCAGATCCAGCGCGGCGTTGCCAACATCCATTTCGCGGTCGACGAGATGAAGAAGGTCCAACCCAACGCGAACTACGACAAGCTGACCATGGTAGGGCATTCGATGGGCGGCGACATCTCGATGTATTTCGCCAAGGAGTATCCCGACCAGATCAAGAAGGTCGTGACGCTCGACAATCTGCGCGTGCCGTTCACGACCGACGGCAAGTTCAAGATCCTGTCGTTCCGTTCGAAGGATGCCCAGTTCAAGCCGGATCCCGGTGTCGTTCCCGATGCCGAGCAGTGCGAGAAATCGGACATTACCGTCGTGGATACCGGCTTCCAGCACAACGATATGCGCGATACCGGTCCGGACAATGCGAAAACGGCGATTCAGACCATGCTCGACAAGTTCCTGGGCGATACCGACAGCGCGCTGGCGCCGGTCGATACCAAGAAGCCGAAGATCGTCGAGCCGGCCCCGGGTTCGATCTCGGCGTTGAGTCCTGTGTCGAAATCGCCGCGCGCGGTGACGAATTGATCGTTGTCGCTGTGCGCCGGCTCAGGCCGGGTTACAGGCCGGTTGCGGATAGGCAAGCCGCGCGGCATTGACCGCTTGCCGATCCCGGCCCACATAGGGCTCGCTGCAATTTGCGAGTGCTGATGTCCGGCGAGCCGACCAAACCGAAATCCACAGGCGCCGTTTCCGCGTCGCAAGAACCTGCGTCCGGCAAGCCGCTGCCGGAAGCGAGGCCGTCCGCTTCCGACGAGATCGCCGCCTTCGTCGCCAAGGCCCGCGCGATGTCGCCGCACGCCGCCGGAGCCCGCGGCCGCATGGTGTTCGCGCTCGACGCCACCATGAGCCGGCAGCCGACCTGGGACATGGCCTGCGCGCTGCAGGCCGACATGTTTCGCGAGGCTGCTGCCCTCGGCAGTCTCGACATCCGGCTCGTCTATTATCGTGGTCTCAATGAATGCCGGGCCTCGGGATGGATTTCCGACAGCGCGCAACTGGCCACGCTGATGGGCAAGATCGATTGCCGGGGCGGCAACACCCAGATCGGCAAGGTGCTGTCGGAAGCGCGGCGCGAGGCGGTGGCGGCCGGTGTGCGGGCGGTGGTGTTCGTCGGCGACGCCATGGAGGAGCCGATCGACGATCTCTGCGTCAAGGCCGGTGAGCTCGGCCTGCTCAAGGTGCCGGTATTCATGTTCCAGGAAGGCCACGACGACGTCGCCGAACAGGGTTTCCGCGAGATCGCGCGCCTCACCGGCGGGGCGTGGTGCCGGTTCGATCCAGGCGCCGCCGCGCAACTGCGCGAGCTGTTGCGCGCGGCGGCGGCCTATGCCGCGGGCGGGCGCGAGGCCTTGCTGAGGCTGTCCAGGACCGGTAGCGGAGCGGCCAGGCTGCTTGGCCAGATGAAGTGAGCGCGCTTCACCGCTTTGAAGGGGGAAGGGCGGGCGAGCGCATGTTTTTTGTCCCTGCCCCTCCTATATAGAGGTCATGGCAACCCTGATCTTCGGCGTCGTCGCCGTTATCCTGCTCTACTCGCTGCTGCAGATGTTCCGTGCGGCCAATCCCGTCATTCTGGCCCGCGCCATCAAGATCGGCGGCGGCATCGTGCTGCTTGCGGTGGCGGCGTTTACCGGCCTCAAGGGGCAACTCGCGGCGGCCATCCCGCTCGGTATCTTCGGCGCCGGGCTGCTCGGCTGGTCGCCGTTCGGGACATCGGGATTCGGCAATGTCGGCGGAATGTTCGGCGGCAAGCGCTCCGCGGGCCAGACCTCCAGGGTCCGTTCGCAGTTTCTCGACATGACGCTGGACCACGACAGCGGTAATCTGTCGGGACAGATCGTGGCCGGACCTTATGCCGGTCATGATCTCGGCCAGTTCGACCTGGCGCAACTGACGGCGATGATTTCCAGCTTCGACGCCGAAAGCGTGGCGCTATTTGAAAGCTATCTGGACCGCAGGTTTCCCGCCTGGCGTCAGGACGCGCAGGGAGACCGGGCAGGGGGGCAGAGCCGCGCGGCGTCGGGCGGAAAAATGACGGACGAGGAGGCCTATCAGATCCTTGGCCTGCAGCCGGGGGCGAGCCGCGACGAAATCGGGCGCGCGCACCGCGCGCTCATGAAGAAACTGCATCCCGATCAAGGGGGGTCGACGTACCTCGCCGCCCGCGTGAACCAGGCCAAGGATACTTTGCTTCGCACGCATTTAAGCTAACTCCGGCAACGCCACCAAACGCTACAAACCGAAAGTTGCTTCCGTTGTTCTCTGTTTAACGCCCCGTGGCCGCCCGCCGTTGTCTGGCGTGGTCGATCCTTCGTCATCCAGTATTAACTGCAAAATCTTGACGAGAAGTTTTCAGGCAGGGAATTTGCGCGCAATCCGGCAAATACAAAAATGCCGGCGCGCGGCGCCGGCATCGAGAGTCGAGATCGACCTTGTGAGCTGTTTGGATCAGTTCCGGACGGTGATGCAGGAAATGTCGGAGCGCTTCAGGGTCTTGCACACCGCCTCGGCCTGATCGCGGTCGAGGCCGGCGAAGCGGGCCCTGTAGAGCTTCCGGTCGCCCTTGGCGATCACCGGCTCGGTGAACGGCTCGGCCTTGGCAAGCAGGCCCCTGGCCTGGCCACGCGCCGTTTCGATGCGCGCAAGTGCTTCGCTCTCGCTTTCGAGGGCGCCGACCTGAATGATCCAGCCGGTATGGACGACGGCAGGCTTGATGGCGCCGTTCTGCTGAATGGTCTGCGGCTGGGCCCGGGGCGCCGGCGCCACATAGGCCATGGCCTGCGAGGGGTGAGCGGGCGGGGTGTTCGAGGCCGGCAATACGCCGAGGATTCCGTTGCCGGTCCCGTGGTTGACCGGCTGCTGCGGCATTTCGGTCCTGGCGACCTGGGTCCTGGCGGCTTGAGTCTTGGCTAAGTTGCTTTCGGCCGTATTGATTTCGGCCTTGTTGATTTCGGCCTTGGCTACCACGGCGCCGGATGTCTCCGGCACGTGACGCGGCGGGGTGATGGCATGGGTGATGGTTGCCGGCTGGTCCGGACCGGCCGAGGCCAGCTTGATCGGTCCAGCCTTGACCTGCACCGTCTTCACCCGGACCGGCTTCATCGGTTCGGACGAGCCGGGGATCGCGGCGATCTGCTGGGTTTGGATAACGCCTGATGTCAGCGGTGCCGGCTCGGTCCTGGCCTGCGGCGGTACGGCCGGGGTGAGTACCATTGGCTTCGAGGCCGGTGCGATCGAACGGGTGGTCGGCGCTGCGGGCGCCGCGGCGGCAACCTGAATCGCGCCCTGGGCCTGAACCGTCTGCGTCGGCCGCGCGGCGGCTTCGGCTTCGGCGACAGCGGCGTTGGCTTCGGGAATGCTGCGCTCGGTAATCGCGGCAACGGTGCGATGGGTGGCGCCCTTTGCGAGATTTTCCGCCAGCAGGTTGCGCATGATGGCATCGCGCGAGCCGCCGCTGCGGCCTCCGAGCACCACGCCGACCAGATGGCGGTTGCCGCGGCGCATCGAGGTCACGAGATTGAAGCCGGAGGCGCGGGTGTAGCCGGTCTTGATGCCGTCGACGCCCTCGACGTTGCCGAGCAGGCGGTTGTGACTGCGGATCGCATGGCCACGATAGACGAAGCTCGAGGTGGCGAAGTAGCGGTAATAGCGCGGGAAGCGTTCCTGGATCGCACGGCCGAGCGTCGCCTGATCGCGCGCGGTGGTCACCTGCTCGCTATTGGGCAAGCCATTGGGATTGCGATACACCGTCTTGGTCATGCCGAGCGCGCGCGCCTTGCGCGTCATCAGCTTGGCGAAATCATCCACATCGCCGGAGATGGCTTCCGCGATCACGACGGACGCGTCGTTGGCCGAGCGCGTCACCAGTCCCTTGATGGCGTCCTCTACGGAGATAGTCTGGCCCGGGCGCAGGCCGAGTTTGGTCGGCGCCTGCCGGGAGGCGAATTCGGATACTTCCATTTCGGAATCGAGCTTCAGCTTGCCGGATTCGAGGCGCTCGAACAGCAGATAAAGCGTCATGATCTTGGTGAGCGAGGCGGGATAACGGATGGCGTCGGGATTGTTGGCGGTCAGCGTCGCGCCGGAATTGGCGTCCACGATGATCGAGGCGAATGCCGGGCTGTAACTGGGTGCCTGCGCGTGGTGGCGAACATGCTTGCGGTAGCGGCGGGCATCGGCGGAATCGGTGGTGAAAATGACCGCGGTGACGATCGTGGCCAGGCCGAGTACGCAAACTCGCAGGTTACGCGAGGAAGCCAAGGTTGTGCGAAGCATAAACTTCCCCGTCCCAATTTCTGTCTTGATCACCGGTTCGTGAGGCTAAATTATGCCCAACGGCCGGCGAGGTTCCCCTGCTCAAGTCCGCATCAGGGCAGGCTTTTTCGCCCTGATGGCCGGTGCGCCCGCCGTGTTAGCTAAGACGCTGTTCACAAACAATTTTTCAGGCTGCTGTCTGGAACGCGAACAAGTCCAAGAATCAGGTTAGGCGGGCCGAGTTTCCAAAAGATTAAGCAACCGTTGCGTAATGCCCCGGTGTTTATGCCTTATTCGATCGAATTGTGCGATGCACAAAGATTCTTGACTTTATTGTGCGATGCACTATGATGACGATCGCAAGGGAGCCGGGTACCTCCCGGCAAGAAATCCAATACGCATCAGTCTGGGAAGGACTCCACGATGGTCAAGGTTGAAGACATCCAGCAGTACGGCAAAGAGCAGCTCGAGACGGTCGTTGCCTCCGCGACGACCATGCAGCACGGCATTCAGGCGATTGCCGGTGCCTACGGCGACTACACCAAGAAGTCGTTCGAGGACACCAAGTCGATGGTCGAGAAGCTGTCCGGCGTGAAGTCGCTGGACAAGGCGATCGAACTGCAGACCGAGTTTGCGAAGTCCACCTACGAGACCTTCATGGCCGAGTCGCAGAAGATCGCCGGTCTCTACAGCGACCTTGCCAAGCAGTCCTTCAAGCCGTTCGAGGGCCTGATCGCGAAGTACACCCCGGCCGCCACGCACTAAGCCCGGCGCGGTTCCAGCATATCAAAAGCCCGGCCGTCATGGCCGGGCTTTTTCGTGTTTGCGGGCTCATTTCCTGTTTGCGGGCCGGCGCGCGGAAATTATTTTGCGACGCGCAACTTCGACAGCGAGCTTCCGATCGAGTTGAAGGCGGCCATGATCTGGTTCGCGGACGTCACGGTGGAAAACTTGTCGTTGCCGCTGGCGCAATATTGCAGGACCGCCGAGGTCGGATCGTTGTCCGTGTTCACATGCATCGTGTAGATGACGATGCCGGCGGCCTTGATGTTGTCGCACAGGATACGCTGGCGGGCGTCGATCTGGCCGTTGAATTGAGTTTGGCCGTTGCCGTAGGAAGGCCAGCGGTTCTGGGTATTCAGGCCGTCCGACATCACGATCAGCACCTTCTTGTAGGTGTAGTTCGCGTCTTCGGCGGGGGCATTGAGCGGGGCGCTCTGGGTGAGAGATTGCCATCCCCAGGCGATACCGATCGGCTGGTTGGTGCCGCCATTGGGGGTCAGCGAGTCGATCTTGTTCTTGAGTGCCGCAAAGTCGTAGCTGAGCGGCATCAGTTGCGCCGGGCAGGCATTGTATTGCTCGGCGTAGAACCGGGTGGAGGGACCTCCGGTCGGCGCGGTGTTCAGTGTGTCGTAGCTCTGATCGCGGTCGGTGACGCAGCCATTCCAGGTATTGTGATCCTTCGGCGTGCAGTTCTGACCCCATCCCCAGCCGCTGCAGGTCTTGTTGTCGTCGTCCCAGTCGCTCCAGTTGATCCAGCTCGCGTTGTAATTGCTGGCGCCGACATTGACGTCCTTGGCGAAGGGGATGATCGAGACGTAGACATCGCCGGGATTCTTCGCGAGCGCGCTGAGCTGGTCGATCAGGCTTTTGGCGGCGGGCTTCAGCGCGTTCATCTTGCCGTCCTGATTCATCGAGCCGGTGACGTCGAGCGCTATCGCCACCCGCATCCGCACATTGCCCCATGCGGAGGTCGAACTGGTGTTGAAATTCAGCTTCGGGAAGCCGGCGACCTTCATGAATTCGGTGGTCACGTTGCCGGATCCGTTGACCTTGATGGTGGAGCCCTGGCCTGAATTGGCGGTATAGGTCGCGTTGATCGTCACCGCCTTGGCGTCTTTGTTGGTGTAGAGGGCGTTGAAATAGGAAATTGCCTTGCTGTTGATCTGTTCGACCGTGATCCTGCCGTCGGACAGATCCTTCGCCAGCATCAATGACGTCGAATCGAGGGCGGCCTGCATCGACGAACGCGCGCTGTTGGCGCGGGTATAGTCGATCGCCGCGCCCATGAAGGCGAGGATGGGTAACAGGGCGAAGCCGAAGAGCACCGCGATGTTGCCCTCATTGGCGGCGGGGAAGCGGCCGAGCGCTTGACGGACCTGACGGGCAAGGGAGGTACCGGGCATGATTTTCACCGTAATTGGGTTTCCGTGCCCCATTTCGGGTCAATCCGCTGAACGGCTGGTAAATCCGTCCGGAGAAAACTGGCTCAATAGCCACTTAAATACGTCTCGGTCGCCAGAACTGTTCGCTATCGTCAATGCCCGCTGAATGACCGGTGGCCCGGCTTTGTCAAACCCGAAGGAATTGATTAACCTTGCGGGGATCGCCGGGCTCGGGAATCGGCTCCGCGGCAGGTTGGCCTTTGGCCAGGGAGTCCCAGGGTCCAAGGGGTCCGGGGCTCCAGGCTCTTGGGGTCAGTGCGCTTGCAGCGGGCCGAAGCCGGACCCATATTCAATGCTATCGATCCAGCCGCTGGGGTCGAGCCGTCCGGGAGCGGCGATCTGGGACGTGTCTGGGAACTCATTGGTTGGCTCCGCAGGGGGCCGTGTCGCCTGAGGCGTCCTGGGTCGCGTATTCCGGTTTCCCGTGGGGATTTCAAACGCCTGTGCCATGCTGCAATTAACTTCCAGATTCGACCGTACCGCCGCGCCCGCCGCATCTGCTCCCCGAATGGGCAATGACGAGAGCAATGCCGGGGGGACGGGTCCGACCACGTCGGTCATCGCCAAGGTCAAGCCCAAGACCAAGCGCCCGAATCTCTATCGCGTGCTGATACTCAACGACGATTATACTCCGATGGAGTTTGTCGTTCACGTGCTGGAGAAGTTCTTCCAGAAGGATGTCGAGGCGGCAACGAAGATCATGCTCCACGTCCATCACCATGGAATCGGGGAGTGCGGCGTGTTCACCTACGAAATCGCCGAGACCAAGGTGACCCAGGTGATGGATTTTGCCCGCAAGCACCAGCATCCCCTGCAATGCGTGATGGAAAAAAAGTAGCGTCGCGTCAATTCCCGCCAAAACGGAACGGGTTTTGCTTTGAATGTTGCGATCTGGAGGCCGGGACCAGCTGAGTTCCGGACTGCTCGGTGCTGCCGCGCTGGGTGCACTTAGAGGGAAACCACTATTGTCGAAGCCGGCCTTCCGCCATGATCGGACGTAACTATATGTCAAAGGTTGTTGTTGCCTGACCTGAAAACGGCGATCATGATGGCGGGGGCCACAGAGGACGCGAATGCCAACTTTTTCCCAGAGCCTTGAACAATCCCTGCATCGTGCGCTGGCGATTGCGAACGAGCGTCATCATCAATATGCGACGCTGGAACACCTGTTGTTGTCGCTGATCGATGATTCCGACGCGGCCGCCGTGATGCGTGCCTGCAGCGTCGATCTCGACAAGCTGCGCACCAGCCTGGTCAACTATCTCGAGACCGAATTCGAGAATCTGGTGACCGACGGCGCCGACGACGCCAAGCCGACCGCCGGCTTCCAGCGCGTCATTCAGCGCGCCGTGATCCATGTGCAGTCGTCCGGCCGCGAGGAAGTTACCGGGGCCAATGTGCTGATCGCGATCTTCGCGGAGCGCGAGAGTCATGCCGCCTATTTCCTGCAGGAGCAGGACATGACCCGCTATGACGCGGTCAATTATATCAGTCACGGCATTGCCAAGCGGCCCGGGGTCTCCGAAGCGCGCCCGGTGCGCGGTGTCGACGAGGAAACCGAGACCAAGGGCAACGACGATTCCAAGAAGAAGGGGGAGGCGCTGGATACCTACTGCGTCAACCTCAACAAGAAGGCGCGCGACGGCAAGATCGACCCGGTGATCGGCCGCAATACCGAGATCAACCGCGCCATTCAGGTGCTGTGCCGGCGCCAGAAGAACAATCCGCTGTTCGTCGGCGAAGCCGGCGTCGGCAAGACCGCGATCGCGGAAGGCCTCGCCAAGCGCATCGTCGACAGCGAAGTGCCGGAAGTGCTTGCGGCGGCGACGGTGTTCTCGCTCGACATGGGCACGCTGCTGGCGGGCACCCGTTATCGCGGCGATTTCGAGGAGCGGCTGAAGCAGGTGCTCAAGGAGCTCGAGGCCCATCCCAACGCTATCCTGTTCATCGACGAAATCCACACCGTCATCGGCGCCGGCGCCACCTCGGGCGGCGCGATGGACGCTTCCAATCTGCTGAAGCCGGCGCTGGCATCGGGCACCATCCGCTGCATGGGCTCGACCACCTACAAGGAATACCGTCAGCATTTCGAGAAGGATCGCGCGCTGGTGCGCCGGTTCCAGAAGATCGACGTCAACGAGCCGACGGTGGAAGACGCCATCGCGATCCTGAAGGGGCTGAAGCCCTATTTCGAGGATTATCACCGGCTGAAATACACCAACGAGGCGATCGAAGCCGCGGTGCAACTGTCGTCGCGCTATATCCATGACCGCAAGCTGCCGGACAAGGCGATCGACGTGATCGACGAGTCGGGCGCGGCGCAGATGCTGGTCGCCGAGAACAAGCGCAAGAAGACCATCGGCATCAAGGAAATCGAGACCACGATCGCGACGATGGCGCGGATTCCGCCCAAGAGCGTCTCGAAGGACGATGCCGAGGTGCTGAAGCATCTGGAACAGACGCTCAAGCGCGTGGTGTTCGGCCAGGACAAGGCGATCGACGCGCTGGCCGCCTCGATCAAGCTGGCGCGCGCCGGCCTGCGCGAGCCGGAAAAGCCGATCGGCTCCTATCTGTTCTCGGGGCCGACCGGCGTCGGCAAGACCGAAGTGGCAAAACAGCTCGCGGCCTCGCTCGGCGTCGAACTGATCCGCTTCGACATGTCGGAATATATGGAGCGGCATACGGTATCGCGCCTGATCGGTGCGCCGCCGGGATATGTCGGCTTCGACCAGGGCGGGCTGTTGACCGACGGCGTCGACCAGCATCCGCACTGCGTGGTGCTGCTGGACGAAATCGAGAAGGCGCATCCGGATCTCTACAACGTGCTGCTGCAGATCATGGATCACGGCCGGCTCACCGACCATAACGGCAAGCAGGTCAATTTCCGCAACGTGATCCTGATCATGACCACGAATGCCGGTGCCGCCGACCTGGCACGCCAGGCGTTCGGCTTCACGCGCAACAAGCGGGAAGGCGACGATCACGAGGCGATCAACCGCCAGTTCGCGCCCGAATTCCGCAACCGGCTCGACGCCATCGTCTCGTTCGCGCATCTCAACCCCGATGTGATCGGAATGGTGGTGGAAAAATTCGTGCTGCAACTCGAGGCGCAGCTCGCCGACCGCGACGTCACGATCGAATTGTCGGAGCCGGCCAAGTCCTGGCTGATCAAGCATGGTTACGACGAGCAGATGGGTGCGCGGCCGATGGCGCGCGTGATCCAGGAGCACATCAAGAAGCCGCTGGCGGACGAGGTGCTGTTCGGCAAGCTCAAGGGCGGCGGCCATGTTCGCGTCGTGCTGGTCAACGACGAGGCGGACACCGATGCTGCGGCGGAGAAGATCGGCTTCGAATATGTCGAGGGCCCGGTGACGCCGAAACCGGAAAAGCTGCCCGGCGCGCGCAAGCGCAGCGTGCCGCGCAAGCCGAAGCCCAGCGGTCCCGGCGGTGGATCGAGCGGCCCGGCCTCGCGGGGTCCGCTGGTCAAGGCGTGAACCGCTGACGAGATCAACAATCGGAAAGCCGGCGTGTCGCGAGACCGCCGGCTTTTTTGATGGACAACGCTTCGCTCGGAGCAAGCCGGGCGCACTGCCGACCTCGAAAGATTTACATCGCCCGGGCGGCGTTACCCTTGAACAGGATCGGGCCGGTGGGCCGACCGATGGGTGAACCGCCCTCGGGCTCCAGCGTGATTTCGAACAATTGATCCTGGATGGTCCTGGGCAGCGATTGCAGGTCGAGTTGCAACGTACGGGCCTGGTCGGTCAGTCCGATCGATTTCGGGCCGACGGTGCGATCCCAAAGAGTCCAAACCTGCAGCGTGCGGCCCGCGGGAACGTCGATTGATTTGAGCGGGATCAACTCGACCCGGCCGTCGGCGAATGCGTTGACGATCGCGCCAGTCTCCCGGGTCGTATCGTTGACCAGCACGGCGACATACACAGGTTTGCGCTGGGCGAGGGCGACGAGATCCCCGCGCAATTGTATCGATGCCACGACCGCGCCGATGGCGACGATCGCGAACAGCACAGCGGCGGAAGCCCCCACCAGGCCGGCCGCGCGCCAGAACCGGATATTGTCCCACAGTGTCACGTTGCGCGCGGAAGACTGGCCGTCGCGCAGCGGGACGCTAGCCGGTGTTGTCTGGATGGATTCCGTGATGCGAGTCCAGAGTCCCGAACCCGGTGCGACCGGATCGGCGGTCGCATCAAGATCCGCCAGCCGTTCCCGCCATGCGCTGACCGCGTCGGCGAATGCCGCATCCTCTGTCAGCCGCCGCTCCGCTGCCGCCTGTTCGTCGGCATCGAGCAGGCCCATCACAAGGTTCGCCGCCATTGCCTGATCATCATCGTGCATGCTCATCCCATGCACTCCTGAAGCGAGAACAGGC
This sequence comes from Bradyrhizobium sp., assembly GCF_030697065.1. GTDB lineage: Bacteria > Pseudomonadota > Alphaproteobacteria > Rhizobiales > Xanthobacteraceae > Bradyrhizobium. The sequence goes on from NZ_JAUYQU010000127.1 coordinate 18,262, forward strand.
TGCGCCGGACCCAGCTCTTGACGGTGCCGAGCGGCACCTTGAGGCGAGCGGCCAGTTCGCTGTGACTCATGCCGTGCACGTAGGCGAGCACGACGACGTCGCGACGTGGCCGGTCGATACGTTCGAGACAATTGCGCAGCGCGCTGGTCTCGGGCAATCGTACGATCGCCGCCTCGCAATCGATTTCCTCCAAGGCGCTCTCATCAGCTCCGTCATACCGGTGTTCGGCGCGATGAATGGTCAGGGCGCGGTTGCGCACAACGGCATAGAGCCAGCCGCGAGCGGTTCCGCGCTGCGGATCAAAACCGGATGCGCCCTGCCAAATTCGAACGAATGCATCATGCACGGCTTCTTCGGCGAGGTCCTGCCGAAACAGGATCCGCCGGGCCACGCCGATCATGCGTGCGGCCTCGGAGTCGTAGATGACCTGCAGCGCAGCGCGATCGCCCGCCGCACAACGTGCCAGCGCAGCGGACATTTGCGCCTCGCGTTCGTGGTCGGCTGGCCGAGCATCGTAGCGGCCACCGGTGACAGTGCCATTCGTTGTCATGCCCAAGCCCTTGCATACTCCCTCTACCTCCGACGTGCGGCATTTGGATGCACCTCTCGCGAGATTATTTTCTTGTTCCCATGCATCCGTTCGGTCTGCCGGCCAGTACCCGTGTTGATCCCGAGAGGATCAGTTCGGACACAGGGAGTTCCAAATGAAGATTCACTCGCTTTTCGCTGCTTCGGCGGCGCTTCTGCTGACATCCGTGGCCGCCAATGCTGCTCAGGTGGCGGCGCTGGTCGGCGGCGATACCATTGCCATGGTCGATACCGCACAGAAAAAGGCCACCGGTTCGGTGAAGGTTACCGGGATTTCCGGCGCACTGGTCGGAATCGACGTGCGCCCGGCCGATGGCCTGCTCTATGGATTGGTGGACGATGGAACCGTCGTCACCATCGCGATGGACGGCAAGGCCACGATGAAGTCCAAGCTCGACACCATGCTGGCCAAGGGCGTGGCTGCGACGGTGGATTTCAATCCGGTTGCCGATCGTCTGCGCGTGATGGGCGCCGACGGCATGAACCTGCGCGCCAATGTCGATGACGGCAAGGTTACGAAGGACGGCGATCATAAGTATGCCGCCGCAGACATGCACAAGAGCGAAAAACCGAACATCGTGGCCGGCGCCTACACCAATTCGGTGAAGGGTGCGAAAGAGACGGTGCTGTTCAATATTGACGCGACAATCGGCGGCCTGATCAAGCAGGCCCCGCCCAACGATGGCGTGCTGGGTGCGATCGGCAAGCTTGGCGTCAAGGCCGACCAGGTGGCTTTCGATATCTGGTCGGATGGCGCCGGCAAGAATGAAGCCTGGCTGATGTCAGGTGGCACGCTTTACAGCGTTGACCTCGCCAGCGGGAAGGCGACGGAAGCCGCCAAGATCGCGGGCGTGACGGGAACCGTGAAGGACATCGCGATCATCGGCATGTAAGCCGTCGCGATCGACGGCAGCCAAAGGTCTCATGATGTGCTGGTGCCATGTTCCCGAACGGGCGTGGCATCAGGCCCATCAATGACGGAATGTGTTGTATCGCGGCGACCGTGCCCCGGTTCAGCCTTCGCCGATCAGTTCCTTGATGCGGCGCTGCAGCTGGCGCTTTTTCTTTTCGCTCTTGCGCAACCGCTCCTCGAGATCGGAGACCGGCATCTCGGTTTCCGAACTGAACGCCAGGCCGACGAAATTGTCGCGCCACCAGATGATCCTCGCGAGAAACGAGCGGCCCTTTCGTGCGATGGTCAGCGACATCTGTTCCTTCGGCAGCTTGACCATGCTCTTGAATTCGACGTTGGCGCCGGTTTCCGAGATGTTGCGCACCACGCATTCCCGGGTCGTGCCGTTTTCGTCGATCCCGGCAACGCCGCCGTAGATCACCTTGTCGCGTGCGTTCTGGCGCCGATCCAGCATCGAAATAGTCTCCCCTTGCAGAGGGGAACCATACCCGGCTTCGCATCTCGAGAAAGACCATGGCCGGCAAAATGCGCCGTTAACGTAAATTGATGATGGCCGGACAAGCCGCGATTTCAGGGCTTTTCAGGCCCCTCACGGTCGCTTCGACAGCCGCAAGTCCTCACGCCGCGCTCTCGCGCAAGCCCCGCGCGATTTCCTTCTGCGCGTCGAATTCGCGCCGCAGCCGCGCCAGTTCGTCGGCGCTCAGGGCACTGGCGTTGCTGTAATCGCGCTTCCATGCCGCATCGGCGCTCCAGCGCTGCGGCGACTGCACCGTGGTTTGCGGGCCCGGGGCGGTTTCCAGCACCCGCAGGGCCAATTCCAGGGTGAGAGCCTGCGATGCGGGATCGTGCGGCTTGCCCGCCGAATTGCCGAGGGGAAAATCCGAGAACAGGAAGCGCGGCACCGCGGCATGCTCGACGATATCCTTGGCGCAGCCCATCACCACGGTGGAAATGCCGTTGGCCTCCAGGTGCCGGGCAACCAGGCTGATGGTCTGGTGGCAGACCGGGCAGTTCGGAACCAGCACGGCGGCATCGACGTTGTCGGCCTTGCAGCGCGCCAGGATTTCGGGGGCGTCGGTTTCGATGGTGACCCGATGGCTGCGGTTGGTCGGCGCGCCGAAGAAGCGGGGAGCCACTTCGCCGATCCGCCGCTCGCTCGCAAGCCGCCGCAGTTGCGGCAGCGGAAACCAGCTGCCGCTGTCGTCGGCCCTGCTGTGCACGCGGTCATAGGCGATGTGCGAGATCCGCACATCATGGTCACGGGAGGTATCGCCGTCATAGACCGTATAGAATTTGGCGCCGCCATTGTACTTCGCGCCCGGGCCCTGATCGCCCCTGGCCGGATCGAACGGCGCCGCCGTGGTAATCAGCGCAACGCGGGACTGCGCCAGCGGCTTGGTCAGCGGCTGGAACGGCGCCTCGACAAAATGCGCCCAGCGATAGGGCGTGGCGTAGCCGATGGCCGCATAATAGTCGCGGGTCCGCTGCATATAGCGGATTGGCGCGTCGTCGTCGGGCGCGAAGCCGAGCTGGTCGTCCGAAGCTGCCTTCATGCCTTGCGCTCCACATGCGCGCCATCATTCTTGCGGATAGCTGCGGCTCAATAGCTAGACGGTCGGTTCCCTGTGTCAAGCGCGGCTGGTGGATAGCAGAGCTCCCATGCGAACGTTCATTGGTCTGCCAGCCGCGCTTTGCGCTGTCGTATTGGCGCTCGCGCAGCCTGCGGCGCGGGCGATGGCCGAGGAGGCGGCGCCCGCGGCGGCCGGCGTCGAACCCGCAAAGCCCGGCGTCGAAGAACCCGCAGGCAGCGCCGAAAGGGGCACGGCGGAGAAGCCCGCGAACAGTGCACGGGAGACCGATACCCGCGAGGCGATGTGCCTGATGATCGAATCGGCGGCGAGGGCCAACGCCCTGCCGCTGGAGTTTTTCGCCCGCGTGATCTGGCAGGAGAGTCGGTTTCAGCCCGATGCCGTCGGACCGGTGACGCGCAACGGCCAGCGCGCGCAGGGCATCGCGCAGTTCATGCCGGGAACCGCCAGCGAACGCCGGCTGCTCGACCCCTTCGATCCCGTGCAGGCGCTGCCGAAATCCGCGGAATTCCTGCGTGAATTGCGCGGGCAGTTCGGCAATCTCGGGCTGGCGGCGGCGGCCTATAATGCCGGACCGCGGCGGGTGCGGGAATGGCTCGATGGCTCCGGCTTCATGCCCCAGGAGACACGCAATTACGTGTCAGCCATCACCGGCGCGACGGTCGATGAGTGGGCCAGGCCCGGCACCAAAGACACATTGCCAAGCCGCGCGCCGAATTCGTCCTGCCGCGAACTGATGGCCCTGCTCAGGCGCGCGCCCAATCCCTTCATCACCGAGCTGGAGCAGCACGTGAAGCTTGGCGCCGACAGGCCGTGGGGCGTGCAGCTCGCCGCCGGCTTCAATCGCGACCGGGCGCTGGCGATATATTCACGGGCGATGAAGCGATTGAGCGCGGTGATCGGCGATCAGGACCCGAGCCTCTCGGGCCGGATCTGGCGCAGCCGGGGCACGCGAACGTTTTACCAGGTGCGGATCGGCGCCGAAACGCGCCCCGCCGCCGACGAACTCTGCACCCGCATCCGCCGCGCCGGCGGGGCGTGCCTGGTGCTGCGCAACATGAATGTGAGGGGCTGATCTGTCGGCCGCCTGCTTGACGCAAGTCCCATTCGCTATCGTTATGCCGCGACACGACTCACACGGTCCGGTGGCCTTTGGCGCTTCCTCCGCTCGACTCCCCGAAATGGCAAAGTCCCTTGCGCGCCTTCGCATGGGGGATGCGCTCGGTCGCCTCGACGGTGCTGACGCTGGTGCTGTTTGCGACCTATCTCGGCATCGGGGCGCTGGCGCACGACACCCATTTCAGCCTCGGATGGGTGCTGGCGAGCACGGTCCTGGTCTGGGCCGGGCCGGCGCAGATCATCCTGATCTCGACGCTGGGATCGGGGGCGACGGTGGTGCAGGCGGCGATTGCGGTTACCGTCAGCGCCATCAGGCTGTTTCCGATGGTGGTGTCGGTTTTGCCGATGATGCGCACGGAGCAGACAAAGCGGCGTCATCTGGTGCTGGCGACCCATTTCATCGCGGTGACCCTGTGGGTCGAGTGTTTTCGTCTGTTCCCGCAGGTGCCGCGCGAGCGGCGCATCGCGTTCACGCATGGGCTCGGCATCGGGCTGTGTTCGGTCTGCCTGTTCGCCACCACGCTCGGCTACGGGCTCGCCGCCAACCTGCCGCCGCTGCTGGGTGCCGCCATCCTGCTGCTGACGCCGCTGGCGTTCCTGCTCTCGACCGCGCGCAACTGCCGGCAGCTTTCCGATGTGCTGGCGCTGGTGCTCGGGCTGGCGCTGTTTCCGCTGGTATCGCTGCTGCAGACCGGCGTCGATATTCTGATCAGCGGCATCTCGGCCGGCACCATTGCCTACGGCGTTCACCGGTGGCGGGAACGCCAATGAGCGATTTCATCGGTGACTGGCATGCGCTGCTGGTGCTCGTGATCGCGGGCTTCCTGCCCAATGAAGTCTGGCGCATGCTCGGTCTCTGGTTCGGCGGCGGCATCGACGAGGGCTCCGAACTGCTGGTGTGGGTGAGGGCGGTCGCGACCGCGATTCTCGCCGGCGTCATCGCGCAGATCCTGGTGCTGCCGCCAGGCTCCCTGGCCAGTATCCCGGACTGGCTGCGCTACGGCGCGGTGGCGGCGGGATTTGCCGTCTTCATGCTGACGCGCCGGTCGATTTTTGCCGGCGTGGTCGGCGGCGAAGCCGTCATGCTGGCTGGCAAATGGTGGCTGGGCTGATACTGTCCGGCGGCCGAGAAACAGTTCATTTTGACGGACCAGAAACATGGTTGCATTGACGAAGGTCCGCGAGGGAGAACTCGCGGTCGATCTGCCGAAAGCGGGCAACGCCTCGCTGTTCTTCATCGGTTGCATCCGCACGCCCTGGACGTCGCGCGAGATGACGCCACGGCAGGGCCGCCATGACGGCCCGGTGTGCCGGCTTGAGATTTTCGAGCCGTGGCTGCCGGCGCTGAAAGGCGTCGACTTCTACAGCAATCTCGAAGTGATCTATTGGCTGCACCAGTCGCGCCGCGACCTCGTGCTGCAGAGCCCGAAAGACAACGGCAACACCCGCGGCGCCTTCTCGCTGCGCTCGCCGGTGCGGCCGAACCCGATCGGCACCTCGATCGTGAAACTGGTCGGCATCGAGGGTAACGTGGTTCTGGTGCGCGGCCTCGACTGTCTCGACGAGACGCCGCTGCTGGACATCAAGCCGGACCGCTGCGAATTCACCCCGCTGGCGCAGCCGCATCCCGGAGATTTCGAGACGGAGTGAGCTCTTGTCATTCCGGGGCGCATCGAAGATGCGAACCCGGAATCTCGAGGTTCCGGGTTCGATGCTTCGCATCGCCGCGGAATGACGCCAGATGCTCTAACCGCCCTTCAGCGCCGCGATCAGCCTGGTCGCGTTATCCTCCAGCACCTTGACGTCTTCCTTGCGGCTGGCCGGCGGCAGCAGCGCGATGCCGTCGTGGCGCGGCATCACGTGCATGTGCAGGTGAAACACCACCTGTCCGCCGGCGGCTTCGCTGAATTGCTGCACGGTGATGCCGTCGGCCTTGAACGCCGTCATCGCCGCGGCAGCGATCCTGTGCGCACCGCGCGCGACATGGGCGTAATCCTCGGGCGTGATGTCGAGGATGTTGCGGGCAGGGGCCTTCGGAATCACCAGCGTGTGGCCTGATACGCGCGGCATGATGTCGAGAAACGCCAGCACATGATCGTCCTCATACACCTTGTGGCAGGGAAACTCGCCGCGCAGGATCTTTGCGAAGATGTTGTTGGTGTCGTAGGCGGGCATGGCGGTCTCCTCGTGTTCGATTCTACTCTCGCTTCCGGGCGCTGGAACCGTCAAGACGGCTCTTCGGCGCCCTTGCGAAACGGTCCGGCCTCGGTGAGTTCGCGCGCGGCCTCCGCGACATAGGCGCGCTCGCGCCTCAGATACTCGTCGATGGCGCGGGCCAGGCCGGGGTCGGCGATGTAATGCGCGGAATAGGTGGTCTGCGGCAGGTATCCGCGCGCGATCTTGTGCTCGCCCTGCGCGCCGGCCTCGACGGTTTTCAGGCCGCGCGCGATCGCGAAATCGATCGCCTGATAATAGCAGACCTCGAAATGCAGGAACGGGTGATGCTCGATCGCGCCCCAGTGGCGGCCGAACAGGGTGTCGGAGCCGATGAAATTGATGGCGCCTGCGATCCAGCGGCCCGCGCGTTTCACCATCACCAGCAGCACGTCGTCCGCCATGGTTTCGCCGATCAGCGAATAGAACTCCCGCGTGAGGTAGGGGCGGCCCCATTTGCGCGAGCCGGTCTCCATGTAGAAGTCGAAGAAAGCGTCCCAGGCATCCTCGGTGATGTCCCGTCCGGTCAGCGCATGGACCGTGATGCCTTCGACGGCGAGGGCCTCGCGCCGCTCGCGCTTGATCGCCTTGCGGTGGCGCGAATTGAGGGTGGCGAGGAAATCATCGAACGAGTTGTAGCCCTGATTGTGCCAGTGGAACTGCTGGTCGGTACGCTGCAGGAAGCCGTAGTCGGCCAGGAACTTCCATTCTGATTCGAGGGCAAAGGTGACGTGGACCGATGACGCCTTGGTGGCGTCGCACAGCGCCACGAGCCCGCTCGCCAGTGCGGTGCCGATGCGCTCGCGGTCGACGCCGTCGCGTATCAGGAGGCGCGGGCCGGCCGCGGGCGTGAAGGGCACCGAGGCCTGCAATTTCGGATAATAGCGGCCGCCGGCGCGCTCGTAAGCGTCGGCCCAGCCGCGGTCGAACACGTATTCGCCCTGCGAGTGCGATTTCAGATAGCACGGCACGATGCCGGCGACGGCGCCGCCGAGTTTGGCGACGAGGTGGCGCGGTCCCCAGCCGGTGCGCGCGCAGGCCGAGCCAGACGTTTCCAGGGCCTGGAAAAATGCGTGGGAAACGAACGGGTTATAGGTCCGTCTTAATGCGGCGCCGGACGGCGATATGGGCTCACGTGAAGCCAAAGTATCAAGCCCATCGAGGCTATCCGGACCGCACAGCGGATTGGCGCAGGCATCCCAATCGGCAGCCGCAATCTGGCTGACGGAAGGCAGCGATTGGAGGGTGATTTCGGAAGACGCCATCAGCAAAAGGACCGGTCACGCGTTGCGATCAGCCATCGCGCATGGTGACCAACTCCGTCCAAGATCGTGCATTGCGCCGATGACTTCAAGGGCGTGGAACCGGCCCCGGTTCAAGGCGCAAACCCCTCGAAAATGATCTGGTCGGCGTAGCGCTCGGCGCGCTTGCGCTGCTCCGCCGTGCGCACGGTCCAGGCCAGCAGCGGCAGGCCGAACACATGGCGGGCAATCCAGGGCGCCGCTGCCGGCAGCTGGTTGACCCAGAAAGCCACGAAATGCGGCCTGGTGCGGAAGGCGTGGCGCAGATGCAGCATGCCGCGGCGCTGCTCCGGCGTCAGTTTGTACCAGTAGGCGTCATCGTAATTCGCCTGCGCAATGATGCCGCGCGGACGATCCGGGATTGTTTCGCGCAATGCAAGCACCTGGTCGGGGTCGAACGACATCACCGCCGCCTGTCCCGAATAGCCTGCCAGCACTTGCGCCATGCGTGCCACCAGTTTGCGGTCGCCGTCGAAATGGCTCTTCACCTCGATCACCAGCGGCACCCGGCCGTCAACCAGCGCGCAGAGATCGCCGAGCGACATCATCCGCTCGGAGGTGTCCCTGAACTGGATCGCCCTGAGCTCGGCTGTGGTCTTGCCGAGCAGGGGACCCGAGCCCTCGGTGAGGCGGCCGAGCGCATCGTCATGATGCACCATGGCCTCGCCGTCGGCGGTGAGTTGCAGATCGACCTCGATGGCGAAATTGCCTTCGATCGCGGCGGCCACCGCGGCGGGCATGTTCTCGATGATGCCGCGCGCGGCATCGTGCAGCCCGCGATGGGCCACCGGCCGCGCCGTCAGCCAGCCAGGCGCGCGCACGGGGCGTCTCCCTTACGAGACCTCGAACACGCCCTCGACCTCGACCGCTGCGTCGGAGGGAAGGGAGGCGACGCCGACCGTGGTGCGGGCATGACGGCCCTTGTCGCCGAAGGCGGCCACCATCAGGTCGGATGCGCCGTTCAGCACCTTCGGGCCGTCGAGAAAATCCGGCGCCGAATTGACAAAACCGCCGAGCCGCACCACGCGAACCACCTTGTCGAGATCGCCGAGGGCCGCCTTGATCTGCGCCAGCAGGTTGATGGCGCAACCCCTGGCCGCGGCGTTGCCCTGCTCGACGGTAACGCCGGCGCCGAGCTTGCCCTTGGCGATCAGCTTGCCTTCCGGGTTGACGCAGACCTGGCCCGAGACGAACAGCAGGTTTCCGGTGCGGACGAAGCCGACGTAATTCGCCACCGGGTTCGGCGGCTCGTGCAACATCACGCCCTGCGCCGCAAGTTTTTGCTCGACCGTTCCTGCCATGTTTCGTCCCCGTTTGAATTGACCCCCACCCGGTCTCGACGCAGCCGGGCCACTTTGTTTCGCGCATCGTGCCACCACATGCAAGCGAGCCACCGGTCGACCGGGAGCCAGCCGAAAACACGGCCATTCCGCGGCAATTCCCGCTTTTTTGTGAAACGGCCCTAGTTGCGGCGCAATAGGACGGTCAGTAATGTGACGATTCACCGCGCAAGGAAGACAATCGATGGCTCGCTGGTTCCCGATTTCGCCACGTGAGGTCAGCCCGCTCCTGCTGACCGCCGCCGTTGCCGTCGTCGTCGCGGGTTTAGCCGGCGGCAGGGCAGAGGCCGCGGCCGGCGGCCCGTATCTCGCGCATCAGGCGCTGTACGAACTCAAGCTGGTGAAGTCGCGCGGCAGCAACTCGATCAGCAGCGCGCGCGGCCGCATCCTCTACAATTTCTCCGGCAGTGCCTGCGAGGGCTACACCTCGGAATTCCGCCAGGTCTCGGAGCTGGACAGTGGCGAGGGCAAGCGGACGCTGAGCGATTTGCGATCGACCTCCTGGGAGGATGGCGACGGCAAGAGCTATCGCTTCAAGATCTCGACCCGGATGAATGACACCGACTCCAGCCCGGTCGACGGCATGGCGGAACGCAGCGGCGACCGGATCACGGTCAAACTGAAACAGCCGGAAGCCAAGACCTTCACGCTCGACGGCAGCACGGTATTTCCGACCGAGCAGATCACGCGCATCATCGCGGCCGCCCGCGAGGGAAAATCCGTGCTGGAACTGACGGTCTATGACGGATCGGACAATGGCGAGAAGGTTTACAATACGCTGTCGGTGATCGGGCAGCCGATCCCGGGCGACCGCAGCATCGAGACTCCTGATCCGTCCACCGCCAACGACGCCATGAAATCACTGACGCGCTGGCCGGTCACGGTGAGCTATTACGACCGCGACGCCAAGGCCAGGGACGGCGAGCAGACGCCGGTCTATGCAATGTCGTTCGAACTGTTCGAGAACGGCGTCTCGCGGGCGCTGGTGCTGGATTACAATGATTTCGTCATCTCCGGCGCGCTGGGAAAATTCGACGTCAGGGATTCCCGGCCGTGCAAGTGACGGCGAAGCCGGTCTTCGCGAATATCACGGGGTAGTCGTCCCCGCGCAGGCGGGGATGACGAGGGTGCTGCGATGCATCAGCCGAGCGACTGGCCGCCGTCGACCGTCAGCGTCTGTCCGGTAATCCACGACGCTTGATCGCTGCAGAGAAACAATGCCGCGTTCGCAACCTCGTCCGGCTTGCCCATGCGGCCCCACGGAATCGATTGAAAGACCGCATTGTAGAGCTGCGGATTCGTCGCCTTGTTGGTTTCCCACAGGCCTCCGGGGAATTCGATCGAACCCGGCGCAATTGCGTTCACGCGTATTTTCTTCGGCGCCAGCATCAGGCCCTGCGACATCGTGTAATTGATGACGGCGGCCTTCACGGCCGCGTAGGAGGCGGATCTCGCGCTGGCGCCAAGCCCCGATATCGACGAGATGTTGACGATCGCTCCGCTGCCGCTTCGCTCGAGATGCGGGATCGCCGCATTCGATGCGCGCACCGTTGCCATCACATCGATATCGAACCCCTTGCGCCAGCCTTCCTCGGTGTCGGCGCCGCCGAATCCGGAAGCGTTGTTGACGAGGATGTCGATGCCCTCGAGCGAAGCCGCCGCCGCGGCGATATAGGACGCGATGGCTTCCTTGTCCGCGAGATCGCATGGAAGGGCGTGGACTTTGACACCCAGCGCCCTTATCTCGTCCGCCGTCGCATCGAGTCCGGCCTGGCCCCGCGCGCAGATCGACACCGATGCCCCGGCACCAGCGAAGCCCAGCGCAATCGACCTGCCGATTCCCCTGCTGCCGCCGGCCACCACCACGCGCTTGCCCTTGAAACTGATCTGCATCGTTCTTCTCGCCCTTGCGGCCATGTTTGCGTCGTCCCGACATAGCACAGGCTGCCGGGAAAGCGCAGCGAGAGAAAATTGCGGTCGGCGGCGCGAGTTGTCGGCCGCCGCATCACACCCTGCATTTCCCTCGAATTTGTGCGATCGTGGTTTCCGACATACCCCGACTCCGGGCCGAGGCCAGGATCACCTTCACGCCATACGCTGCAACTTTCGTCCGAAGATCGTGGCACGTATAGCCGCTCGGGAGGTCAGCCGCCTTCACATG
>NZ_JAUYQU010000196.1 GCF_030697065.1 Bradyrhizobium sp.
TCTGCAGCTCGGCGCCTTCCGGATCGCCAAGGCCGTCGCGGCGCACTCGTTCGAGCGGGTCTACACGCTGTTTCCGCGGCTCACGGAGCGGCGCAAGCAACTGGCCGGCACGCTGTCGTGCGGCGAGCAGCAATTGCTGGCGATGGGCCGGGCCTTGATGGGCGCCCCCAAACTCCTGATGCTGGACGAGCCGAGCCTCGGCCTCGCGCCGATCATCGTGGCCGACATCTTTCGAACCATCGGCGAATTGCGCGCCGCCGGCGTCTCGGTGCTGCTGGTCGAGCAGAATGCCCAGGCCGCGCTGAAGATCGCCGATCGCGCCTATGTGATGGAGCTCGGCGAGTTCATCCTGAATGGCCCGGCCGCGGAGATCGCCACCAATACGCGGGTGGCGGCGAGCTATCTCGGGTTCGCGCACGAGGGCGAGAAGGATCTGGAAAAGTAGCGTGGGCAAAGGCGCGCTTGCGCCGTGCCCACCCTTCTTCTGTGTCGCCGAATTGGTGGGCACGCTTCGCTTTGCCCACCCTACGATTTCATCTTACTGCCGTCATGCCCCGCGAAGGCGGGGCATCCAGTACACCGTGACAGAGAGATCAACCTCAGGCACCACGGAGTACTGGATCACCCGCCTTCGCGGGTGATGACAGTGTTGCCTACTTCGCCGGAACGTACTTCCCGTCCTTCACGGTCAGGATGATGCGGGAGCGATCGTCGAGGCCGTAGCGGTCCTTTTCGGTGAAGTTGTAGACGCCCTGGCTCGCCGCCATGTCCTTTTCGCTCAGCAGCGCCTTGCGGATGCCCTCGCGGAATTCCGCCGTGCCGGGCTTGCCGGCCTTCAGCGCCACTGGAATGACGCGCTTGAGGATTTCGAAGGCGTCGTAGGAGTGCCCGGCGAACTGGCTGCGGCTGTTGGGGCCGTATTTGGCCTCATAGGCGGTGTTGAGCGCGAGGCCCGGCTTCTTGGTCAGCGCGCTGTCGGGCTGGGTTTCCGGCGACATCACCGGACCCGACGCCATGATGACGCCCTCGGCCGCCTTTCCGGCGATCCGGATGAAGTCCATGCTGGCGGCGCCGTGGGTCTGATAGATCAGGCCCTTGTAGCCGCGTTCGCGCAGCGTGGTCTGCGGCAGGGCCGCCGCGGTGCCGGATGCGCCGATCAGGATCGCATCGGGATTGGCGGCGACCAGCTTCAGCGCCTGGCCGGCAACCGAAGTGTCCGGGCGTGCGAAGCGCTCCTCGGTGGCGATCGTCATGCCCATGGGCACGCCCTGCGCCTTGAAGTCGTTGAACCAGAGGTCGCCGTAGGAATCGGAATAGCCGATATAGCCGACGGTTTTGACCTTGTTCGCCTTCATGTGCTCGTACAGCACCTTGCCCATGATCGGGATCGGCTGCGGCATCGCTACCGACCACTTGGCGCGCTCCGGCGTGATCGGGAACGGCGCCAGGCCGAAATGCGGAATGCCGGCCTCGTTGGCGACGGTGGAGACCGCGACCGTCGGCGGGGTGGTGGACGACCCCATGATGATGTCGGCCTTTGACTCCGTGACGAAGCGCCGGGCATTGGTGGTGGCCGCGGTCGGGTCGCCGCCGTCATCGAGCGTGATCACCTTGAGCGCCACGCCGCCGATTTCCTTCGGCACGAATTCGAGGGCGTTGCGCTCGGGAATGCCGAGCGCCGCGGCGGGGCCGGTGGTGGTTACGGTGATGCCGATGACGATTTCATTGGCCTGCGCCATTGCAGGCAGAGCCGGCAGCGTCAGCGACGCCGCGACGACCGCGGCCGACAGGTAGAACTTGTTCATCGTTTCCTCCCTTTGAGTGTTGTTATCCAACCTAGATCAAACTCAGGCTGATTGTTCAGCCCTTCTTTAGGCGATGGGCCTGCACAAGTCAGCCCCGCTTGAACCTCGCAATGATTTCCTCCGGCATCGGCGCCGATTTCAGCCGGCCCGGATCGTCCGGGTGCCGTCCGACCAGCACCCTCGTCTCGAACGCCTCGATCGCCAGCGCCTCGCCCTTGAACACCTTGTGGGTCACCTCGAAGCTGGAACGCCCGAAACTCTCGATCCGGCTTTCGATCGCGATCCAGTCGCCATGGGTCGAGGCGATGTGGAATTTCGCCCTCGTATCGACCATGGGAATGCCGACAAGGCCGTATTTATGGATGATGTCCTGCTTCGAGAAGCCCGCGGCCTCGAACATGATCGAGGTCGAATCGTCGAACATCGCGAAGTAGCGCGGGTAATAGACGATGTTGGCGGGGTCGCAGTCACCCCACTGGATCTGCACGTCGCGCCTGTGGACGAACATGGCTTACGGAACCCCTACGGAGCGGCAAAGACGGTGACCCCCCTCTCCCATCGGGAGAGGGTTGGGGTGAGGGGTTACGGTGTTCGACCTATGTCGTAACCCCCCACCCGGATCGCTACGCGATCCGACCTCTCCCGATGGGAGAGGTGAAGAAGGATATGCGGCGCGACGCAATTCCATGTTCACGAGACCTATTTCGGCGCCATGCGGAGCGCGGCATCGAGCCGCACCACCTCGCCGTTCAAATAGGGGTTGTCGATCATGTGCAGCGCCAGCGAGGCGAATTCGTCGGCGTGGCCGAGGCGGTGCGGGAACGGGATCGCGGCGGCGAGCGAGTCCTGGGCTTCCTGCGGCAATCCACCGAGCAGCGGCGTCAGGAACAGGCCGGGCGCGATGGTCAGCACGCGGATGCCGAACTGCGCCAGTTCGCGCGCGATCGGCAGCGTCATCGCCACGATGCCGCCCTTCGAGGCCGAATACGCCGACTGCCCGATCTGGCCGTCATAGGCCGCGACCGATGCGGTCGAAATCACGACACCGCGCTCGCCGGTCGACAGCGGCTCCAGCCTGGCCATCTCGGCGGCGGCCAGCCGCAGCATGTTGAAGGAACCGATCAGGTTGACCTTGATCACCCTGTCGAAATCGGCGAGCGGCATCGGGCCGTCGCGGCCCACCACCCGTTTGGCCACGCCGATGCCGGCGCAGTTGACCAGGATGCGTGCGGGGCCGTGCGCCTTGGAGGCGGCGACGACAGCGGCTTCCGCCGAGGCGGCATCCGAAACGTCGCACACTACCGCGACGCCGCCGATCTCGGCAGCGAGAGTCTCCGCGAGCTTGGCATTGAGGTCGCATACCGCAACCTTTGCGCCGCCAGCAGCCAGCCGGCGCGCGGTCGCAGCGCCCAGCCCCGACGCACCTCCGGTGACGATGGCGGCCTGATCCTTCAACTGCATGGTCTTCTCCCTGGCAAACTTGTTCCTGGTAACGGGTTAAAGCGCGATCACATGGGGTGGCGGCGTCGGCGAGTAGAGCAGGTCGATCAGCCCGCTGCGGTGGTCCAGCACCGCGCGCTGGTTGATCGAGCCCTTGTCGGTGACCTCGCCGCGGTCGATCGACAGCGGCGTATCGAGCAGGACGGCGCGCGTGATCCGCGTCGAGGATCCCGTCGCGCTCGCCAGGAACCTGGTCAACCGTTCGCGAAACGCCTCGCGGATCAGCGGATCGGAAGCGGTGCCGGCAAGGTCGTCCACCGGCAGCGTCGGATTGATCAGGCGGCAGCCGTCGAGATCGAGAATGACCAGCGCCGAGATCTCGTCGCGGTTGATGCCGGCAATCACGACGTCGCGCACCATGGGGGCACAGGCCGCGACAAGGCGCGCGCGCAGCGGACCGACACTGACCCAGGTGCCGCTGGCGAGCTTGAAATCCTCGGCGATGCGGCCGTCGAAATCGAAACCCTTGCCGAAATCATCGGGATCGACCGGCTTCAGCGCATCGCCGAACTTGTAGAAGCCTTCCTCGTCGAACGCTGCCGCGGTCAGTTCCGGCTGCCGCCAATAGCCCGGCGTGACGTTGGGACCCTTGGCGCGAACCTCGAGCTTGCCGTTGTTCGGGATCAGTTTCGCGTCGTTGCCGGAAACCGGGAGTCCGACATGGCCGGACCGGCTGGTAGCGGGTTTGACCGACATGAAGAACGGCGCGGTCTCGGTGGCGCCGAGGCCGGTCAGGACAGGCACGCGGTAGCCGGTTTCAGCGACCGCGAGTTCGTCCAGCATGTTCCAGACGAACGGCGACAATGCCGCACCCGAGAAGAACATCGCATGCAGGCGGTGAAAGAATTTGGCGCGCAGTGCCCTGTCGTCACGCAAATACGGCAGCAGCGATTCGTAGCCCTTCGGCACGTTGAAATAGACCGTCGGCGAAATCTCGGCGAGATTGCGCACGGTTTCCTCGATGCCGCCGGGCATCGGCTTGCCCTCGTCGAGATACATCGAGCCGCCGTTGAACAGCGTCAGGCCGATATTGTGGTTGCCGCCGAAGGTATGGTTCCAGGGCAGCCAGTCGACGATCACGGGCGGTTCGTCCTTCAGGAACGCCAGCGTCTCGCGCAGCATCACCTGGTTGGCGCAGATCATCCGCTGGGTATTGATGACCGCCTTCGGATTGCCGGTCGAGCCCGAGGTCAGCAGAAACTTGGCAATGGTATCCGGGCCGATGGCGTCGTGCGCGGCATCGAGGCCGGGATGCTCCGGCGTCGCGAGCAACTGGCTGAGCATCGTCACCTCGCGGCCCGGCACGGTGCCGCGCGACGCCACGATCTCGATTCCATCGGGAACATTGGCTGACAGCGCATCGGCGAATTTGCCGGCGTCGTCGGCGAACACCAGTCCGGGCGTCAACAGCTTCATCAGGTAAGCGAGCTTGCCGTAATCCTTCGACACCAGCGAATAGGCCGGCGACACCGAACAGAAGGGTATGCCGGCATAGAGCGCGCCGAATGCGAGCAACGCGTGATCGACCGAATTGCCGGAAAGGATTACGATCGGCTTCTCGGCGGACAACCCGCGCGCCAGCAATGCAGAGGCGATATGCCGGGCCGCAACCAGCAGGCGCGCGTAGCTGATCTGGCGCCAGCCGCCGCCGGCTTCGCGCTCCGCCATGAACACGCGATCGGGCTCCGCCCCGGCCCAATGATGCAGGCGATCGGTCAGGCGGACCGGATAGTCGCCGAGCGGCGTTTTGGGCCTGAGATAGATGATGTCATCCCGACGCTCGATCGTTACGGCGGGATCGCCGAACGAGATCGGCCGCAGCGGCGCAGTGCCGGCTCCGGTCGCCATCGACATGTGGGGCGTGGCGCTCATGTCAGGCAGGTTTCACCTTTGCGGTCTTGCGGTCGAGAAAATCACGAATGCGGCGCTTGGCCTCTTTGTCGCTCTGCGCCACCGTCGCCATCAGCGATTCCATCAACAGGCCGGTTTGCGGATTGGCTTCCGCGATCATCGGCAGCGCCTGCAGCACCGCGAAATTGGTCAACGGCGCGTTGGCGGCGACACGCTCGGCCAGTTCCATCGCCTTCGGCAGGGCGCCGCCTGCTTCGGTCAGATACTGCGTAAAGCCATAGGCGGACCCCTCGGTCGCCGAATAGACCCGCCCGGTCAGCATCATGTCGGTCATCCTGGCGACTCCGATCAGCCGCGGCAGCCGCACCGACCCGCCGCCGCCGACGAAAATGCCGCGCTGGCCCTCGGGCAGCGCGAAATAGGCCGAGGGCTCGGCGACCCGGATATGCGCCGCGCAGGCAAGCTCCAGCCCGCCGCCGATCACCGCGCCCTTGAGGGCGGCGATGACAGGCACGCGGCTGTACTGGATGCGATCGAACACCCGGTGCCACATCTGCGAATGCCGCAGGCCCTCGCTGGCATCCTGCTCGGTCAATTCCGACAGGTCCAGACCCGACGAGAAATGATCGCCGATGCCGTGGATGACCACCGCGCCGACGCTCTCGGGCAAATCGGAGAAACAATCCTGGATCGCGAGGATAATGCCGTCATTCAGCGCATTGCGCTTGGCCGGCCGGTTGAGACCCACGGTCATGACCGCGCCCACCGTCTCGATCTGGAGCAGCGCGGACCGCTCGGCGGTCGCGGCAGGTGCGGCGTTTCCCATGGCTATTTTTACGTCCTGTCGAGAATAGTTATGTTTTATAACGAATTTGGAGGGAGTCAATCCTCTTACCCTCCCCTGGAGCGGGCGGGTCGTCTCGCATCGCAAGATGCGAGACGGGATAGGGTGACGGTCTCCCAACTCAGGCAGCGTTCGAGTGAAAGACTTTCGCCCTACCCCGCCCGCGCGTTACACGCGCGTCGACCCTCCCCCTCCAGGGAAGGGTAAGAAGATTCACAGCACCTGATGCACGTCGATGACGACGCGGTCGGCGTGGCGCGCGGCGGAGCCGACGAACAGGTTTTCCATCAGCCATCGGTATTTTTCGGCGCCGGTCTCGAATTTCGGCACGGTGCGAAAATAAATCAGTTCGGGGTCGACGGCCTCGCCGCGCTTCAGCTTCTGCAGCAGGTCTACCGGGCCGAAGCGGATGCCCCGGTTCTCGACATAGACCACCGCGCCGTCATCGGTCTCGAAGGCGTATTTCGCCTCCAGCTCGATCAGCTCGTTGGGCCGGATGATCTGGAAGTCGGCGCCGAACGCGCAGATCCTGCCATTGACGCTTTCGCCGCGCACCTCGCCGCCCAAAATCGGAATGATCCGGCGCACGCCGTGACCGATCTCACCGGCCGATGTCACCTCGCCGATACGGACGGTGAGGGTGAAGACATACCTGGTCGCGAGCTCCGGTGTCATCGAACTATCCCATCATGCGCTGCGGCAACCAGAGCGCCAGTATCGGAAAGGCAATCAGGATCACCAGCCGGATCAGGTCGGTGAAGACGAACGGCATCACGCCCCGAAAGATCGTCGAGAACGATACATCGGGGATCACGCTCTTGATGACGAACACATTCATGCCCACGGGCGGAGAGATGAGGCCGAGTTCCACCGTCATCACGACGATGATTCCGAACCAGATCGGATCGAAGCCGAGATGGATGATCACCGGGAAGATGATCGGAACGGTCAGGATGATCATGGCCATCGCGTCCATCAGGCACCCCAGCACCAGATACATGACCATGATGAGCGCGAGGACGCCGTAGGGCCCGAGGCCGAGGCCGGTGAGAAGCTCCGTCACCTTTTGCGGGGTTTGCGTCACCGTCAGGAAATAGCCGAAGATCAGCGCGCCGATCAGGATCGTGAATACCGCGGCGGCGGTGCGGGTCGCCTGCAGCAGCGAGTTGAGGATTTTCTCCTTGTCGAGCCGTCCGGTGAGCACGCCGATCAGGAACGCGCCGGTAGCGCCGACGCCGCCCGCCTCGGTCGGCGTGAAGCGCGGCAGGTAAGGCAGCCCGTAGAGGCCGCCGATGACGAAGATGAACAGCAGCACCGGCGCCCAGATATCCTTCAGGCCGGCGAACCGCTCGCGCCAGCTGGTCTGCGGGCCGGTCGGCAGAAAGCCCGGCCGGAGCCAGCCGATCAGCGCGATGGTCAGCATGTACATGGCAATGGCGAGCAGGCCTGGAATGATGCCGGCCATGAACAGCTTGCCGATGTCCTGCTCGGTGATGATGCCGTAGACCGCCAGCACCGTCGACGGCGGCAACATGGCGCCGAGCGTGCCGCCGGCCGCGATCACGCCGGTGGCGAAGGATTGCGGATAGCCGAAACGGCGCATCTCCGGATAGGCGACGGCGGAAAACGTCGCGGCGGTCGCGACCGACGAACCGGAGATCGCGGCAAAGCCGCCGCAGGCGCCGACCGTCGCGATGCCCAGCCCACCCCGCAAATGGCCGACGAACCCGTTGGCGGCGCGGAACAGTTCGCGGCTCATCCCGGAATTGGTGACGAACGCCCCCATCAGCAGGAACATCGGAATCACGCCGAACGTATAGTCGGTCACCGTGCGCATCGAGGTCTGGCCGACCATCTTCAGCGCCGGGGAAAACCCGACCAGGTAGCCGAAGCCGGTGACGCCGACGAGCCCCATCGCCATGCCCACCGGCACGCGCAGCAGCATCAGCGCGAACAGCGCGGCAAATCCGAGGACGGCGACGGCGTCGGTACTCATGCCGTCTACTCCACGGGCTTGATTTTGGGATCGTCGTGCATCAGTTCCGGACTGAAAATCAAACGCCAGGTGCGGACCGCGATCAGCAGCACCGCGGCAGCATCGCCGGCCCACGCCACCGCGAAGAATGGCCAGGTAGGCATGCCCATATCGAAGGTGAGGACATTATCCTTGTAGGTGCCATGCACCTTGTCGAACAGAGTCCAGGTCTGCACCGCCACCACGAACAGCAGCACCAGCGTGGCAAAGATGTCGATCCAGCGCTGGTAGCGCGGCCCGACATTGGCCCACACCAGATCGACGGTGATATGCGTGCCGCGATAGCTGGTGGCGGCGATGCCCCAGAAAATCAGGATACCGAGCAGCATGCGCCCGATATCGAAGGAATCGGGGATCGAATAGCTGAAGATATTTCGCAGCAGCACGGCGATGAAGATGTTGGCGGCGACGATGCCGACAAACGCCGCCGCGATCCATTCGATCGTATCGATGAAACGATCCATCGAAGCGCGCTTCATTTCCGCCCCACGCCGCCTTCAGGTGTTGCAAGGGAAACGGCGGCGGGAGCATCCCGCCGCCGCGTCGATAAGGCGTCGTTACTGCGCCAGCGCGTTGTTCTTCGTCAATTCGGCGCGAAGCTCCTTCATCGCCGCATCCGGGTCGCCGCCGGCCTTCTTGACATTGTCGGACCAGGTCTTGACCAGCGGCTCCGAGGCCTTCTTCCACAGCGCCGTCTGCTCCGGAGTCAGCTTGTAGACCTCATGGCCGGGCAGCGCCTTGATTTTCTCGACACCGGAGTTCTCGTACACGCCCCAGGGTTCGCCGACGCGGCCGGCGGCCTCGGTGGAGCAATTATTGTCGATCGCCTTCTTCTGGCGGTCGGACATCTGGTTGTATTTGTCCTTGTTCATCACAAAGGCGAAGGTCGTGACGTAGATCGGCGCCTCGATGTGATATTTCGTCACCTTGTCGATGCCGAACAGCAGCACCGATCCCCACGGGAAGGTGACGGCGTCGGCCACCCCGCGCTCGATGATGTCGCGGACTTCCGGCGCCGATGACTGCACGTTGGTGCCGCCGAGCGAGGTCACGTAATTCGCCATGGTGGCGTGGGCGGGGCGGATCTTCATGCCCTTGATGTCGTCAGGCACCACGATCTTCTTGGTGCGGGAATGGAAGGTGGAGGGCGAGTGGATGAAGCCGAGGCAGAACTTGACGTCCTTCATCTCCTTCTCGGCATATTTCCGGTACCAGGCGTCCAGCGCCATCGATCCACCCTTGGCGTCCGATATCAGGAACGGCAGCTCGCCGGCTCCGATGATCGGGAAGCGGCCGGGCTGATACCCCGGGTTGATGTAGGTGACGTCGGCGATGCCGTCGCGCGCCATGTCGTAATGGTCGAAAGCCTTGCCGAGCTGCTGCGCCGGAAAGACCTTGTACTTGATGGTGCCGCCGGATTCCTTTTCGACCGCGTTGCCCCAGTCTTCCAGCGCCTTCTGCAGCGGGTGCGACGCCGGCACCCAGTGCGACAGCTTCAGTTCGAAGGTCTTTTCCTGCGCGAACGCGGGCGTCACGCTGGCGGCCATCAGCAACGCCAAGAACGTTTTCCTCATCGACATCGTCTCCCTCATGCTTCCGGGGCTTCAATGGCCCTTTGCGGATATTGTTATATGATATAATTATCATTGCAAGACGCGCGGTGGCGTCCGCAGCTTTGGTTGAAGCGTATAATAGTCGGGGGGGCAAGGTTTGAGGACAAAAGTAGCCATCATTGGCGCGGGACCGGCGGGTTTGTTGCTCGGGCAACTGCTGCACGCTTACGGTATCGACAACGTCATCCTGGAGCGCCAGACGCCGGACTACGTGCTCAGCCGCATCCGCGCCGGCCTGCTCGAGGAAGGAACCGTGGTCCTGCTCGAGGAAGCCGGCGCGGGCGCGCGCGCCCACCGCGAGGGCCTGGTCCATGAAGGTCTGGAGCTCGCCTTCGGCGGCGGGCGCCACCGCATCGACCTGAAGGCCGCCACCGGCAAGACCATGATGATCTACGGCCAGACCGAGGTGACGCTCGATTTGATGAACGCCCGCAAGGCAGCCGGCCTCGCTACGGTCTACCAAGCCACCGACGTCAAGCCGCAGGGCTTCGACACCGATCATCCGCGGGTGAGCTACGTCAAGGACGGCGTCACCCACGAAATTGCCTGCGATTTCATCGCCGGCTGCGACGGATTTCACGGCGTCAGCCGCGCCAGCATCGACCCTTCTGCTATCCAGACCTTCGAACGAATCTATCCGTTCGGCTGGCTCGGGATCCTGTCGGACACGCCGCCGGTCAGCCACGAACTGATCTACACCAACCACGCCAGGGGCTTTTCGCTGTGCACCATGCGCTCGATGCGCCGCAGCCGCTATTACGTGCAATGCTCGCTCGACGACCATGTCGATCAATGGCCGGACGAAAGGTTCTGGGATGAACTGAAGCAGCGGCTGGACCCGGAGGCGGCGGATAAACTGATCACCGGGCCCTCGATCGAAAAGAGCATCGCGCCCTTGCGCAGCTTCGTCGCCGAGCCGATGCGGTTCGGACGAATGTTCCTGGCCGGCGACGCCGCCCATATTGTGCCGCCAACTGGCGCCAAGGGGCTCAACCTCGCCGCCAGCGACGTGCGATTTCTGTCGCATGCGCTGCGCGAATATTACGACGAGAAGTCCTCTGCCGGCATCGACTCCTATTCCGCGCGGGCGTTGGCGCGGGTCTGGAAGGCGGTGCGGTTTTCGTGGTGGATGACCGCGATGATGCACAAGTTTCCCGACCAGGGCGATTTCGGCGCGCGAATTCAGCTGGCGGAACTGGACTATCTGGTGGGTTCGCAGGCGGCGACGGCGTCGCTGGCGGAGAATTACGTGGGCCTGCCGTATTAGGCGTTCGACATCGGTAACGGCCGTCACGTCACTAACTTATGTCGTCACCCGCGCGGGCGGGTGACCCAGTACGCTCCGGTTCCTCGATTCAATTGACCGCCTCTGGGATACGGGATCACCGCCTGCGCGGGTGATGACGATTTTGTTTCGAAGTAAGCGCGCGCATGTCGTTTCAAACGCCCACGCGAATCCCGTTTAAAACTTTGTAGGCGGTGCATTGCGTAACGAAAGCGCGTTCAATGGCGGAATGGAGCACCGCATGACCAATACCGATATCCCCGATGGTTTCGAACGCCAGTCCCGCCCCAGTCCGTTGACCGATCCGTGGGAGCCGATCTATTCGAAGCAGACGCCTGACGCGATCATCCTCGGGCTGCGGCTGGCTACGCCACATACCAACGCGCGCGGCTTCGCCCATGGCGGGTTGATCGCCGCGCTGACCGACAAGGCGATGGGACACAGTTGCGGCCACAAATTGCGCGGCGCCTACTCGTTGGTAACCGTGAGCATGTCGATCGATTTCATCAGCAGCGCCCAGATCGGGCAGTGGCTCGCGGTCGAAACCGACGTCATAAAGACCGGCAGCACGCTCTGCTTCGCGCAGTGTTTCGTCAAGGCGGACGACGCCGTGATCGCGCGCGCCAATGCGACGTTCCGCGTGGTGCCGAAGAAGGCATGATCGTCAGCCGAATTGCCAGTCGCTGATGTCGACCACGAGATCGATGAAGCTGCGCACCTTGGCCGACAGCAGCCGCGAGGTCGGATAGACGATGTGGATCGGCAGTGGCGGCGCTTCGAACTTCGCCAGCACGATTTTCAGGCGGCCGGCCTTGACCGCGTCGGCGGCCTGATAGGCCAGCACCCGGGTCAGGCCGCCGCCCTGCTCGGCATACTGGAGCGCGGCATCGGCGCTGTTGGTCAGGAATCGCGGCGTGCAGGCGACGCGGATATCGCGGCCGGCTTCGACAAAGCGCCAGTCCGGCGAGGCCGCCGTGGCACCGAACTGGATGGTCGCGTGCGACGCAATGGCCTCCGGCGTCCTCGGCGCACTATGCGCCTTGAGGTAGCCCGGGGAAGCCACCACGATCCGCCGCATCTCGCCGACCTGGCGGGCGACCAGGCTGGAATCGGCGAGGTGACCGATCCGGACGGCGAGGTCGACGCCGTCTTCCACCAGGTTGATCATGCGGTCCGACAGCCGCAGTTCGGCGGTCACCTCGGGATAGCGCTCCAGCCAGGCCGACATCACCGGGCTGACATGCAGGCGCCCGAATCCGACAGGGGCCGAGACCGTCAACCGTCCGCTCGGCCGGGTGCGTTCGCCCTCCACCGCGCCTTCGGCTTCCTCCACATCGGCGAGAATGGGTCTGATCCGCGCCAGATAGCGCGCGCCGGCATCGGTCAGCGTCACCGACCGGGTGGTCCGCTGCAACAGCCGGGCGCCGAGACGATCCTCCAGCGCCGCAATCAGCCGCGTCACGCCCGACGGCGACAGCCCCAGTTTGCGCGCCGCCGGAGCGAACCCCCGGAGATCGGCCACCGCGACAAAGGCCTGCATGGCGTCGATACGATCCATGTATTATTTCATATATCGCAATGATGAAGTGTCAATCTGGATAATTGTTCAATATTAGGAAACAGCCATATTTGGGGACGAAGACGACGTTTCGCCGTCCGGACACTTCAGGAGCTTTCGATGTCAGACACGCTCATTCATTCCAGCGACGTGGCGTTCACCCCGGCGGTGAAGGCCATACAGGCCCGCAAGGGATCTCGCGACGCCTATGCCCGTGTCGAGCAGCGTGGCGGCTGGCGCACCGAAGTCGACGAAAACCTCACGGCGTTCCTGGCGGACGCCAACAGCCTGTATTTCGCCACCAGTACCGCAGACGGCCAGCCCTACATCCAGCATCGCGGCGGCCCGAAAGGCTTCGTCAAAATCCTCGACAAGAACACGCTGGCGTTCGCCGATTACAGCGGCAACCGGCAATACATCACGCAGGGCAACCTGTCGGAAAATCCGAGAGCCTACATCTTCGTGATGGATTATGCGCATCGCCGCCGCGTCAAGATCTGGGGCGAGGCTCGAATCGTGGATGACGATCCGGCGCTTCTGACGTCGCTGACGTCCTCCGGTTACAAGGCGCGGCCCGAACAGGTCATCCTGTTCAAGATATCGGCATGGGACACCAATTGCCCGCAGCACATCCCGCAGAAGTTCGACGCCGCCGACGTGGCGGCGGCGCTGGCCGTGCGCGATAGCCGCATCGCGGAACTGGAAGCGGAACTGGCGGCGCTTAGGGCCCCGCCCTCTCCGGCGCGATAGACCTCACGCTGCCTCGCGCTGCGCCCGCCAGACGAAATCCGGATAGTACCGCTGCATCATGCGATCGACATAGTCTGTCAGATTGCGGAAGTGCTCGGTCCGCTCACGCAGCGGCGAGCTGAAGTAGGGCGTCAGGATCCCGGCCAGCGCGCCGAAGGCGGTGGCATCGGTGCCGCATGGCGAGTCTCCCATCAGATAGGGCTTGTCGCCGAGCTGGACCGACAGCGCAAACACCGAGCGAACCGCAAGATCGATGTCTTCGTCCGGCGCGTGGCGGCCGAGGCCGCTCAGCAAATAGTTCTCGGCGACGCGGAATTGCGCGTCTTCGCGAATCCTTTCGCGCTGGTGCTCCGGCACGGCATCGAAGAAGTGTGCAGGCCCCCTGGTAAAATTCTCGGGATCGACCCAGCGCGCGCCGACCAGTGCCCAATAGATGTGATGTTCGATCATCCGTTCGAAGGCCCAGGCCTGCGCACGCGCCTGCAAACTGAGGGGCGCATCGAAATCGAAACCGTATTTGCCTTCAATATGCGCGCGAATGAAGGTGGAATCGGCAATCGTCTCGGCCTCGTCGTCGACATAGGGCAGCTGGCCCTTGGGAGAAGCCGGCGGCATGGCCTTTCGCTTGCGGTAGTCGAGCCCGGCCATCTTCAGCTGGACCTCGGTCTTGGTCACAAACGGGCTGATTTCCGGCAGACCGAAGCCGGCGCCAAAGCCATAAAGCGTAATCATGTCGAGGCTCCCGATTTCCCGAGCAGTCGTTTCAGGCTATCGACCCCCTGCTGCCACCGTGGTGTCAGCAGCGGCAACATCGCGGCGCAGAGATCAAGGCCGTAAAGAATCATCATGGACAAAATCCTCTTCGTTGGAGTGTTGTCCCGGTGTACTGACCCCCTGCTGCCAACCTGCTGTCAGCATCGACGAGGCCGCATCACAAAAAGAGATTCACCATGAGGCGCGCGGACCGGCTGTTTCAGATCATTCAGGTGCTCCGGCGCAACCGGAAGCCGTTGACAGCCGACGCCATCGCGGCCGAGCTGGAGACTTCGAAGCGCACGATCTACCGCGACATCGCCACCCTGATCGAACAGCGGGTGCCGATCCGCGGCGAGGCCGGCATGGGTTACATCCTGGAGAAGGGCTTCGACATGCCGCCCCTGATGCTCACGCCCGACGAAATCGAGGCGGCTGTGCTCGGCGCGCAATGGGTGGCCGGCCATGCCGATCCGGTGCTGGCCAGAGCCGCCGCGGACCTGATGGCCAAGATCGCCGACACCGTGCCGGAACGGCTGCGGCCCTTCGTGCTCGAGCCCGCCAGCCGCGCCCGCTCGGCCTGGAACAGGCAGCCCGACCGCATCGACATGTCGCGGGCGCGCGCGCATATCCATGAAGGCAAGAAGATCGCGCTCTGCTATCGCGACGAACACGGCCGCGACAGCGAACGCATCATCTGGCCGATCGCGATCGGCTATCTCGAAGCCGTGCGGCTGCTGGCGGCGTGGTGCGAATTGCGCAAGGATTTTCGCAGCTTTCGCACCGACCGTGTCGTCGACGCGGTCTACCTCGACGAGAAATATCCGGAACGGCGCGACGCCTTGCGGGCGAAATGGCGGCAGAGCCTGGTCTGGGAACCGCCGAGCGACGCCTGACGGGATCGCAGCCTGCCCGCTGGCCGCCCGCGCCATTCCGCGCTAAACGAACCCATGGAGACCATCGATCCAGCCGCGTATGCCGACGGCCCTTGCCAGGCCTGCGGTGCGTGCTGTTCGTATTCGTCGAACTGGCCCCGCTTCACGATCGAGGACGACGCGGCGCTCGATCTCATTCCGGAAAAATTCGTCAACGACCGATTGTCGGGAATGCGCTGCGACGGCGACCGCTGCTCGGCGCTGTCCGGCAAGGTCGGGGTCGCGACCGCGTGCGGGATCTATGCCATGCGGCCCGAAGTCTGCCGAACCTGCATGCCCGGCGATGTCGAATGCGACATGGCGCGGAAGAGGCATGGGTTAGCAGTATTGACTTGATTGCATGAAGCGTCCCTGCGAACGCAGGACGACAGCCGGGAAGCTGCGTGCTTACGCCGTCACGGCTTGCGCGAATTCTTCGTCGTCAAGTTCGTCCTCGACCGGCGAGAAGGTGCTCAGCGGCTTGGTCGAAAGCGTGATCGGCTTGCGGTTGCCGTAGGAGGATGACGGCGCGGCGCGGCTGGTCGGGGTTTCGCGGGACAGCGCGTAGAGCGTCGAACCAACGCGGCCGCCGAGCTGGATCAACTCGCGTTCGCTGCAGCTTGCGGCGATCGAAAGCGCCAGCGAGTGCAGGTGGCTCCTGCGATAGCAGAACAGCGCCAGCATGGCCCGGACGTCGGAGGAAACGCTTTCCACCAGCACAGGCAGGCCGTTTTCGTTGGCCCGGTACATCTCGCCAAGCAATTCATCCCGGACCGGGCAGAAATCGTTTTCGTAGGCGTCGCGGCTTGAAAACATGGCAGTTCTCCCTGACCGCAAGGATGCAGTGCAAACTTCTAACGAAAGGTTAACCAAGGGCACCTGTAGTCACACGGGTATCTTGACCTTGCCCAATCGGTCGTATGCCCGAATTGATTCGCGCCGCCGTTCCCGGCGCGGGCGAGATCAGCCGTTCGCCGCCATGAAGATCGCGAGGCCGAAGCCGGTGAGATGATGCAGCGCCTGATCGACGCCGATCAGCGTCCAGAACCATGGATGTTCGTAGGTCACGCCGAAGGTGGATGTGCAAAGCCCCTTGGCGCGATCGATCGTGATGTGAATGAGAAAGTCGATCACGGCGACGAACCAGAACTTCGGCGCGATGATCAAAATCAGGGTCATGGCCACCGCGAAATGCACCAGGCAGTGCGCCAGCAATGGCAGCGCCCAGCCGGTTTTCTGATCCTTGCCGATCGCCATCCAGGAATTCTGCAGGACGAAATCCGCGATGACGTGCTTCACGGTGAGAAGCACCATCCACCCGACCAGCGCACCTACCGGGACCGACGACGACATGGTGGGAAACAACAAAGCTGACGCCCTTTGCTGGGACTGATCGGGACGGAGCGGAGGCGTTCAGCGCAACTCTTCTCAAACCCGGACAATTCGACCGGTATTTGTCATTTATGACATCTCCTGTGTCGGATTGCACCTGTGGGCGGTTCGAAAATCCCGAGGTGTGGCCTAACGGCGATAGATCGGGCGCGCCGGCAGTCGGGGCCGCCGGTAGGGTTACCGGCCGGCCTGATTTGCAATCTGCCGGCAGCGGGCTATCATCCCTGAACTAATAAAATGTCGTTCTTCTTTATCTTTTTACGATCTCGCCGGGCTTCGCGAAGCCAATTTGAGGCGGTGCCCCGGCCCGGATATCGGCCATGAGCGCAGAAATTTCTCCGCCGCAGGCAGCAACGCCCCCCGCGCGTGCCCGGCTCGCCAAAAGCAACCGCAGGCAGATGCTGCTTTTTGCCGCGCTGACGGTGATACTGACGATCGCGACGGTGTGGGGCTCCCGGGTCTGGCTGAATTCCGAAACGCTGGTGTTCGCGGTCGGCAAAGCCGACGGCCCGGAAGCCCGGTTCGCCGCCAGGCTCGCCACCCTGCTCAAGACCACCAATTCGCGGCTGCATATCAAGATCGTAGCCAATCCCGACAATGCCGGGGCGCTGGCCCAGTTCGACCGCAAGCAGGCGGATCTCGCGGTGCTGCGCACCGACGCCAAAGTCCCGCCCCGCGCGCGCGCCATTGCGATCCTGGAGAACGACGTGGTGCTGCTGATCAGCCCCGCCGGCAGGAAGATCCGATCGCTCGCGGACCTGAAGAACAGGAAGCTCGCGGTGGTGGCCGACGGCGACGGCGGTCCCGGCTTCGTCCGCCGCCTGCTCGGCGCTTCCGACGATCCGGCCGCTGCGGCGCGGCTCCAGTTGGCACCGCCCGCTTCGACCCTGGATAAATTGCTGGCGCCGGGCGGCTATGGCGCGGTGATCGCGATTGCCTCGGTCTCCCGGATGCTGAGGGACCGGAGCATCGAGCAGCAGATCAGGCGCGGTGGACTGACCCTGAACGACATCAGCGAGTCGAAGGCGCTGGTCCGGAGATATCCCGGCCTTACCGAGCAAACGTTGGCCGAAGGATTGCTGTCGTCTTCGCCCGCGATCCCCGGGGCGGACATCGATACGGTCGGGCTGCAGTGGCTTCTGGTGGCGCAATCCCGGCTGTCGACCGCGATCGCGGGAAATCTCGCGCGAGCGATCTACGAGAACAAGGCCGAGCTTGCGCTGGAGAGCGGCTTCGCCTCCAGGATCGAACCGGCGAGCATCGAAAAGGACGCCTTCATCGTCGCGCATCAGGGCGCCACGGACTACATCAACGACGACACCAAGTCCTTCGTCGACCGCTACAGCGACCTCGCCTATCTCGCCGTCGCGGCACTCAGCATCATCGGATCGCTTTTTGTCGCGCTCTACACCAAGGTGACCCGCGTGGCGCCGGAGAAGGCCAGCGAACTGGCGACCGCCATCCTCGATATCGGCGAGCGGATGGAGCATGCCACCTCGATGGAGGCGCTCGACGCGCTGCAGGACGAACTCGAAACCATTCTCCGGGGCGCGGTGATCGGGCTGCGCGACGGCACCATCTCGACCGACGGTCTGGAGACGTTCAAGCTCGGCTATCAATTCGTGCGTGACGAACTCAGCATGCGGCGCAAGAGCCTGAAGCGGCGCGGCGGCCAGGACGACAATGTGGTGATCGTCAAGAAGGCGCATGGCGCGTAGCGACGCAAAAAAGCCCCGGACGATGCCGGGGCTTTCAGATTGCTCGGGATGGGATACTGGAACTACCCGATCCGATCAGTACTTCGCGACAACCGGGCCGCCGAAGCGGTAGTTGAGGCGGGCGGTGACAATATCGACGTCCTGGCTGATCCGATCCGTGCGGGAGGCAAGTGGCACCGCAACGGCGGTAAAGGCGATATCGCGATCACCCATGAACAGGTGATTGTACTCGATCGCGAGCGACAGGTTCGGCGTGATGCCGAATTCGCCGCCGACTCCGACCGAGGCGCCCCAGCGGGTTTCGCTGCCGGTGTCGAAAACCACGTTCGTGGCGGTGACAAAGCCATCGTACTTGTCGTTGGTAACGGCGGCGCCGCCCTTCACGTAGAGCAGCATGTTGTTGAAGGCGTAGCCGACCTGACCGGTAAAGAGGCCGAACGCGTCGATCTTCGAGCGGTTCGAGGCGCCGGGGAGAAAGAGGCTCGCATTCGATCCGTTGAAATCGGCCCAGTTGCCCTGGGCTTCCAGACCGAACACCCAAGCGGCGGCCTGCCAGCGGTAGCCAACCTGACCACCGACCGTACCGCCGGAGGCATCGTGGCAACCTTCGGCAACGCTCGGAACGACGGCGATGCCGAGCACCGAGGTGGCGTCCCAGCACTTCCGGCTCCAGCCGCCACCGCCGTTGATACCAACGTAGAAGCCGCTCCAGTTATACATCGCGGCGATCATCGGGGCGGGCGCCTTGGTGTAGGGACGGGCGGCCATGTCGGCTGCCGAGGCAGCAGTCACGAGACCGAGGCTCAACGCGGCTCCACTGAGAAGCGCGATAAATTTGGACTGCATGGAAAAATCC
This sequence comes from Bradyrhizobium sp., assembly GCF_030697065.1. GTDB lineage: Bacteria > Pseudomonadota > Alphaproteobacteria > Rhizobiales > Xanthobacteraceae > Bradyrhizobium. The sequence continues at coordinate 18,875 of NZ_JAUYQU010000196.1, forward strand.
CCTTGGAATGAATTCGATGACCCTAATGAAACCAGGTTGCGGGTCGAAACAAGTAAAACCCGCGGCTCGCTCGCCTGACGATGCACATTGCCGGGGCGCTGCGACATTTCTGCAATAGTGAGCCTTCGATTCCGCACGGAATCCGACCAAATTGGCTTTCCCCGGATATGGTCCGCGTGCGACTTCCGGGCCTTAAGTCTCCAGTTACCTTGAAATCCGCGTTTTTCCGATTCGCCCTTCCCGCCCCGCCGGACTGAAGTCAGCCCGCCCCGGCGATTTCCCCGGCCGCCAGCGCGCGGGCCCTGATTTCCGCGATGGTGCGCTTCAGCGCGGCCTGCCTCGGATCGGGCGCGGCGGCGGCGCGGGCCTCCGCCACGGCGCCGGCCAGATTTTTGAGCGGCAGCACGCCGTCGAAGGTCGGCTTGGCGAGGCCGTCGATGATCGCATGCCAGTCGGCGAGGCCCTGGCGACAGGTGGCGCCGTAGCCCTGCACCATGGTCGCGGTCTGCACGATCGCAGCGGCGGCCTCGGGCTGCCTGGTCAGCGCGCGATCGATCATGTGCAGCCAGCGCTCGACCCAGACCCGCTCCCTTGCATAGCGGATCGAGAACCGCCGCCAGCGCCGCAGCGACGCTTCGATCTTGAGGCGGAGAATGCTCCAGCGGTTCCTGGTGCTGAAGCGGATCGAAACCTGTTTGCGCACCCAGCCCCGGCGTTCGAGGAGCCCGAGAACAGGCCCCGCGATCGCCGCGGGGAGCGCCTCGACCAGTTCATCCAGCCGGAATTTCCTGATGTCGTCGGGCGTCCGGGCCGGCGGACCGCCGGCGCCGGGATTCAGTTCGGCGAGCTTCAGCTGCGCGATCCGGATCGGGTCCTGATAGCTCATGCGCATCGCCATCAGCCGCGCGATCTCGCCGAACATCGCCTCGTCGACGCCGGGCTTGCCGATGAACCGTCGCAGCCGGTCGACATAGAGCCTCGCATAGCGCGCGCCCTGATAGTCCATCAGCAGGTGAATGCCCTCGCTGACCACGGGCTCCACGCTCTCGGGCAGGCCGGGGGGCAGCGACGGCGGCGTGCCGTCGCCCTCCCCGATGAAATCGGAGAACAGGTAGCGCAGCGAGGACAGGAAGCTTGCCACTCCGATCCGCCTGTCAGGCGGACTTCGGCGCGGCGAGCGCCGGCGCGGCGGCGGCCTGCTGCGCCAGCCTCTCCTCCAGCTTCGCGATGTTCTCGAACAGCCGGGCGCTGGCCAGACGAAGGAAGTAGAAGCCGAATTCCGGATTCTGCACGTAAAGTTCCTCGACCTTGGTGTAGCTGACGCTGAGGATGAGACCGGCCTCGGTACATTCCAGCGTCTGGGTTCGCATGTTCGATGGCGACAGCATGCCGAGCTCGCCGACGATGGCGCCGACCGGCAGCTCGATGCCGGATTCGACCAGCTTGAAGCGGCCCGAGACGATGTAGAGCATGTCCTCGGCCTTTTCGTCCTTGTAGAACAGCACCTCGCCGGTGGTGCA
>NZ_JAUYQU010000237.1 GCF_030697065.1 Bradyrhizobium sp.
TGCCGGCTCGCAGCGCCATCATGACCGGATAGGCCAGCGCCACCGCGCATAGCGCGAAGTCATGGCTTTGGGCGATGTAGTTCTTGACGACAATCCCCGTTGCGGGAGCATGGAGTCCCTGCGAGAGATGAAGCTTGAGCGAAAGGTTCGGCACGTAGGCGACGAGCCAGGAACCGAGCATCAACAGGGTACAGGAGGCGAGGAAGGCCACGAAAACCCAGACGCCGCGTGGCGAGCGCTGGAAATGATAGAGCAGCAGCGGCAGCACCAGCAGTTTGGCGGTCGGGCTGACCGCATCGAGCCGGGCGCTCCATGATGCGTCCGACCACAGGGTTCCCAAGAGCGCCAGCGCAAACATCGCGATCGGCAGCGCCGAGATCGGCCGCAGCAGCGACCGCCACAAGGCGCGCGGCTCGACGGTCGGGATCAGCGCGACCAGCCAGAGCACCGCCGCGATCGCGACGCCGGTGGTCGACCACGGCAGCAGGATCGCGATCAGCACCGTCAGCAGATCGATATTGAAGATCCGCGCAGCCTGGTCGTGCCGCGCGGACCAGATCACCGAAAGCCAGGAGGCGCCGGGCTTTCGTCGTATGGCTCCAGTCATCCCTGCTCCCCTGCGCCACGCGACGGCACACCGATGTGCAGTTTACGCGGCCAGGGAGGTGCCCGCAAATTGGAGGGCGTCATTCAAGGAGGTCATTCCGCCGCCGAAATGCGGTCGAACCCGGTCGCCTGCCGTTCGAACAGGCCGCGATAGATTCCGCCCGGGCGATTGGCCAGCGCGGCATGGGTGCCCTGCTCGACGATCGCGCCGCGGTCGAACACCAGGATGCGGTCGAGGCCGCGTACCGTCGACAGCCGGTGCGCGATCACGATCGAGGTGCGGCCCTTCATCAGCCGTTCCATCGCCTGCTGGATCAGCGCCTCGGATTCGGAATCCAGGCTCGACGTCGCCTCGTCGAGAATCAGCACCGGCGCGTCGGCGAGAAAGGCGCGCGCCAGCGCCACCCGCTGCCGCTCGCCACCCGATAGCTTGACGCCACGCTCGCCGACCAGCGTGCCGTAGCCTTTGGGCAGCCGCAGGATGAACGCGTGGGCGTTGGCGAGCCGCGCCGCCTGCTCGATCGCCGCCATGCTGGCGCCAGGCCGGCCATAGGCGATGTTCTCGGCCAGCGTCCGGTGAAACAGGATCGGGTCCTGCTGCACGATGGCGATCTGGCTGCGCAGCGAGTGCTGCGTCGCCAGCGCGATATCCTGGCCATCGATCAGGATGCGTCCGCCGGAAACGTCGTAGAGCCGCTGTATCAGCTTGACGAACGTGGTCTTGCCGGAGCCGGAGCGGCCGACCAGCCCGACGCGTTCGCCGGCGCGGATGTCGACCGACAGGCCGTCATACAGCGGTTCGCGGTGGCCGCCGTAATGGAAGGTCACGTCGTCGAACGCGATGCGCCCGCCCTGGATGTCGATGGCTTTCGCATCCGCGGCGTCGGCGATGCCGATCGGCTCGTCATGGATGGCGACGAGTTCCTCCATGTCGTTGACCGAACGCTGCAGATTGTTGATGTGCATTCCGACATCGCGCAGATAGGCATGGATGATGTAGTAGCTGGTCAGCACATAGGTGACGTCACCCGGCGTCGCCCGGCCGGCGATCCACAGCAACAGCGCGCCGCCGATCACCGAGCCGCGCAGGCACAGCAGCACCGCGAGCTGCGCCGTCGAGGTATAGTTGTAGCGCAGCCAGGTCCGGCGCACGCGCCGGCGCCAGCGCGCGACGACGCGCGCCAGCCTGGAATCCTCGCGTGCCTCGGCGCCGAAGGATTTCACCACCGCGTTGCAGGTCAGGGCATCGGCCAGCGTGCCGCCGACCCTGGTGTCCCAGGCATTGGAGACGCGCGCGGCCGGCGCGATATAGCTGGTCGAGAACCAGACCGTCATCGACACATAGACCACCGCGCCGACCGCGATCACGGCGCCGAGCGAGGTCCAGTGCAGCCCGAGCAGGATCATCGATCCGACCAGGACGGCCAGCGACGGCAGCAGCGCCATCAGGATGGTGTCGTTCAACAGATCGAGCGCCCACATGCCGCGGGTGACCTTGCGCACGGTCGAGCCGGCAAAGCTGTTGGCGTGCCAGTCGGTCGAGAAGCGCTGCACCCGCATGAAGGCGTCGCGCGACACGTCGGACATGATCCTGAGCGTGAACGGCACGATCGCGTGCAGCCCGACCAGGCGCAGAATCATCGAAATCAGTCCGAGCGCGACGATCGCGGCAAAGGCGGTCCACGCCGCGCGCTGCGCGGCCGGATCGGCGGCGCCCCTGGTCAGGGCATCGACCAGATATCCGGAGAACAGCGGCATGAACAGGTCGGCGACGGTCGCGCCCAGCAGGCCGCCGGCCACGATCGTCGCCCGCACCGGCTGCGCGAGCCAGTGGCGGAACACGAACGGAATCACCACGCGGATGGCGGTGGGACGCGGTTTGGATCGTGCGGTCATGGCATCATCCGGCTGCGCTCGGCGCGGACCGGCTCCATTTTTGACGCGCGGCAGCATCGGACGATGCGCGCGCGTCGTTGAAAAAAAATCGATACGGACTGGGAAGTTAGCGGGACCGGGCAATCAGGCCCGGTCGATGCTGGCGGAGATGGCCCTCAATGGGCCGCGCGGGCATCCACAAAAGGCTTCGGACGCGAGGACGCGATCTGCGAATACATCGATTTCATGCAAATCTCCCCGGTTCGAGCCATGATGCGCCGCTTATAAATGCGTCGCGGAGTTTTGGCAACATGACGAGTGCGTGATCGCAATCGATGTCCCGGCTCCCGAAGCAGCCCCGCAGGCTTCTTCCGAGACACCAACAGGATCATGAGACCCGAACAGGACACCGCCGTCTACGACTCGACAACATGCAACCCGGAGGCGACAATCCCGCGCTCAACCCGCAGCCGGACCCGCGAGGCCTGCCCATGAGAAACGTAATGGCTTTGATCATCGTCGCCGCTGTCGCCGCGATGGCTGCGCCTGCGGCGCAGGCCGGTGAGCGCGGACCGGTCCTGGTTCCGGTCATTCCCCACGAATACGGCGTGGCTTCGCCCGGCAGGGTTGGCTGGTATCCGTACCGTTGCAGCGCCGGCCCCGCCCATAATTTCTATCATGGCGCTTTCTACCCTGAGGTCCCCGCGCTGCATGAGGGTTACGCCTACCGGTCCTATTATCGCTACACCGCCGACCGCAGGATCCCGAAAAAATATCTGTGCGCGGTCGTGGAGTAGGCAGCAGACCGTTCGACTTCAGCGACTGCGGACATTGCTGAAATCCGTTTGCTTGAGACCTTCGGCGACAGCGCGAGTTGCAGTGCACGCAGACAGGTTGCGGATGCGTCGTTGCGGATGCTTCGTTGACAGTCGCCGCGACGAGCAGGTAGCTTTCCCGACAGCAGGACGGATACTGAATTCCGCATGCCACGGGTTACCGAAGTCCGCCTCGAATGCGCGGACACGCGTCCCCAACAAACTGCTTTCAAGAAACAACCGCGCCAAAGGGAGTTGAAACGCCAAAGGGGAGGTTTGACGATGTCCGTCCATATCCGTGTTCCACGACGCGCAGTGCGCTTGGCCGCTGCCGCAGCAATGGCCGTTACCGCCGCAGGCGCCGCCCATGCCCAGCAGAAAACCGACGTCATCTTCAGCGCCGGTCCGACCGGCGGCAGTTGGACTCCGATGGCGGCGGCGGCGTCGCAGGTCGTCAACAAGCGATATCCCGAGTTGAACGTCCAGGTCGAGCCTGGCGCCGCCCTCGTCAACATGGAGAAGATCCGCAACGACAAGGCCGATCTCGGCTGGTCGATGACGACCGTGATGTCCGATGCGCAGAAGGGCGAAGGTCAGTTCGCCGGCAAGCAGACCGACAAGGGCCTGTTCGTCGCCAACTTCTACCCCAACGTCTGGCAGCTGGTGGTTCCCGCCAACAGCGACATCAAGAGCGTCAAGGATCTGAAGGGGCAACCGGTGGCGCTGCCGACACGCGGCAACACCAGCCTGGCGGCCGGGTGGGAGTATCTGCTCAAGGTCAACGGCATGACGCTGAACGATCTCGGCGCCAAGAGCTACGGACCGATCACGTCCAATGCCGAGGCGGTGAAGAACCGGCAGGCAATGGCGGTCGGATGGTTCACGGTCGTGCCGGCGTCGTTCATCATGGACCTCGGCTCGGCGATGCCGGTGCGGGTGCTCGGCGTCACCGACGAGGAGATCGCCGCGCTGCAAAAGCTCAATCCGGGCTTCGTGCCGTACACGCTCAAGGCAGGTCTTTACAAGGAACAGGGCGTCACCGAGGCGGTGCAGACCTTCCAGTCGCCCACCGTGCTGATCGCATCCTCCAAAACGTCGCCCGACGTGATCTACAAGATCACCAAGGCGATCATCGAAGGCCGCGAGGAGTTCGGCAGCGTCACCAGCATCATGAAGGGCGTGACGGGCGCCGACATGGCGCAAAACTTCGGCATGCCCCTCCACCCCGGCGCCGAGAAGTACTACCGCGAAGCGGGATTGCTCAAGAAGTAGAGCCGGCGCAGTGCGAAAGCTCGCCGGATACGCAGGCCTGGTCGTCGGCGTGGTAGCGGTCGTCATGTCCGTCTATCACGTCTATGCCCGGCTGACGGTCTACGCTGCCGATCAGCAGGCCCTGCTCTATATCACGCTGGCGTTCAGCCTGGTGCTGTCGTTCCTGCTGTGGCCTCGCCGCAAGGGCGCGAGCCCCGATCGCATTCCGTGGGGGGATCTCGCTCTGGCAGGTCTTTCGCTCGCCTGCATCGGCTACATGTTCGTGAACTACGACTACGTCGTGAACCGTTTCCCGACTGCCGACGCGCTGAGCCCGATGGACATGGCGGTGGGAATCACGGGCACCCTTCTGGTGCTGGAGGCGACGCGGCGCACGATCGGGGCGGCGCTGCCGATCGTGGCGATCGTATTCCTGGTCTACGGGTTCGCCGGCCCCTGGCTGTACGGCTGGACTTACCACAGGGGCCTCACGCTCGAACTCGCGGTCGACCAGACCTGGTTCACCACCGAGGGCATTTTCGGGGTGCCGATGTCGGTGGCCGCCACCTACGTCATTCTCTTCATCATCTTCGGCACCTTTCTCGAACGATCCGGAGCGGGCCAGTTCTTCATGAACTTCGCCAACGCGATCGCCGGCGGCGCGCGCGGCGGCCCCGGAAAGGTGGCCGTGGTCTCCTCCAGCCTGTTCGGCACCATCTCCGGCTCCGCGGTCGCCAACGTCATGGTCGACGGCTGGCTGACGATTCCGATGATGAAGAAAACCGGCTTCAAGCCCGAGGCGGCCGCCGCCATCGAGGCGGTGGCTTCCACCGGCGGCCAGATCATGCCGCCGATCATGGGCGCGGCCGCCTTCGTGATGGCCGAGTTCCAGGGCGTCAGCTACACCCAGGTGATGGTCGCCGCGGCGATCCCCGCATTCTTCTACTACGGCGCGCTGTTCGCCGCGATCCACTTCAACGCCGTGCGCTCCGGGCTCAAGGGCATTCCGCGCGAGGAACTGCCCATCCTCGGCTACATCATGGTGCGCCAGGGCCATCTGTTCCTGCCTGTCATCGTGCTGCTGACGCTGCTGCTGTACGGCTTCACGCCGACTTATGGCGCGATCATCGCCACGGCGGCGCTGGTCGGCATCTCGTGGCTGCGTCCTGCCACGGGGCTCGGCTGGCGCGCGTGCCTCGAAGGTCTTCGCGACGGCGCGCTGCATACCGTGCCGGTCGCGATGGCCTGCGCGTCCGCCGGAATCGTCATCGGCATCGTGCTGCAGACCGGACTGGCGCTGCGGTTTACGGCGTTTCTCATCGACTTCACCTATGGCTCGGTGCTGCCCGCACTGCTCATCACCATGGTCGCCGGCATCATCCTCGGCATGGGCATGCCGACCACTCCCGCCTACATCATGCAGGCGGCGCTGCTGGTGCCCGCGATCATCAAGCTCGGAGTCGACCCGATGGCAGCGCACATGTTCGCATTCTACTTCGCGTGCCTGTCGGCGGTGACGCCGCCGGTGGCACTGGCGGTGTATGCCGCCGCGTCGATCGCCGGAGCCGGGCTGTGGGGCTCGGGCGTCCAGGCGCTGAAGTTCGCCGCCGCCGGATTCATCGTGCCGTTCTTCTTCATCTACAACCCCGCGCTGCTGTTCCAGGGGCCATGGCCCGATATCCTCGGCGCGGTGGCGACCGGCACGGTCGGCGTGATCGCGCTGGCGGCCAGTCTCGAAGGCTACTTCCTGCGCCGAGCCACATGGTTCGAGCGCGGGTTGTTCCTTGCCGCCGCTTTGCTGCTGATCGATCCCAACGCCGTCACCGATGTCATCGGCATCGGCCTGCTCGTCGTCGTCCTGCTATTGCAGAAATTGTGGGTGCCGCAATCCACCCTGGCGCGGGAAGCGGGCGCATGACCCGCGCGCAATCCGCAGCGCTGACGCTGATCGCAGCCGCGCTCGTCATCGGCACCGTGCTCTACGGCGTGCTTCGCATGTATGCCGCCTGAGTTCGCTCGCGCCGGCAGCGCCGGGAGTTGCGGCGCAATAAGAGCCGCGGGCCGTGGAACCAATAATCGCTAAAAATGTTGCTCAACGGACATCACATCACCAAGACACCAGATCAGGGAAGAATGGGCATGCGTGTCGGAATCCTCGCATTGTCGGTCATGGCTATTCTCCTCGGCGCTCCCGTCGGCCAGGATGCCGCCATTGCCGGTCCAACGCTGACCCCCCGCGCCGTCACGGCTTCCGCCGATCCGGCCACGTTCACCGACGAGGCAACCCGGCAAACCGAGGCCCGGATCGGCCTCGACAAGCGAAAGCGTCGCGACGTGCAGCGCCGGCTCACCCGCCTCGGCTTCGACACCAAGGTCAACGGCAGGTTCGACGAAAAGACCCGCGCCGTCATCCTGCGCTGGCAGGCAACGCGCGACTATCCCGCGACCGGCTTCCTCAACGCGGCGCAGCATCAGGCGTTGTTGACCGAGTCCGCCTCGTCGGCGCAGGCCAGCGTCAGCGACAAGGCCAGCGAGGCCCGGCCGGCCCGTCGCCGCGGCAATGCCCGCCATCACCGCAACGCCGGCGGCCCGATCGCCGTGATCGGCGGCGTCGTGGGTGGCGTGGTCGGCGGCGTGTTCGGCCGGCGCTAACCGCATTCAGGCGCGCGAGTTGGCGTACGGACCGCGCCATCACCAGACTTCACACACTCGACACGCCGAATTGAACGATCGATCGTTCCGCACGGGTGCTTTTCCACGGCGATGACGTTCGCGTTGGCTCAAATGGCGCGAAAGCGGCCATTCTGGCACTCACGCGTTTCGATACTCGGCCTTATCCCACGGTCGCGGGCAATTACCGCAACAAGCCGTTTGGAGAAGGTTGAGAATTATGATGATCGATAATCAAAAGCTGGAGCAATTGCTCGGGACCGTCGTGAACGAACTCGGCGCGGCATCCAATGCCGCGCTGGTGATCATCGGCGACAAGCTCGGGCTGTTTCGCGCGCTGGCGACCGGCGACATGACGTCGGCCGCGCTTGCCGAAAAGACCGGCACGCATGAGCGCTATGTGCGCGAATGGCTGTCGTCGCAGGCGGCGTCGGGCTTCGTCAGCTATAACGCCGCGACCGGCACCTTCTCGATGAGCCCCGAGCAGGCGGCGGTATTCGCGGTCGAGGACAGCCCGGTGCACATGGCCGGTGGTTTCTATCCCCTGAGCGCGATCTATTGCGACGAGCCGCGGCTCACCGAAGCGTTCAAGACCGGCAAGGGCGTCGGCTGGGGCGAGTACTGCAACTGCCTGTTCTGCGGCGTCGCACGCTTTTTCCGGCCGGGCTACAAGGCGCACCTGGTCGCGGAATGGCTGCCGGCGCTCGACGGCGTGGTTGCCAAGCTCGAACGCGGCGCGCGGGTGGCGGACGTCGGTTGCGGCCATGGCGTATCCACCCTGCTGATGGCCGAGGCGTTTCCGAACTCGGAGTTCGTCGGCATCGACTTTCACGAAGCCTCGGTCACGCAGGCGAGGAGCCACGCCAACGGCCTGCGCAATGTGAGCTTCGAGACCGCGCGGGCGCAGGATTTCAAGGGCTCCGGCTACGACCTCGTCACCATTTTCGACGCGCTTCACGACATGGGCGACCCCGTCGGCGCGGTCGCTCATATCCGCGACAGCCTGAACGCCGACGGCACGCTGATGCTGGTGGAGCCGATGGCCGGTGACCGGCTGGAGGACAACCTCAATCCGGTCGGACGGATCTTCTATGCCTCGTCCACCAACATCTGCGTGCCGACATCGCTCAACCAGGACGTCGGCGCGGCGCTGGGCGCCCAGGCCGGCGAGAAGCGGTTGAGCGAGGTGATCCGGCAGGGAGGTTTCGGCCGGGTGCGAAAGGCCACGGCAACCCCGTTCAACATGGTTCTCGAAGCGCGCGTTTAACCCCAACACCCGGGGCCGGCTGGGGAGAGCCGGCCCCCTCATTGATGTTGATGCCATGATGATTCATTTTGTTCATTGCAATGCCGATACATTGCGCACCGGATCGCTGCTGTTCCTCGCTGGCCTGCGCGCCCGCTGGACGCGGATCCGCAACGCATTGTGGTCCCGGATAAACCGCCACTTTGCGCGCCGCCTGCGTCAGCGCACGGCGTATTTCCGCTTGCTCCATGGCCGGGCCGCAGGTCATCGAACAGGATCGGGGGCGCTAACCGAGCCCCTTGGTGGAGGAAGCGCGCGGTAAAGCCCCGGCCGGCGGTTCGGCCAGAGGACGGGGCAGCGATCTGCCGACAATTCGCAGCATCGCACTCGCGCGGCTGGCGCTGTACTCCAGCAGCCAGCGCCCGAACGCGGGCGGCGACAGCGCCGGGGCATAGAGGAAGCCCTGAATCACGTCGCATCCGAGCGCCGTCAGCCAGTCTCGCTGCCCGGCGGTCTCGATTCCTTCGGCGACGACGGTGAGTTGCAGGCTCTGGCCGACGCGCAGCACGGCGGTAACGATCGCCCGCGCGCCTGGGTCGCTCTCGACATCCCGCATGAAACTGCGGTCGATCTTCAACTCGCGAATCGGCAGATGCGCCAGCCGGCTGAGGCTCGAATAACCGGTGCCGAAATCGTCCAGTGACAGCCCGACTCCGAACTCGCGCAGCGCGTTCATCGTATCGATTGCCACCGAGCGCTCGTTCAGGAACAGGCTTTCGGTAATCTCCAGCACGAGGGCTGCCGGCGGCAGACCATGATCGGCGAGGACCCCGGCGACCACCGATGCCAGGTTCGGGTTCTGAAAGCTGATGGGCGACAGATTGACGGCCACGCAGGGAATATCCAGCCCTGCAAGGCGCCACTCCGACATTTGCCGGCAGGCCTCGCGCAGCGCCCACAGGCCGATCTGCTCGATCAATCCGCACTCTTCGGCCAGCGGAATGAACTTCGAAGGCGGGACCTCGCCGAGCACCGGGTCGTTCCAGCGCGCCAGCGCCTCCACGCCATGAATGGCGCCATCGCTGGTCCGGATCTGCGGCTGATAGTACAGCCTCAGCGCATCGCTTGCGATCGCGCCGCGCAGTGCCGCGCTGTGGGCCAGCCGCTGACTGGCGAGTTGGTCCATGTCGGCGCTGAAGAAGCGATAGGTGGAACGGCCGGCCCGCTTGGCCTTGTACATCGCCGCGTCGGCCTGCTGTATCAGCGTATCGATCTCGGTCGCGTTGTCGGGATAGATGCTGATGCCCATGCTGGCGGACATCGACACCTGCCTGTTGCCGATCCGCAGCGGCATAAGCAGAGCTTCGGTGATGCGCGACGCGACCCTCGAGGCTTCAGCCGCGTCACGGTTCGGCAGCACGATCACGAATTCGTCGCCGCCCAGACGCCCCAGCATGTCGCCCGGTTGAATCTGCGCGCGCAGGCGTTTGGCAAACTCGACCAGCAATTCATCGCCGGCCGAGTGTCCGAGGGTATCGTTGACGTCCTTGAAATTATCGACGTCGAGGAACGCCAGCGCAACGTGCTTTCCGGCGGAACAGGCCGCTATCGCCTCCGAGATCGAGTCGCGAAGGCGCGCTCGGTTCGGCAGGCCGGTCAACGCATCGTAATAGGCGAGCCGCGCAATCTGGGTCCGTGCTTCCTGGCGCTCGATCGCCAGCGCGCCGAGATGCACACAGGCATCGACAATGCGCTGATGCCAGCGGCTTGGCGCGCGACTTTCCCTGAAATAGAAGGCGAAGGTTCCGATCACGCGGCCGTCCCTGCCCTTGATCGGCGTCGACCAGCAGGCACGCAAGCCGGCTTCGATCGGCCGGGTCTTGAACAGGCGCCAGCGCGGATCGGTGTCGATATCCATTGCCAGCGTCGGCTCACCGCAAAATGCCGCCGATCCGCACGAGCCGACATCCGGACCTGTCGCGACGCCGTCCAGCCCCCGGAAATAGTCCTGGGGAAGGCTGGGACCGCCAAGCGGATGAAGCAGGCCGCCGGCGTCGATATGCAGCAGCGAGCAAACCACGTCGGGCGCGATTTCCTCGACCCGCCGGCAAAGCCGGTCGGCGATATCGGCAATGGGGACTTCATCGGCCAGCGCGCGCAGGATCAACTGTTGCAGCGACTTCAACTGCCTGGACTCGCCGATATCGCTCAGAAGAGCGAACATCTGCATGATCCGCCCGCGTCCGTCGCGGAACGCCTTGACGTTGGCCGATATCCAGATCTCGTCGCCATGCTTGTCATAGGCGAGAATTTCCTCCTCGCCGCCGCCTTCCTCGCCGATCCAGTGTCGCAACCGTGTCAGCGTCCTGCGATCGGTATGGCGGCCCACCATCAGTTCATTCGCCCGCCGCCCCAGCGCTTCCTCGAGCGAGTACCCGAACAGGGCCGTAAACGCGGCGTTGATATAGATGATCCGCAGTTCGTGATCGGTGACGACCACCGCGCGATTGGTCCTGTCGGCAACGGCATGGAGCAGCGCCGCCCTCTCCCGCCGTTCGATCTCCGTGGTGATGTCCCGGACGAATGCGACGGTGCGTGCCTGCCCCCCGATTTCGACGTACGACAGCGATAGCTCGGCATGAAGCCGGCTGCCGTCCTTGCGCGCGATCCTGATCTCGGAGCCGGGTGCCGCGATGGCGTGATCGCCGCTCACCCGAACCGGGCCCGGCGCCGCAATATCATGCTGCGCCAGTTCCCCGAGCCCCAGCCGGCTCACGGGACCACCAAGCACTTCCGCGCGATCCAGCCCCCAGATGCATTCGGCCGCCGCGTTGAAATAGCTCACCCGAAGATCGCCATCGACGATCACCACGGCATCGTTCGCCCGCTCGAGCGCGGCCAGCAGGAAATCCGGCGTTTCGGCCGAGCGGAAATCGCGTCTGCTCATCATTCAACCCTGCCGCTCTCTTGCAAACCGTCGACGCCCGAGCCCGGCGGGAGAGGCCATCTTGCCAAAAAGCGTAGGGGCCTTGAGTTGTTGAAATGGTTGTTCGATCCGGTTCCGCCAGGCGGAAGGAAATCATGCTTAAGGATCCGTTACCGGCACACCACCAGGTGAACCCAAGGTGACCTCGGACGCCTCCGCGTTGATGCCTGACACGTCTTGGCTGCGCGCAGCGGTCCCGACGACAATTGCGGGACGCACTTCCGCAATGCCTATTTCTCCTTGCGTGCGGCCATCCGTGCATCGGCGATCGCCTGTTTGAAGCCGGCGGCATCCAGCACCCCGGGCACCCTGAACGTGCCGATGATGAACGCGGGCGTCCCCTGAAAGCCGAATGCCTCGGCTTGCTCATTGTTACGGACCAGCAAGGCCTCTATTTCCGGCTTGCGGGTTTCCATGTCGCTGGTCGCGCGGTCGACATCGACACCGGCCTCTGCAAGCAGTTTTTGAACGACGCTTTCGCTCAGTTTAGTGCTGGCTCCGATCAGGGCCGCGTGCGCCTCGTGATATTTTTTCTGGTATTTGGCCGCGAGAACCATCTTTGCTGCATATTGCGAGACTCCGCCAAAGATCGGCCAGTCCTTCATCACGATGCGCAGCTTGGGGTCCTCCCCGGCGAGCTTGACCAGCACGGGGGCAACTTTCTTGCAGTAGGGACACTGATAGTCGAAATATTCGACGATGGTGATGTCACCCCCGGGATTTCCGAACGAAGGAACATCCGGGTCACGGAGCACGCTTTCCCGGAAGGCGTCGGCGCTCTCGCCCTGTACCCCCGGCACAAAGCTGATGACCGCTCCAAGCGACAGCATCAGTGCGGCAACGTAGACGATGATGGATTTCTTCATGGTGTGACCTGTTTCTGTTGGAGGCTGTCCGAGGCTGCCGTGGCCTGGTTGAATGCTGCCGATACGGCCGAGGTCGAGAGAATTTCCGGAAGGGCGATGCCGCCGGGAGCCGAGGGGCCGAACACGATGTTGAACGGGATGCCGAAGCGCCCGTGCTCACGCATGAAGCCCGCGATTTCGTCGTCCGGCCTGGTCCAGTCGGCCCGCATCGGCACGACATCCGCAGAGAGCCTTCCCGCAACCTCCTGCCTGTCGATGACGAGAGCCTTGTTGATCTTGCAGGTGATGCACCAATCAGCCGTGACGTCGACGAACACGGTGCGCCCGGCGCCCACCAACGTTCGCAGTTCGCTACCGGAGAACGTTCGCCAGGCTATCCGGGACCGGTCCTGCGTTTGCGACCACGGAGCAAAAGCCGCAAGCGCGGCGACGATGATCGCGATCGTCGCAGTCGCCACCGCCACTCTTCCGGCAACGATTCCCTTCGACAGAGCGAAGATGATGAAACCCAGGGCCAAGGCAGCCGCCAGAGCGACCGCGGGCAATGGCCCGGACACTTCGCTAAGCACCAGCAACAACCAGCCCGCCGTCGCCAACAGCGCCACGCCAAAGAATCGTTTGACATGGACGAGCCAGGGCCCGGGCCGCGGGATAGCGCTGGCCAGCGCGGGAAAGGCCGCCACGACCAGGTAAGGCGACGCCATGCCGACGCCGAGCGCTGCAAAAATCGCGAATATCTCGGCGGTCCCCTGCGACAGCGCGAAACCCACGGCGGTCCCGACCAGCGGCGCCGAGCAGGGAGTTGCGAGCAGCGTCGCCACGAAGCCGCCTAGAAAATGCGATGTGACCGACGTGCCGCCCGCGAGGCCACTCGCCCGGGTGAGTAAGCCCGAGGATACCGCG
>NZ_JAUYQU010000256.1 GCF_030697065.1 Bradyrhizobium sp.
AGCGCCAGCTTCTTCAGCCGCGCAAAGGCTTCCCTGAAAATGTAGATGCTCTGCGCCTCAAGCCCGTCGAGATGATCCATGGTGGGGGGAGGTAGGGGGCGGTCGGACGAAATTTGGGACGGGACTTGCAGGGCAGACGACCCGCCCGGCGGATCGGAGCGGCGCAACCGGGCGATGGCGGAATCGTTGTCGAGAAGATGCATCTCTGCCCCTTGGCCTAGGGAGGCCAAAATTCTATAGTTGCAATGCAGTAGAGAAGAAAATATTTCTCTTTGCTGGCATTGAACAAGACATATATAGAAAATAATTCTAGTCAACCCCGCGAGTTGGGGCAGCGAGTGTCGCATGCGATTCCTGCCAGTCTTTCTCGACCTGCAAACCGGACCGGTGCTGCTTGTCGGCGCCGGCGATCTGGCGCGGGCAAAATTGCGCCTGCTGGCGGCCGCGGGCGCCCGCATCCGTTACTTCGCGATCGACGGAGAGCATGATGTGGGCGGACTGGCCGCGGATGAAGCGGCGCGGATCGAACTGGCGCAAGGCGATCCGCTGACGTCAGATCTGACGGGCGTGATCGCGATCCTGTGCGCGGGCGCCGGTGACATCGGGGTTGCGATGTCGGCGCGGGCCAAGGCGGTCGGCCTTCCCGTCAATGTGATGGACGATCTCGCCCATTCGACTTTCATCTTTCCCGCCATCGTAGATCGCGGCGATGTCGTCGTCGCCGTCGGCACCGGCGGCGCCTCGCCGGTGGTGGCGCGCCGCGTGCGCGAGCGCATCGAAGCGGTGCTGCCCGCGCGGATCGGTGATCTCGCCACCTTTATCGGCCGCTGGCGCAAGACCATCCATGGCCGCATCCCCGAATTCGCGTTGCGCCGCCGTTTCTGGGAGCGTGTGGTCGATGGCCCGATCGGAGCGCTGGTGCTCGCCGGCCGCAAGGACGAGGCTGAAGCCGCGCTGAACGACATTCCCGACGCATCCGCCTTCGCCGGTGCGCTTGCATCGGGCAAGGCCGAGGGCAGGGTGACGCTGGTCGGCGCCGGCCCGGGCGATCCCGATCTTCTGACCATCAAGGCGCTGCGCGCGCTGCAGGACGCCGACGTGGTATTCTACGACGAACTGGTCTCGCCGGAGATTCTCGATCGGGTGCGCCGAGATGCGTCGCGCGTGCCGGTCGGCCGCCGCGTCGGCAAGCCGGGCATCGGCCAGGGCGCCATCAACAAGTTGGTGATCGAATCCGCGCAATCGGGCCAGCGCGCGGTGCGCCTCAAGGGCGGAGATGGTTTCGTATTCGGCCGCGGCGGCGAGGAGATCGAGGCGTTGCGCGCGGCCGGCGTCGCCTATTCGGTGGTGCCGGGAATAACCGCGGGTCTCGGCGCGGCCGCGCAATTCGAAGTGCCGCTGACGTTCCGACACGAGGCGCTGCGCATTACGTTTCTCACCGCGCACAAGGCCAGGGATGCCGATGCCGTCGACTGGTCGACCCTGACCGACGCGAAGATGACGGTCGTGGTCTACATGGGAATGACCGCGGCGCCCTCGGTCCGATCGGGCCTGCTCGCCGCCGGACGTTCGCCGCAAACCCCGGTCGGTGTGTTCGCTCGGGTGACGCGGCCGGATGCGCAAGCCGCCGTTGGAACGTTGCAGGATTTGCCTGGCCTGATCGAGAAGATCGACGGCGGCCCGGCCATTCTCATCATCGGCGACGTGGTCGCCCATTCCGCGCCGTGGCGCGAAGCCGATCTCGACAAAGTGATATCCAAACTGCTGGAAACCGCCGCATGACCTCACCGCTGCAACAGAAAATCAAGATCACTGGTCCTTCCGTCATCACCGCCAACCGCACCTGGGACGGCATCGTGATCTGGCGCACGACCGCAAAGGGCTGGTCGGCGGATCTGTCGGACGCCGCGATCGTGCGCACCGCCGATGAAGCGCGGGCGCTGCTGACCGAATCGATCGCCGACGACGTCGGTGCGATCGGCGCCTACATCGCGCCGGTCGACCTCAGGGACGCCGGCGCGATCAAGCCGGGCAATCTGCGCGAACACATCCGCTCGGCGGGGGTCACCATCGACCTCCCGGTCCCGGTGTAAGGCCATTTTGCCATGTATGCATATGACGAACTCGACCGCACCATCATCAACGAACGCGTGGAGGAATTCCGCGATCAGGTGAAGCGCCGGCTGTCCGGCGAACTCACCGAGGACGAATTCAAGATGCTGCGGCTGCAGAACGGTGTCTACCTGCAACTGCACGCCTACATGTTCCGCGTCGCGATTCCCTACGGCACGCTGTCGTCGGAGCAGTTGCGGCGGCTGGCGCATGTCGCGCGCAAATATGATCGCGGCTACGGCCACTTCACCACCCGGCAGAACATCCAATTCAACTGGATCAAGCTCGCCGAACTGCCGGATGCGCTGGCCGATCTCGCCGAGGTCGGCATTCACGCCATGCAGACCTCGGGCAACAACACCCGTAACGTCACCTCGGACCAGTGGGCCGGCGTGGCGCCGGGCGAGATCGAGGATCCCCGGATCTGGTCCGAACTGCTGCGGCAGTACACCACGCTGCATCCGGAATTCTCGTTTCTGCCGCGCAAGTTCAAATTCGCGATCACCGCATCCGACCATGACCGCGCGGCGATCAAGGTGCACGATATCGGCCTGCGGCTCTACAAGAACGAAGCCGGCGAAACCGGTTTCGAGGTGCTGGTCGGCGGCGGCCTCGGCCGCACCCCCTTCATCGGCAAAACGATAAAACCGTTCGTGCACGGCCACGATCTGCTGAGCTATGTCGAGGCGATCCTGCGCGTCTACAACCAGTACGGCCGCCGCGACAATATCTACAAGGCGCGCATCAAGATCCTGGTGCACGAACTCGGCATCGAGAAATTCGCCCGGGAAGTCGAGGAGGAATGGCTGCAGATGCGCGACAGCGCGCTGGCGATCGATGATTCGGTGATCAAGGATATCCGTTCGCGTTTCACCTATCCCGTCTATCAAAAGCTGCCGCACATGCCCGACGAGTTGAAGCAGGCGGCGCACGACCCGCATTTCGAGGCATGGCGCAGGAATTCGGTCGCGCCCCACAAGGCGCCGGGCTATGCGATCGTGACGCTGTCGCTGAAACCGGTCGGCGGCCCGCCCGGCGACGCCACCGCCGATCAGATGGACGCCATCGCCGATCTCGCTGACAGATATTCCTTCGGCGAGATCCGCGTCGGCCACGAGCAGAATCTGGCGCTACCCCATGTCGCGCGGCGCGACCTGCCGGCGCTGTGGAAGGCGCTGGACAGGATCGGCGTCGCCACCCCGAACGTCAATCTGGTCTCCGACATCATCGCCTGCCCGGGGCTGGACTATTGCTCGCTGGCCAACGCTCGGTCGATCCCGATCGCGCAGGAACTGACCCGGCGCTTCGCCGATCACGATACTGCAAGCCTGATCGGGCGGCTGCACATCAATATTTCCGGCTGCATCAACGCCTGCGGCCATCATCACGTCGGCCATATCGGCATTCTCGGTGTCGAGAAGAACGGCGAGGAATTCTATCAGATCACGATCGGCGGCCGCGCCGACGAAAACGCCGAAGTCGGAACGCTGATCGGGCCCGCCGTTCCCTATGGCGACGTCGCCGACGTGATCGAGGATATCGTCGAAGCCTATCTCGCGCTGCGCGCCCGGCCCGACGAGTTGTTCGTTGATACCGTGAAGCGGCTTGGCGTCGAGCCGTTCAAGGAGCGCGTCTATGCCACTCGTTAAGGGCGGGAAGATCACGACCGATCCGCTGGTTCATGTGGCCGACGACGCCGAACTTCCCGGCGAGGGCGCCATCCTGATCTCCGCCACGCGATTTCTCGGCGATGCCGAAGCACTTTCGTGGCGCGCCGGCGAACTCGGCGTGGTCTGGCCGAACAACCGTGACCTCGACGATCTCGTTCCCCATCTCGGCCGGCTCGCCGCGGTGGCGCTGGTATTTCCGAGCTTCCGCGACGGCCGTGCCTACAGCCAGGCGCGATTGCTGCGGGAGCGCCACGGCTATAGGGGCGAGTTGCGCGCCACCGGCCAGGTGCTGCGCGACCAGTTCGTATTCATGCTGCGCGCGGGCTTCGACGCCTTCGAGGTCAGGAAAGAAGCCGACGCGGAAGCCTTCGCCGCCACGGTCAAGCGTTATTCGGTCTTCTATCAGCCGACCGGCGATGGCCGCATCACCGCCCTGCACCGGCGCATGCAACTGCGCCATTCGGAGAGTGCCGGCCAGTGAACGCGCTCGCGGACCAGGTTCTGCCGGAACTGAAGGCGCGCGAACTGGCGCCGGCGGCGCTGGAACTTGCTCTTGCGTTGCGTCACGCATCGCCCGCGGACGTGATCGCGGCGGCCGTGCAGACGGTCGGCCGCGAGCACCTAGCCGTGGTCTCGTCGTTCGGCACCGAATCGGCGGCACTGCTCAAGGTGATGGCCGATGTCGATCCCGCCATCCCCGTGGTGTTTCTCGACACCGGATGGCTGTTCGAGGAGACGCTGGCCTATCGCGACACGCTGATCGCCACGCTCGGCCTGCGCGACGTCCGCTCCATCAGGCCGCTGGAGCAAACATTGTCGCGCGAGGATCCGGATCGCGAATTGTGGTTCTCCGATCCCGACGGCTGCTGCCGGATCCGCAAGGTGGAGCCGCTGGCGCGGGCGCTGGCGCCGTTCTCGGCATGGATCAACGGACGCAAGCGCTTCCAGGGCGGGCTGCGCGCCGACATGGCCGTGGTTGAGGACGATGGGGTCAGGCTGAAGTTCAATCCGTTCGCGAGTGCCTCGCGCGAGCAGATCGAGGCGATCTACCGCCTAGCAAAGCTGCCGCCGCATCCGCTGACGGCATCGGGTTATCTCTCGGTCGGATGCATGCCCTGCAGCAGCCGGACGTCGACGGACGAGGACGCTCGCGCCGGCCGCTGGCGCGGCAGAGCCAAGACGGAATGCGGCATCCATACCAGCCGGACCTCATAGACGGGCTGACTCATTACGCTTGCGCTTCACGGCCGATCCTGTAGCCAGTTGCACCGACCGGGGACGATCTGCCGGGTCCGGTGTCAGCAAGGTCCGTCGGGCGGCGATTGGTCGAAATCCTCTATAATGTGTATCAATTCGTGGCGGCGTTCGCGATCGCCTCCCCTGCTGGCCATGCCGGCGTTGATCACCCCGGTGGCAAAGACCATTCTCGAGCGGCATCTGACGAGGGACAACTTCCCAGTGGCGATTGAAGTCAAGAACATCGTGAAGAAATTCGGCACGTTCGCCGCGCTCGACCATGTGGACCTGAAGGTCGCCGATGGCGAGTTGCTGGCGCTGCTGGGGCCGTCGGGCTCGGGCAAGACCACGCTGCTGCGGATCATCGCGGGGCTGGACTGGCCCGACGCCGGCGAGGTTTCGTTCGACGGCCAGAACGCGCTGGCGCACGGCGCCAGCGAGCGCCACGTCGGTTTCGTGTTTCAGCACTACGCGCTGTTCCGCCACATGACGGTGTTCGAGAACGTCGCCTTTGGCCTGCGGGTGCAGCCGCGCGCGGTTCGCAAGGACGAGGCCGCGATCCGCGCGCGGGTCAAGGAATTGCTGGATCTGGTGCAGCTCGACTGGCTTTCGAGCCGCTATCCGAGTCAGCTCTCCGGCGGCCAGCGCCAGCGCATCGCGCTGGCCCGCGCGCTCGCGATCGAGCCGCGCATCCTGCTGCTCGACGAGCCGTTCGGCGCGCTCGACGCCAAGGTGCGCAAGGAGCTGCGGCAATGGCTGCGTTCGTTGCATCAGGAGATCAACGTGACCTCGATCTTCGTCACCCACGACCAGGAAGAGGCGCTCGAAGTCGCCAACCGGGTGGTGGTGATGGACAAGGGCCGCATCGTGCAGATCGGCACGCCCGGCGAGGTCTACGACAATCCGGCCACCGCCTTCGTGCACGGCTTCATCGGCGAATCCATCGTGCTGCCGGTCGAGGTGCGCGACGGCAGCGTCGAGCTCGGCGGCAAGCCGCTGAACATTTCAGCCGAAGGCGTCACTTCCGGGGCCTCCAGACTGTTTGTCCGCCGTCACGACATGGCGATCGGCGTGCCCGGCACCGGCGCGTTCGAGGGCGCGGTGCGGCATGTGCGGACCTTCGGCCCGATCCAGCGCGCTGAAGTAGCGCTGTCGGCGGGCGAGGGTACCACCGTGATCGAGATTGACGCGCCCCGGGACCGCGAGCTGCAGCCCGGCGACATTGTGAGCCTGCACCCCCGCCGCTACCGGATTTTTGCGGGGCAGGATTAGGTGAGTCGTCATTCCGGGATGGTCCGCAGGACCAGACCCGGAATCTCGCGCGACAGCCTCTGAATTCCGAGTTCGAGGCTTCGCCTCGCCCCGGAATAACGCCAAAAGCGTCGGCCGTTCACCATTCAGCCACGGTTCCTGTGCAACAACCCTTGCCATGGGGAACCCTCGAATCACGCGCGCCGCGGCCGCGATTATCGGGCTGCTGGCGCTGGGCGGCTGTGCGGCGGATGCACCCGTGACCGAGCAGCCCACAATGTATCTCAGCATGGCCAATGGCGGCGCCAGGCTCGATCCGCAGGCCGCGGCCTCGATGATCTCGCTCTACCGGCAGAACAACGGCCTCGGCGCCGTGGCGGTCGACCCCGAATTGATGAAGCTCGCCGAGCAGCAGTCGCAGGCCATGGCCAGCCGCAACAAGCTCGACCATGACGTCAAGGGACCGCTGACGAAACGGCTGAATGCATCGGGCTATCCGGCGACGCTGGCGGTTGAGAATGTCTCCGCCGGCTACCACACCATGGCGGAGGCCTTTTCGGGCTGGCGCGACTCGCCCCCGCACAAGGCGAATATGCTGAAGAACGGTGTCACAAATTTAGGCATCGCGGCCACCTATGCTCCCAACACCAAATACAAGGTGTTCTGGACGCTGATTCTGGCATCCCCGGAAAAGCGATAAACACGGCGTGATCCGGCGTTGCGGCCTGGCTGATTGACGCCGTCGCCAACTGACGCCACGGTAGCATCGCTTTTTTATGTTCATCGAGAATCATGACGGACAATCCCCATTCCGCGCCCGCCCACACGCCCGCAAAGGCTCAGCGCGTGCTCGTCCTGCAGGGCGGCGGCGCGCTCGGCTCCTATCAGGCCGGCGCCTATCAGGCGCTGTGCCACCATGATTTCGAACCTGAGTGGATTGCCGGCATTTCGATCGGCGCCATCAACGCCGCGATCATCGCCGGCAATCCGCGCGAGAAGCGGGTGGGGCGCCTGAAGGAATTCTGGGAGATGGTCTCCTCGCCGGTGCCCTGGAATCCGGTCGGCAAGTCGGACCGCGCGCGATCGTTGTTCAACGAGACCAGCGCCGCGCTGATCGCCACCTTCGGCGTTCCCGGCTTCTTCACGCCGCGTGTGCCGCCGGCGCCGCTGTGGCCGCCGGGCAGCCCGCAGTCGCAGAGCTATTACGACACCGCGCCGCTGAAGCAGACGCTGGAGCGGCTGGTCGATTTCGACCGCATCAATGACCTGAAGACGCGGCTCAGCGTCGGCGCCGTCGGCGTGGCCTCTGGCAATTTCAAGTATTTCGACAATTACGAGATGAAGAAGCTCGGCAAGAGAATCGGGCCGGAGCACATCATGGCATCCGGCGCCCTGCCGCCGGGCTTCCCGTCGGTCGAGATCGATGGCGAGCATTACTGGGACGGCGGCATCGCCTCTAACACGCCGCTCGATTACGTGCTGGAGGAGGAAACCAGTCGCGATCTCCTGATCTTCCAGGTCGACCTGTTCAGCGCACGTGGCGAGTTGCCGGTGTCATTGCTCGAGGCAGCCGAGCGCGAAAAGGACATCCGCTTCTCCAGCCGCACCCGCATGAACACCGACAAGAACCGGCAGGTTCACAACACCCGCAAGGCGTTGCGCGAATTGATCGGCAAGTTGCCAGACTATCTCAGGAACGATCCGTCGGTCGACATCCTCTGTGAAGCCACCAAGGAGAGCACCGTTACGGTGGTGCACCTGATCTACCGCAGCAAGAGCTATGAATCTTCCTCGAAGGATTACGATTTTTCCCGGGTCGGCATGGTCGAGCATTGGGGCTCGGGCGAGCGCGACGTCCATCTGTCGATGCGCCACAAGGATACGCTGCATCGGCCGCAGGCCGGTGAAACCATGATGACCTACGATCTTGCGAGGGACGGCACCCTCAACGGCAAAAAGGAGTGAAGCGAATGGGTACGTTGACAGGCAAGACCGCTGTTGTGACCGGCTCGACCAGCGGCATTGGATTGGCGTATGCGCGGGCCTTCGCCGGCGCCGGCGCCAATATCGTTCTCAACGGCATGGGCGCTCCCGCCGACATCGAGAAGGAACGCTCGGGCATCGAGGCAGACTTCGGGGTCAAGGCGGTGCATTCGCCCGCCGACATGACCCGGCCCGCCGAGATTGCCGGCATGGTCGCGCTCGGCGAAAGCACCTTCGGTTCGGTCGACATTCTCGTCAACAATGCCGGCATCCAGTTCGTGTCGCCCATCGAGGAGTTTCCGATCGAGAAATGGGACGCGATTATCGCGATCAACCTCTCCTCGGCGTTTCATGCCATCCGCGCCGCGGTGCCCGGCATGAAGAAGCGCGGCTGGGGCCGCATCATCAACACCGCCTCGGCGCATTCGCTGGTCGCCTCGCCGTTCAAGTCGGCCTATGTGTCGGCCAAGCACGGCATCGCAGGCCTCACCAAGACCGTGGCGCTGGAACTCGCGACCCACAAGATCACCTGCAACTGCATCTCACCCGGCTATGTGTGGACGCCGCTGGTGGAAAAGCAGATTCCCGACACCATGAAGGCCCGCAACCTGACCAAGGAGCAGGTCATCCGCGACGTATTGCTGGAGGCGCAGCCGACCAAGGAGTTCGTCACCTCGGAGCAGGTCGCCGCGCTGGCGCTGTTTCTCTGCGGCGACGACGCGGCGCAGATAACCGGCACCAATCTGTCGATCGACGGCGGCTGGACCGCGGGGTAGGGGACACAAGCTCGTCATTGCCGGCCTTGACCCGGCAATCCATCGCCTTTGGGGGAAGTCTCTTGCGCAACCTGATGGATGCCCGGGCAAGCCCGGGCATGACAATCCTAACCGCGCTTCCCGAACGCCAGCACGTGAAGCCCGAGCCGCTTCCGCACGATCCAGAACAGCAGCACCGTCTCGAACACCAGCGCGATCGAGGTTGCGGCTGCGGCGCCGTGGCCGCCGAATTCGGGCACCAGCAGGAGGCAGAGCACGAGATTCATCGCGAACGCCAGCGCATAGGCCAGCGCGCAGATCATCTGGTGGCCGAGCATGTTGAGCAGCCGCTCGACCGGGCCGATCGCGGAGCGCGCCACGAGGCCGATGGCGGCGATGAACATGATGTCGTAGCCGACGACGAATTGCGGTCCGAACAGCCACAGCAGCGGCTTCCCCAGTGCCAGCAACACGATGGTGGCGGCGAGCGACGGCCAGAACGTCCACTTGATCGAATGCGCGACATAGGCCGACAGCCGCGCCTTGTCGCCGAGCGCGTGATATTCGGCAAAGCGGTGCGCCGTCGTCGCCGACATCGCGTAGTGAATGAAGGACACCAGCGCCAGCGTTTTCACGACCGCGAAATAGACGCCGACTTCCTCGGATGAGCGGAACTGCTGCAGCACCAGCACGTCGGTGTAGGACAGCAACAGGTAGAAGCTCTCCACCAGCAGGATCGGCAGCGAGACCGCGAGCCAGCCGCGAAAATCGTAGGCCTTCGGGCCGGGCTCGACATGACCGCGGAGCCGGCGGTTCAGCACCATCATCTGCCCGATCATGGCGATCCATACCGCGGCGGCGCTGGCGAGCATCGCGGCGGTGGCGCCGAGATCGAAGCCGAGCGCAAAGGCGCCCGCGGTAAAACCGATGATCAGCGACTGCCGCACGATGAATTGCGGCATCAGGCCGAGCCGCATCCAGTCATGCGAGCGCGCGATGCCGTCCTGGGTGTTGGCGACCACGAAAGCCGGCAGCGTGACGCAGCCGATGTACAACGGCACCACCGAATTAGGATCGATCCACGGCGACAGCATTCTCACGACGCCGGCAAGCAGTGCCGAGATCAGCGCCGACACGGCAAACGTCATCCAGCGGCTGCCGGACAGGAAGCCGCGCAGCAGCGCCATGTCGCCGCTCGCGCGACATTCCGGGATGATCTTCTGCGCCGACGCCGAAATTCCGAAATCCATCATGCTGCCGAGCAGCAGCACCCAGGTCCAGACGTAGACGTAGACGCCGTAGTCCGAGCCGCCCATCCAGCGCGCCAGCAGGATCTGGGCCAGGTATGCCATCGCCGCGCTGATGACGCGAATAATGAACACCGTACCGGCCAGGCGCTTCGTGACGGAGGCTTCACTGGTGCCGCCAAGCAGCGACTTCAGCCGCGCAGCAATGCCGGCAGGCGAAGCGGTTGCAGGATCGGTTTCCATCACGGCCACGGAAGAAGCGTCCCCGGAAAGGCCGCGAGGGCGGCGATACTCCGGTCTATCAACCAATCGTTAAGATTTGGTCTCCCGCGGCCGTCGTGCTGAATCGTGCACGGCGCGGAGTCGCCACCAGCCGGCTATCAGGACCGGTTGCTTGCCGCCGCTCCGTCGCGCCGGAAGCGCAAGTCAAATCCGAATCCGGCGCCGCAAGGCCTGACCGTGTATCTGTCGATTCGTTGACGAGTCGCCTAGCTGTTTGGGGGTTGAGGCGGGCCTCTCCTGAACGTCGCGTCCTGATGGTCGAGAGGCGTGTTTATCGGTTCGGCAAACAGTTGGAAGCTTCTGTGCCGAATGAAGCGGTCGGGAAATTTCACGGAACGAAATGAAAAGTGATTCGGGTCGATGAGTCCGGGTACAGCGACGAAGGTCGATTCCTGGCGAACCTCCTCCTTTCTGTCGGGGTCGACGATACCGTCGAAGAACTTCTCGTGGATGCGGAAACTGTCGAAATCCGCAATGTGCAGCACGAAACCTAACGGCGCGACGGCTCGTCGCAGTTGCCCCGTGGTGTCGAACCTCAGACTGGGGCCGGTCCAGTCGAAGGTGGCGTTACCGCGGTCGATATCGGTTTCGATCTTGGCAATATCGGCAAAGCCGCCTCGTGCGACGATGAACCTGTCCTGGAAGTTGTTCGAGAACAAGGAAAAAGACATGATGTCCTCCTGGTAATGTGTCGAGTTGAGTATCACTCGCGCGGAGCATCGAATTTCTAGCGCGGACCACAACCTCGCATTGTGGTGTGGTTCACAGTCGCGATCGTGCAGGAATTCAATTCATCGTGTTGACAGCGCGATGAAAGACAATCGCGTTTCGCGGAGCGCTACGCGAACAAACAGGATGGTCGATTGCGCGATGGCTGAAGTGGGGGTGTCCCCGTCGGGTCAGTTCAGATTGACATTGAACTCGTAGGCGCGGTCGCCGCCGACCAGGGTCAGTTTGAGCGCGGCGCCCTCGGCGGTCGCGCCCGGCGGCAGGCCGTCGAGTTCGAAGCCGAACCGCTTGACCCCGGGGTACCCGGCCTCGATCAGTTTCGGAACCGGCAGCGCCCAGTCCGGCGTCGGTCCTTCGACGAACAGGCTGACTTCGCGCGTGTCGGCTACCGCCACATCGACCAGCACGGTGGATTTGCCGTCGCGCTTGACATCGCGGATGGTCAGCGGGTTCGGATCGCCGACATTGGCCGGCTTCGGCACGGTGTCGAGGGCAGCGTACAGCGCGCTGTCCTCGGTGCTGGCGACGCTGGTGAAGGCGAGTTCAGCCCTGGCTTCGACGGGAATGCAGAGTTTTTCGCAGATTGCGTAGTTGATTTCGGCGCGCAGCGTCACCGGCTTGTCGGCATTTTTGGCGACGATCCGCAGTGGCAGCAGGACCTGGGTCTTGTAGCCGAACATTTGACCGCCGGCGCCGTCATCGAACTGTTTTGGCGCCGGCCACAGCACCGTGACGGCTTCGACATTGTCCGATTTCGAGAAATCGAAGCGCGGCGGCACCCCGGAATCGCCGGGCGTCCGCCAGTAGGTTTTCCAGCCCGGCTGCAGCCGAAACGCGATGCCGCCGAGCAGCACCGCGCCACTGCGCGAGCCCGCCAGCAGCCGGACCGCGGAGTGGTCGTCGTGCTGCCATGGCGACGAATCCCCGGCGTGGACCTCGGTCGCCAGGGACGACACGAATACGGCAGCGGCCAGGGCAAGCGCGGTCCGCAGGGGAACTATGACGATCATGAGACGTCTTTACAGGCTGGCAGGGCCGCAAACCATTGAAATGCTTGTGATCCGGCACGAATACCGGCGCGATGGTTGATTGACAGAACGCCCACCCAATATCAGGATGGTCAACAACGCGAGAGTCCTTATATGCGGATGGACCCTGAAGGCAAAAGACCGAGGACTGCTCGCCGCCAAGCCGCCGGCGCTGGCGACAATTCGTCCAATCAGGGCTATCTCGACGGTCAGCTATTGATCGCGATGCCGGTGATGGGAGATCCGCGCTTCGAGCGTTCGGTGATCTATCTCTGCGCGCACTCGTCCGAAGGCGCGATGGGCATCATCGTCAACCGCCCGGCCGGCAGCATCGACTTTCCCGAATTGCTCGTGCAACTCGACATCATCAAGAAGGCCGACCAGATCACGCTGCCTGAAAACGCCGAGAGCATGAAGGTGCTGAAAGGCGGTCCGGTCGAAACCGGCCGCGGCTTCGTGCTGCATTCGAGCGATTTCTTCATCAAGGATGCGACGCTGCAGATCGACGAGGGCATTTGCCTGACCGCGACCGTCGACATTCTCAAGGCGATCGCCAAAGGCGCCGGCCCCAAGCACGCGATCCTCGCGCTCGGCTATGCCGGCTGGGCGCCGGGACAGCTGGAAACCGAAATCCAGGAAAATGGCTGGCTGCACTGCTCCGCCGATCCGGATCTGATCTTCGGCCGCGACGTCGAGGAAAAATACCTGCGTGCGCTGCGCAAGATCGGGATCGATCCCGGCATGCTGTCGAACGAAGCCGGGCATGCATAAGCTTCGGTCGTCATGCCGCGCAAGGCGGGGCATCCAGTAATCACCGGTGTTTTCCAATTCCAACAGCTGCTTTTACTGGATCGCCCACATTCGCGGGCGATGACAACCATTTTTATGGAGCGATGGCTCGCGACATCACTCCGCCGCCTGCTGCGTCACCGTAGGTTCGGTGCCGGCCACCGTGGCGCGGCGCATGTCGCGCGGCTGCGACTGGTCGTAGCGGCGGACGCGGTGCATGGTCTGGCGGTTGTCCCACATCACGAGATCATGCAGCGTCCATTTGTGGACGTGGACGAATTCGGGCTGCGTGGCATGCTCGGTGAGATCGCGCAGCAACAACCGCGCCTCCGGCATGGTCATGCCCCTGATGGCGCCGGCATGCGACGACAGATACAGCGACTTGCGGCCGTGCACCGGATGGGTGCGCACCAAACGCTGCAGCACCGGCTTGAACAACTCCTTTTCTTCATCGGTGTAATCGAGAAACCCGAGTGATCCCCGCGAATACATCAGCGAATGCTCGCAGATCATGTCCTCGATCTCGGCTTTGGTGTCGTCATCGAGCGCGTCATAGGCCGCACGCATGTCGGCGAATTCGGTGTTGCCGCCCTTCGGGTTGACCACGCGCGCCGACAGCAGCGAAAACTTCGCCGGAATCGGGCGGAACGAACTGTCGGAATGCCACAGCGAATTGCCGAGATTGAACAGATGGGTGCGGTGATCCTTCGGCAGCGGCCTGCCGTCCTTGCCGAGGTTGGAGACGTCGTTCAGACCGGAGGTCAGCCGGTAATCTTCCTTTTTGGTGACGGTGCCGCCGCGCGCGTTCTCGCGCTCGCCGAAATTCAGCGCGAACGCCAGTTGCTGCTCGTCGGTGATGTCCTGATTGCGGAACAGCAGCACGGCGTATTTGTCCATGCCGGCCTCGATATCGCGGGCTTCCTGCGGCGTCAGCGGCTTGCGCAGATCGACGCCGGATACCTCGCCGAAGAAATGCGGATGAAGCTGCCGGATCGTGATGGCCATGGCGCGTTTTCTCCTGATCGAGGCGGGCGGTTAATCCGCCCTGTTGGGCGAAAAACTACTCCCTGTCTGGATGATGTCAACGTCGCGCCGCGCATGCCCGCCCTCAGGCGTTGCGCGCCATCAGGCCACCGTCCACCGGGATCACGGCGCCGGTCAGGAACGATGCCGCCGGCAGGCACAGGCTCAGCGTCATGTGAGCCACTTCCTCCGGGTCGCCGTAGCGGCCGAGCGCGGTGCGGCGTTTGGCGTAGATCGTCTTGTGCTCCTCCGAAATCCGCTCCGTGATCGCGGTCCTGATCGGGCCCGGACAGATGCAGTTCACGGTGATGCCGTCGCGGCCGAGTTCCACCGCGAGCGACCGCGTCAGGCCGGCCACGCCGGCCTTCGCCGCCGAATACGGACTATGCAAGGCGGTGGCGCCGAGCGCCTCGGTGGAGGCGATATTGACGATCCGCGGGCTTTTCGACCGGCGCAGGTGCGGCAGCGCGGCGCGGATGATGCGCGGATGCGCCGTCAGCATCACGGCCAGACCTCTCGCCCAGGCTTCCTCGTAGCCGTCGTCGTCGATTGCCACGCGCACCGAGATGCCGGCATTGTTGACGATGATATCGAGCCCGCCGAAATGCGCGGCGGCGGCGCTGACGACGGCGTCGATATCGTTGCGGCTGGCGACATCGAGCGTCCACGCTCTTGCGGTGCCGCCGTCGGCCGCGATCTCCTCCGCAACCGTCCGTGCGCCTTCGGCCGAGTAATCCGTCACGGCGACGTTGGCGCCCTCGGCCGCGAATACGCGCGCGGTGGCGCGGCCCATGCCGCTCGCCGCACCGGTGACGAGCACGGTCAATCCCTTGACCGAGCGGCTGAGTTGTTTGAAGTCGGCCATCGCATACTCGCTGATGAGGGCCTGCGGCTTGCAGGATTGACAAGGCTGGCACCGATCCCCAGACACGTCAAACCGGACAAGAAAAGCGGGAGGCACGCAATGAACGAACTGGATTTCGGCGGCAAGCAGGTTCTCGTGGTCGGCGGCTCCAGCGGCATCGGCAACGGCATCGCCCAGGCCTTTCGCACCAGGGGCGCGCGCGTGCATGTCTGCGGCACCCGCGCATCGGCGAAGGATTATTCGCCCGAAGAGGGATCGCATCTCGATGGCCTGGATTACGCGCGGCTCGACGTCAGCGATCCCCAGGCGATCGAAAATTTCAAGCCGTCGTTCGATCGGCTGGATGTGCTGGTGCTGGCGCAGGGTGCGGTGATCTATCGGCGCGGCGAATTCGAAATGGACGGGTTTCGCAAGGTGCTCGAGGTCAACCTGATGAGTCTGATGGCCTGCGCCGGCAAATTCCACGGCATGTTGAGTACGGCGAACGGCTCGCTGATCATCGTCAGTTCGACCGCCGCCTATCACTCGACAAAAGGTAATCCGGCCTACAACGCCTCGAAGACCGGCGCCATGGGCTTGACCCGGACGCTCGGACAGGCCTGGGCCGAGGACGGCATTCGCGTCAACGGCATAGCGCCCGGACTGGTCGATACCAAAATGACCAGGGTCACGACATCAAATCCGAAGCGGCTCGAGGGCGCGATCGGGCGTATTCCGCTGAAGCGGCTGGGTACGCCGGACGACATGGCGGGCGCGGCACTGTTTCTGGCCTCGCCGCTGTCGTCCTACATCGTCGGCCAGACGCTCATCGTCGATGGCGGACTCATTCTCTAGGAACCGGAGCCGGTTTCGTCAGTTACCTCCGCGAGAATCAGCTCAGGAGTAAACAGATGGACAAGGATCGAATCGCCGGCACCGCCAAGGATTTCGCCGGCAAGGTCGAAGGTGCCGCAGGCAAGGTCACCGGCGACGCCCAGACCGAGGCCTCGGGTCGCGTTCGCGAGGCTGCCGGCACGGTGCAGAACCTGTACGGCCAGGCCAAGGATGCCGCGCGCGACGCCACCGATGCCGCCGCCGGTCTTGCCAAGGACGCCTATGACAACAGCGGCGAAACCCTGCGCGAGGGATCGGAAGCCGTGGCGAAGAGGGTGCAGGACAATCCGCTCAGCGCACTGCTGATCGCGGGCGGCATTGGCTTTGCGCTGGCGATGCTGTTGACGCGTCCGCCGCGCCGTCCCCCGGCACGCTGGCGCTACTGAAACCCGGCAATCTATCTCCTGGTTCCGGGATGCGCCCATCGGCGCAAGCCCGGAATCCGGGGGCTACAGGGCGAACTCAACCGACATTCCGGGTTCGATGCATCGCATCGCCCCGGAATGACTCATGGCTATGCTTAGCGCGCGAACCAGCCCGGGACCGATGCTGATCGCCCGACGTCGGCTGGCGGACGCGGTCCTGCCGGTGCGCGCGGCGGCGGCGGCGCCTGACGCGGCGCAGCGCCAAATCCAAAGAAATTCCGCAATGACGGCATGGGCGTGCCCGGTTGCGCCGTCGCTGGCGGCGTGGCCGGTTGTGGCGGGCGAACCAGCTTCTTCGCCGCAGGTTTCGGCGCCTCCTCAGGAGCGGCAACCGTTCCATCCGGCATCGTGGACGCCACCGGCACATCGCCTCTGGCTGGCTCCCGTCCGACCTCGCGCCGCGGCCACATGAAATCATCGGCGCGGCCGGCAGGTGGCGCCAGAGGTTCGCCCTTGACCAGCGTACGCGCCGCCAGCGCATCGACCGATGCCGGCCGCGAGCCGGGACCGCCGAGCAGCTGGTCGGTGCCGACCGAAGAGGCCACCAGCGGCAGGATCGGTCCGGCCAGCGGACGCGGTGCCGGCTGACCGGGCAGGGCGTTGGCGTCGGGTGTGGCGGGTTCGGTCGGCAACGCGATCGGCCCGGAACGCGCCGCCATCAGCCGGGTGATCTCGCGCTCGGCATAATGCGCGAGCTTGCGTGCGCCGGCCTTGGTGAAATACACGCCGTCAAAGGAGCGTAGCCGGCGGGTCTGGCCTTCGAAGTCGGGGCCCTGTTGCAGGAACCGGCCGGCCTCGTCGACGAAACCGTCCCAGACGTCGACATAGGTGATGCCGGCCTTGCCGGCGGCGTCACGATAGAGCGAATTCAGGAACAGCGCGTCCGACGTCGCCTTGGGGCCGCGCACCGCGGGCAGGCCGACCCACAGCACCGGCACCCCCTTGGATTTCAGCACGGCGATCATCTCTTCGATCTTCTTGGCGTAAAGCTCGACCCAGCGTTCGTCGCGAAACTCATGGAGACCGCCGGCGCGGCCGGTTTTTTCCGGAGCGACGATCGAGGGCACGTCGCCGTCGGCATCATCGGCCGCGTCGGCATCGGCCGGCTTGTTATCGGGCTTCGCTTTGGCGTCGGCCAAATTGTCCGGCTCTGCAGCGGGCTTCGCGTCGCCCGGTTTGGCATCGGTCCTGGCATCGGTCTTGGCGCGCGGGTCCTTCTTGTCGGTCTTTTTCTCGGGCTTGTCGGCCGCCGGCTCGCGGATCGCGACGCGGTCGTTGAGCCCGAGCATGACCAGGATGGCGTCCGGCTTCTCGCTGGCGAGGATACCTTTTGCCGCGGCCACCCAGTCGGCCGGTTCGCCCCTGGGCTGGTACCTGATCAGGCCGGATACGGTCCTGTGCTTGCGGATCACGCCCATATCCGGCTGCTCGGAATAGGCGTCCTCGAGGCCGTAAGCGAGCCAGTCCGCCATGGCGTCGCCCAGCACCAGCAAGTTGCGCTCCGGCACGATGTTAGGGTCGCGCTTGTCCGGCGGCGGAGCCCTGGAATAACTTTCGACCCGCTTCGGCGCCGGCTGCTGAAATGGCGCGAACAGGTCGCCGCCGAACCAGCCGCCCCCGCCGCCGCGCTGCGGCGGCGCCTGCCGCGGCGGTCCGCCGAAATTGAAGAACTGCGCGGATGCCGGCCCGACGATCCCGACCAGCAAAGCGATTGCAACCGCCAGCGCGATCAGCGGGCCGCTTTCGGTAAACACCCGGAAAAAGGACTTCGGCTTCTGCATTCGGATCGATCGCAATGTGAAGATCAGGCCATCGCTATAATAGCGGAATCAGGCCGCAAGCGGGCAGATTTCCTGCCATAAGCCGGGCATCGGCGGCTGTCGTCAAGGTCGCTCCGGAAATGTCGTCTTCAAGGTTACTTTACTGCCGGCCCCTGAGCCGCTCCAGCACCTCGGAGGAGGCAAATCCGTCCGCCGGCGCCCCGATCGAGGCCTGGAAGCCGCGCAGGGCCTCGCGGGTGTGGCCGCCGAACTGGCCGTCGGGGGTGCCGCGATAGAAGCCGCGCCGGGCCAGAAGCTGCTGCAGTTCCAGCCGCTCGGCGCGGGACAGCGTGCGTTCCTGCCGCGGCCAGGGCTGCACGAACGGCGCGCCGCCGCGGAGCCGGTCGGCGAAATGGCCGATCGCCAGCGCATAGGCCTCCGCCGGGTTGTATCGCATGATAACCCGGAAATTCTGCAGCATCAGGAAGCCTGGCCCCTCGGCGCCGGCCGGGGCCAGCAGATAGGCCTTTTCGGCCGGATTCGGGAACCGCTTGCCGCCGGCGCGGGCCAATCCGAGATTCTCCCATTGCGCGATCGTCATCGCCTTGCCGCGGTCGGCCAGCATGTAGTTGAAGTTCTTGGGGATCACCACCTCGAAGCCCCAGGTCTGGCCGGGCTGCCAGCCGGACTTTTTCAGGTTGTTGGCGGTCGAGGCGATCAGGTCGGCTGGATTGTCGACCACGTCGCGGCGGCCGTCGCCGTCGGCATCCACCGCAAAGCGCTTGAACGAGGTCGGCATGAACTGCGTCGGGCCGAACGCGCCGGCCCAAGAGCCGCGCAACTGTTCGGGGCGCAAATCGCCGCGGTGCAGGATTTCCAGCGCCGAGAGGAACTCGTCCCTGAAGTATTTCTGGCGGCGGCCGATGCAGGCCAGCGTCGCGGTGGAATTCAGCACGCTGCGATCGCCCATCATCGTCGAATAGTTCGATTCGATGCCCCAGATCGAGGCGATGATGTAGCGGTCGACGCCGTAGGCTTTCTCCACGGCGTCGAACTGCGGCTTGTATTTGGCAAGCACCTCGCGGCCCTTGGCCAGCCTGACGTCGTTGACCAGAATGTCGAGATAATCCCACACCGACTTGGTGAATTCCGGCTGCGAATCCATCAGGTCCATGATGCGCAGGTCGGGCGCGAGCCCGGCGGTGAAGCGCTGGAAGCTGGCCTGCGAGATGCGACGCCGTGCGGCTTCGGGCCACATCGAGGCGACGCAATTGTCAAAATTCGCCGCCGCCTCGCGGATCGCGGACGCCGTCATCGCGGGATGGCCGGAAGCCCCGTCCTGGCCGGTCCAGGGCAACGGGGCGCTGCTGGCGGCGGGCGCAGGTTGCGCCTGCGCCTGCGTCGCGGATTTTGGGCCGGAGAACATGTTGCCGAACGGATTCGGCAGCCCGCCGCCGTGGGATTGGGCGCGTACCTCGCCGGCCAGCAACAGCGTCGTGGCAAGCACGACCGCGCCGGCCCGGCTCAATCTCATGTGTCCCGTCCGCATGTCTCGTCGTTCCCCGAAATGTCGCGCTCATCCCCTGGGCCAGAAGGCCCTGTCACGGTTGCCAATAGCTTAACAAGGGCCGGATTTTGTTTCTTGTCTGTTTGCGGGCAGGCCGGGGAACCATCATCATACATCCGCCTTTGTTCCCGGCTGCAAACCGGTTACCAACGTGCGGTCAGAACGCGCGTTCCCCCGGCTCTCTTACCCGAAGCTCCCTCAAAGGCGTCCCGAGCCCACATGAAAATCCGCAAAGCCGTCTTCCCGGTCGCCGGCCTCGGCACCCGCGTCCTGCCCGCCACCAAGGCGATGCCGAAGGAAATGCTGACCATCGTCGACAAGCCGCTGATCCAGTATGTGTTCGACGAAGCCAGGGAGGCCGGCATCGAGCATTTCATCTTCGTCACGGGCCGCAACAAGGGCGTGATCGAGGACCATTTCGACCGCATGTTCGAACTCGACACCACGCTGGCCGCGCGCGGCAACAAGAAGGCCGAGATCGACATCCTGGCGCGCGACCAGCCCGCCGCCGGCGCCACCAGTTTCACCCGGCAACAGGCCCCGCTCGGGCTCGGCCATGCGGTGTGGTGCGCCCGCGATATCGTCGGCAACGAGCCGTTCGCGGTGGTGCTGCCGGACGAACTGGTGCTCAACACGCCGGGATGCCTGGCGCAGATGATCGAGGCCGCCAACAAGCTCGGCGAGAAATCCAACCTGATCGCGGTTGAGGAAGTGCCCGCCGATCTGACGCATCAGTACGGCATCTGCGGCGTCGGCAAGCGCCACGGCAGCAACATGTTCGAGGTCGACGGCATGGTGGAGAAGCCGCCGCAGGGCACCGCGCCGTCCAATCTCTCGATCACCGGCCGCTACATCCTGCAGCCGGAGATTTTCAGGATCCTGGAAACCCAGGAGCGCGGCGCCGGCGGCGAAATCCAGCTCACCGATGCGATGATCGGCCTCGCCAGGACGCAAAGCTTCTACGGCGTCGAGTTCGAGGGCGAGCGGCACGATTGCGGCTCCAAGGCCGGCTTTCTCCGCGCCAACATCGCCTTCGGCATGGCGCGGGCCGATTTGCGCGACGGGCTGCGCGCGGAGATGAAGCACTATCTGGAGCGCAAGTGAACGATTACGACCCGCTGCGCGATTACCTGAAACAGCAGACGCTGCCCGAATTCGTGCTGAGCTTCGAAAAGATCGAGGAGATCATCGACGCCGCACTGCCGCGCGCGGCGCACCGCGCGTCGTGGTGGGAAACGCTGCGCAGCCCGCAGGAGAAGATGCCGCAGCGCGAAGCCTGCCTCGCCGGCGGCTATATCGCGACCCGGCTGGCGGACGGCAGGAGCGTGCGGTTCAAGAAGATCAAGTGAGGGCGGCGCATCCGCCGCCGTCCTTCGTGTGTCTGGAGCGAGGACGCCCGCCCCAAGCAAAATATCGAAAACAACCCCATGCACAGATACACATCCCGGATCATGCTACCTTCGCGCTCCGTTTGAGCTCGTTGCCACCGATGTCCGGTCGGAGATATTTTGCGTCGGGCCGGGGTATGCGCGGAGCCCCGGGCCTTGGTTGCATGACTGTTGGGCACCCCTGGAGCACCCATGGCAAAACACCGGATCTATACAGCGAGCTTCGCAAGCGTTTACCCGCATTACGTCGCGAAAGCCGAGAAGAAGGGCCGCACCAAAGCCGAGGTCGATCAGATCATCTCCTGGTTGACGGGCTACGGCCAGAAGCAGATCGAAACCCAGCTCGAAAAACGGACTGATTTTGAAACCTTCTTTGCGAAGGCGCCGAAGATCAATCCGTCGCGCGCCTTGATCAAGGGCGTGGTTTGCGGCGTCCGGGTGGAGGACGTCGAAGAGCCACTCATGCGCGAAATTCGCTACCTGGATAAATTGATCGACGAACTGGCGAAGGGAAAAGCCATGGAAAAGATTCTGCGAAAGGAATGATCCCGGCCGCTGGGGAGAGACCGGCACTCCCCTTTCGGTGTCGCAAATGGATAGCCCGTCTATTCCGCCCGTTCCACGGCGTGCCGCAGCCAGATCATCCCGCCTTCGAGCGTCTCGCAATGGGTCAGCCGCAAGGTCTGGCCGGCGCCGGGACGGTCACCCTCCGGGCCCTCGTAATCGACGATGCTTTGCGCGCCGGCAACGCCGTCCACGGCGGGAAAAATCAGCGTGCTGAACTCATCGATCAGTCCGCGCTTGAGGAATGATCCGTTAATTCTGCCGCCACCTTCAAGCAGCAGTTTTCCGGCGCCGAAACGCGCGGCCATCTGCTCCATCGCCCCTGCCAGATCGTCGCCGCCGGCGCCGGCGAAGATGTAGGAAACGCCATCTTCGCGAAGTTCGGCGAGGTATGCGTCGGACACCTGCTCGCCGAGTACCGCAACGACATGGTCGCCGCCGACATTGTCTTTGCCGTAATGGGCACGGCCCGACGGATCGATGGCGATGGCGAGCTTGCGGCCGCGGGGCGCGGCGACATGCGCTTCACGCGGCAGCTTCGGTGCTTCGGCAACTTTGCGCTCGGTGCCCTTGGCCATTTCGCTCATGGTCCTGCGGCCCACGATCCATCCATCGGCCCCGAAGCTGTCATGAACCTTTTCATAGTGCCCGCGCAGGACGTCCCACGAAATTCCCGGCGCCGCCCGCGTGAAGCGGCTGGGATGAAGGCGTCCATCGATGGAAGTACTCATGTGGCAGATGATATGAGGTCGCATGAGTTGATTCCGTTCGATGAGGAGCGGGCGCAATTGACTAGCTCGCCGCCTCCAGCCGCTCTTCCGTCAACAGCCGCATCGCGGCATCGGCGTCCATCGGCTCGCCGAACGCAAAACCCTGCGCGTATTCGCAGCCGAGCTGATAGAGCTCGACGGCATCGGAGTCGGTCTCGGCGCCTTCCGCCACCACGTCCATGCCGAGGTCGTGCGCCAGCGCGATGATCGACTTCAGGATCACCGGGCGGGTGCCGCGGCTGGTGGTGCGCACGAAGGACTGGTCGATCTTGATGGTGTCGAAGGGAAAACGCTGCAGATAGGCCAGCGAGGAATGGCCGGTGCCGAAATCGTCCAGCGACAGTCCGGTGCCGAGTTCGCGGATCCGGGTCAGCATCTGGGCGGCGTGCTCGGGGTTTTCCATGACCAGCGATTCCGTCAATTCCAGCTTGAGCGTGCCGCGCGCCACCGAGGAACGCGACAGCACGGTGCGGATATCGTGGATCAGATCGTGCCGCAGCAATTGCCGCGAGGAGACGTTGACGCTGGCAAAAATCGGTTCGCGCGAGCGCATCGCGCGCTGCCAGATCGCCAGTTGCTTCGCGGTCTGGTCCAGCACGAACATGCCGAGATCGACGATCAGACCGATTTCCTCCGCGATCGAGATGAATTCCACCGGCGACATGCGGCCGAGCTTCGGATGGTCCCAGCGCGCCAGCGCCTCGAAGCCGGCGATCGAGCGATCTTCCAGCCGCACGATCGGCTGGTACAGGATGGTGATCTCCTCGCGCTCGATGGCGCGGCGCAATTCGCTTTCCAGCGTCAGCCGGTCGGTCTTGCGCGCGCGCATCGCCGGCTTGTAGACGTCGATGCGGTCGCCGCCGATGCGCTTGGAATGGTACATCGCCAGTTCGGCGTCCTTGATGATCTCTTCGGACAATTGCGTCTGCGGGTCGGACAGTGCGAGGCCGATCGAGGCGGTCAGGAAAATCTCGCGGTCGTTGAAGGCGATCGGGGCGCGGATTGTCTTGCGGATGGTCTCGGCGAAAGCGGTGATGCGCGCCGAATCCTGCTCCGACATCAGGATCAGGCCGAACTGGTCGCCGGCGAGCCGGGCCAGCGTGTCCTGCGGCTTGAGGATGCGGGTCAGCCGCCGCGCCAGCGTCAGCAGGATGGAATCGCCGACCGCGATCCCGACGGAATCGTTGACCTGCTTGAAGCGGTCGAGGTCGATCACCATCAGCGTCGGCCGCAGGTTCGGCATGGTCTTGGCGAAATTGGCCACGGCGCCGAGCCGGTCGATGAACAGCTTGCGGTTCGGCAAGCCCGTGAGATTGTCATGCACGGAATCGTGCAGCATGCGCTCTTCGGCGTTCTTGGCCTCGGTAACGTCGGTCAGCGTCCCGACCACGCGGGAAACCTCGCCGTCGGAGCCGACCACGGGCCGTGCCTTCAGCGCGAACCACATGAAGTGACCGTCCGGCGTACGCAATCTGAAATCCTGCACCAGCCGGCCGCGGCGCTGGTCCAGCACGCTGTCCAGTGCCGCGCGGAATCGGTCCTGGTCGAGCGGGTGCAGCACTTCCAGCCATTTCGCCGCGGGGCCTTCCAGCGTGCCGCGCTTGAGGCCGAGCAGTTGCTCGGTTTCGGGGCTGGTGAACACCTTGTCGGCCGAGACGTCCCAGTCCCAGATCAGGTCGCCGGAGCCGGTCAGCGCCAGCGCCCGGCGCTCGACGTCGGAGACCACGCCGGTGGTGGCGCCACCGCCGGCGAAGGCGTGCTGCATCACGGTAAAGCCGATCAGCATCACGATCAGCACGAGGCCGCCGAGCAGGGCGGGGCCGACGATGTCGTTGGTGACGGAGCCCGCCACCGTCATGCCGGCTGCGATCACCCAGACCACCAGCAGGAACCAGGTCGGGATCAACAGGACCGCGCGATCGAAGCCGTGGGTCGACAGATAGACGATCAGCGCAAATCCGGCGAAGGCGATCAGCACCAGCGACATCCGCGCGATGCCGGAGGCGACCGCGGGATCGAACAGCGCCAGCGCCACCAGCGAGCCGAGGAAGGTCAGCCACCCCACGGTGATGTGGGAATAGCGCACATGCCAGCGGCTGAGGTTGAGATAGGCGAACAGGAACACCAGCAGCGTCGCCGCCAGGATGGCTTCACCGGCCGCGCGCCAGACGCGCTCGGCGTTGTTCGACATGTCGAGCACCTTGCCCCAGAAGCCGAAATCGACGCCGATATAGACCAGCACGGCCCACGCCAAAGCGGCAGCGGCGGGGAACATGATGCTGCCCTTGACCACGAACAGGATGGTCAGCACCAGCGCCAGCAGGCCGGAAATGCCGATCACGATGCCCTGGTACAGCGTGAACGAATTGACCTTGTCCTTGTAGGCGTCCGGCTCCCACAGATAGAGCTGCGGCAGTTTATCGGTGCGCAGTTCCGCAACGAAGGTGATGACGGCGCCGGGATCGAGCGTGATGCGGAAGATGTCCGCGGTCGCGCTCTCCTGTTTCTCGGGACGGTCGCCGGTCGAGGGCGTGATGGTGGCGATGCGCGACAGCCCGAGGTCGGGCCACAGCAGCCCCGACGACACGATGCGATAATGCGGCGCCACGATCAGGCGGTCGAGCTGGTCGTCGGTGTTGTTGGCGAGCGCGAACACCACCCAGTTCTGTCCGCCCTCGCGGGCGCGGACTTCGACGCGGCGGACGATGCCGTCGGTGCCCGGTGCGGTGGAGACCTGGATGCGGTCGGCGTCGCTGCGCTGATATTGGAGGATCGCGGTGAGATCGATCGCAGCCGCGTCACTGCGAACGCTGACCGCGTCGACAGCGCGCGCCGGCGGCGCGGCGGCAAACATCATGAGGCCCAGCGCGAGGGGCGCAAGGCACCTGATCAGACGCAATGTCAGTTCTCCGCAATCAGCCACATGTCCGGGCGAAGCTGATCGACCGGCGTTGCGCGATAAATGACATGAAAGTGAGGGAAATCAAAGGGTTTCCGGATGCGCATCGCGCAACAGCGTTAAACCGCCAACACAATTTTGCCAATATGTTCGCTGGTTTCCATGCGCCGATGGGCGTCGGCGGCCTTTTCCAGCGGGAATGTGCTGTCCATAACCGGTTTGACCCTGCCGTCGCGCAGCAGCGGCATCACCCTGGCCTCGATCGCGGCGACCATCGCCGCCTTGTCTGCATTGCTGCGGGGCCGCAACGTCGAGCCGGTGTGCAGCAGCCGCTTCACCATCACCTTGGAGAAATTGACGGTGGCCTTCGGCGTCCCGCTCAGGAACGCGATCTGGATGATGCGGCCGTCGATCGCCGCGGCATCGTAGTTGCGGTCGATATAGTCGCCGCCGACCATGTCGAGAATGACATTGGCGCCCGCGCCATTGGTCGCCGTCTTGACGGCTTCGACGAAATCCTCGGTCTTGTAGTTGATCGCGAGGTCCGCGCCGAGTTTGATGCAGGCGTCGGCCTTGTCCTTCGATCCGACGGTGACGATCACCCTGGAGCCGAGCGCTTTTGCCAACTGGATCGCCATGGTGCCGATGCCGGATGAACCGCCATGGATCAGCAGCGTCTCGCCGGGCTTCAGCGCGCCGCGCTCGAACACATTGTGCCAGACCGTCATCAGGGTTTCCGGGATGGCGCCCGCCTCCTGCATCGACAGGGCAGGGGGCACCGCCATCGCCTGGGCATCCTGCGCGATGCAATATTGCGCGTAGCCGCCGCCGGCCACCAGCGACATCACCTTGTCGCCGAGCTTGTGCCGGCTGGCACCTGCGCCGAGCGCGACCACTTCCCCCGCAATCTCCAGACCCGGCAGGTCGCTGGCGCCGGGCGGCGGCGGATAGGCGCCGGAGCGCTGCGCGACATCGGGACGGTTGACGCCCGCGGCCGCAACCTTGACCAGGATTTCACCCGGACCGGGCACCGGCAGCGCGCGGGTCTCGGGGATCAGCACCTCGGGGCCGCCGGGCTTGCTGATGCCGACGACGGTCATTTGCGCGGGCAGCTTTTCCATGGTTTTTCCTTCGGCCAGGGCGGGAATTTCGAAGAGGCACCTGATTAGCCAGCCGCGCTCCGGCTGGCAACCGCCTCCCTCAGGGTTGAGCACGGGGTAGAACGCATGGCCATCGAGGACGACGACCGACCGCGAAAGAAAATCACCCACGAGATCGGGCAGGACCTGTCACTGCTGTCGGTCGAGGAACTGGCCGAGCGCATCGCGCTGATGCATGCCGAGATCGAGCGGCTGCAGGCGGCGATGACCAAAAAGCGCGCGTCGAAGGATGCGGCGAACAATTTTTTCAAGACGTAATCAGGCGCGATCCCCCTCTCGTCGTCCCGGATCGGCGTTCGCTTGCGCTCACTTGTCCGGGACGACGGATGAGAGGGCGGGGTGCAACGCACTCGGGGCGCAGGCCTCGGCCAATGGCCGACATGGCAAACGAAGCTTGAAGAAAACCGCTCGTTTACGGTCCATTAAGCTTTCCCGTTTATGACTACGCTTGTCCTTGTTTGGACACCGAGTGGCTCCTGTCCACTCTGTTTGACGCCTCCCTGTTATCAACTTCAAAAGCCGCCAGAAATGGCGGCTCTTTTTTTGGGCGTTCGCGGTACCTCACTGGAAACCATAATCGCGCATGCGGCTGGACTCTCGTCGGCCGGCGCGTAATGATTTGTTCATCATAAGCCGGCGCCCATTCAAGCCGGCGGCGTAATCCGTTGCGTGAGGCGTAACCATGTCGAACCGTTCGCAAGGCGAAACCGCTCTCGTCCAGTTCAGCGAGAGACTGACCAATTCGGCGGCGTTCGGCACCCTGTTCCGCGAGGGCATGGATCTGGTCGAGGAGACCGCGGCCTATCTCGACGGCGTCGGCCGCACCGAGGCGAAGGCGCTCGACCGCTCCGTCAGCCTGACTTACGCCACCGAAAGCATGAGGCTGACCACCCGCCTGATGCAGCTGGCGTCATGGCTGCTGCTGCACCGCGCGGTCAAGGAAGGCGAGATGACGCTGACCCAGGCCAACCGCGAAAAGACCAAGGTCAAGCTCTCGGCCGCCGACCCCGGTCCGGTCGACATCATCGAAAAGCTGCCGCAGCAATTGCAGGAGCTGATCGCCCGCTCGATGGCGCTGCAGACCAAGGTCCGCCGCCTCGATACCACGATCCATGCTCCGGCGGCCGAACGCGCCTCGATCGGCAATCCCCTGGTACCGCAGCTCAATCGCCTGAAAGCGGCTTTCGAGCGCCAGAGCGGCTGATCCAGGGGATCGGTCGCAGCCATTTTCCAACGAAAAACGCCCCGGCGCGAGCCGGGGCGTTTCGATATCTGCGTCAGGCGAGGCGCAACCGGCCTCAGTCCTTCTTGAGGAAGCCCGAAAACTTCTTCTGGAACCGGGATACGCGGCCGCCGCGATCGAGCATCTGCTGGGCGCCGCCGATCCAGGCCGGGTGCGACTTGGAGTCGATGTCGAGGTTGAGCTTGTCGCCCGCCTTGCCCCAGGTGGACCGCGTCTGATACTCGGTGCCATCGGTCATGACCACCGTAATCATATGATATTCCGGATGAATTTCGGCTTTCATGGCA
Organism: Bradyrhizobium sp.; assembly: GCF_030697065.1. Classification (GTDB taxonomy): domain Bacteria; phylum Pseudomonadota; class Alphaproteobacteria; order Rhizobiales; family Xanthobacteraceae; genus Bradyrhizobium. The sequence continues at coordinate 27,907 of NZ_JAUYQU010000256.1, forward strand.
GATCCTTCGGCGCGCCGGCGCCTGTCTTTCGGGTTGTGCGGGGACGGATTTGGGCCGCTCTATAACGCAGCGAGGCCCTCAAAACAAGCCAAGCTTGGCCCCCGGCCCGCGGGGGATCGCGCATTAGTATCTTGCCGGATTTGCCAGCGTCGGCGGCTGGGCCTATCTGGGGGCTGGCAAAGCGATTGGTCCTGATCTCATGAGCGCAATGGAACGGCTTGAACAGCGGCGTGGCGAGACGCCGCCGCAGCGCGATCCTGATGTCGCCGAGGTCCCCTTGCTAGAGGCCGAACTGACGGAGCTGCCGGCCAAGGGCCGCGCGCGGCTTCGCCCGCTGCTGGCATTGATGCCCTATGTGGCGCGCTACCGGGGCCGCGCCGTGCTCGCCTTCATCGCGCTCACCATCTCGGCGATCACGACCCTGCTGGTGCCGATCGCGGTGCGGCGGGTGATCGACTTCGGCTTCACGCCCGAAGGCATCGCGATGATCAATTCCTATTTCAGCGTGATGATCGCGCTGGTCGCGGTGCTGGCCAGCGCCAGTGCCGCGCGGTTCTACCTGGTCATGACCATCGGCGAGCGCATCGTCGCCGATATCAGGCGCGGCGTGTTCGCCCATCTGATCTCGCTGTCGCCGGCCTTCTTCGATTCAGCGCGCTCGGGCGAACTGATCTCGCGGCTGACCGCCGACACCACCCAGATCAAGTCGGCGGTCGGCGCCTCGGTCTCGATCGTGCTGCGCAATCTGATGCTGTTCATCGGCGCCACCGCGATGATGGTGATCACCAGCCCGAGGCTGTCGGGTTTCGTATTATTGGCGATCCCGCTGATCGTGATTCCGCTGGTTGCGTTCGGGCGCTGGGTGCGGCGGCTGTCGCGCAACGCCCAGGACACGCTGGCGGAAGCCACGTCCTATGCATCGGAATTGATCGGCGCGATCAGGACGGTGCAGGCCTATACCAGCGAGGGGCTGGCCAATGCCCGGTTCGGCGGGGAGGTCGAACAAGCCTATGCGGCGGCGCGCAATTCGACCCGGGCGCGGGCGGTTCTCACCGCCGTCATCATCTTCATCGTGTTCTCCAGCGTGGTGGCGATCCTGTGGGTCGGATCGAACGACGTGCTGACCGGCTCGATCACTCCCGGCCGGCTCGGCCAGTTCGTGCTGTATGCGGCGTTCGCCGCCGCCGGCCTCGGCCAGCTCAGCGAGGTCTGGGGCGATCTGTCGGCGGCGTCAGGCGCCTCGGAACGGCTGTTCGAGATTCTCCGCGTCAAGTCGGCGATCGCAGTGCCGGCGGCGCCGCGCGCGATGCCGGTGCCGGCACGGGGTGACGTCGGTTTCGAGAATGTCAGCTTTGCCTATCCGACCCGGCCGGACACACTGGCGGTCGACGGCGTGTCGCTCACCGTACGCGCCGGCGAGAAGGTTGCGATCGTCGGCCCGTCGGGGGCAGGCAAGAGCACGCTGTTCCATCTGCTGCTGCGGTTCTATGATCCGGCTTCCGGCGCCATCGCGTTCGACGGCGTGCCGATCAAGGCGGCCGATCCGCGCGAATTGCGCGCCCGCATCGCGCTGGTGCCGCAGGATTCCGTGGTGTTCGCGGCCAGCGCGCGCGACAACATCCGCTTCGGCCGGCCCGATGCGACGGATGCGGAAGTCGAGCGCGCCGCCGACCTCGCCCATGCCGGCGAATTCATCCGCCGGCTGCCGGGCGGCTTCGAGGCGCAACTTGGCGAACGCGGCGTGACGCTGTCGGGCGGACAACGCCAGCGGATCGCGATCGCGCGCGCGATTCTGCGCGATGCGCCGCTGCTGCTGCTCGACGAAGCGACCTCGTCGCTCGATGCCGAGAGCGAGACGCTGGTGCAGACCGCGCTGGAAGAACTGATGCGCCACCGCACCACGCTCGTGATCGCGCACCGGCTCGCCACCGTGCTTTCCTGCGACCGCATCATGGTGATGGACCAGGGCCGCATCGTCGAACAGGGCACCCATGCCGAACTGGTGGCGGCAGGCGGGCTCTATGCGAGATTGGCAAGGTTGCAGTTCGAGGGTGTGTGACTTCGACGCCAATCCCTCAACGTCATTGCGAGCGAAGCGAAGCAATCCATTTCGCTGCGGACCGGTTGGAAGATGGATTGCTTCGTCGCAAGGGCTCCTCGCAATGACGGAATGGATGACTACGGCTTCCACGCCATCTTCAGCACGAGTCGCTTCGATCCCGGGTTCACATCTTCTCCCGCCTGCACAAATCCGTTGCGCTCGTAGAAGCGGATCGCCCTGTTATTGTCGGCATTGACCTTGAGCGTGACGCCATCGGGCGATCGCCGCTTGGCTTCATCGACGAGACCAGTTGCGAGCATCGATCCCCAGAGATCCGGCGCGACCACCAGCTGGTCGAGATAGCCCGATGAATCGATGGTGACGAAGCCGACCATCGCGCCGCCCTGTTCGGCGACAATGATCGCTGCGTTCGGCACCAGTTCGTTGCGCCAGCGCTCCCGCCACCAGTCCACGCGGGCGTCGAAATCGATCGAGGGATAAGCGAGCTTCCAGGTCGCAAGCCACAGCGCGATGGCGGCGTCCTCGTCCTCGGCGCGATAGGGACGAAGGAGGAAGGGAACGCTCATGAGAGCACGGATGTCACGCCCGGGCTTGACCCGGGCATCCAGCTACTTCGCAACAGTCGTTTCAGATGGATTCTCGGGTCAAGCCCGGCAATGACGATGTGTTTTCTCACTACCGTTCCGTCAGCTTCAGCTCGATGCGGCGGTTGCGCTTGTAGGCTTCTTCCGTCGCCGCGGTGTCGAGCGGCTGGAACTCCGCAAAACCCGCCGCGACCAGCCGCTGAGCCGGCACGCCGAGCGAGATCAGGTGCTGTACCACCGAGATCGCGCGCGCCGATGACAATTCCCAGTTCGACCTGAACACCGGGCTGTTCAGGATCGGCCGCACGTCGGTATGGCCGTCGACCCGCAGCACCCAGGCGATCTCGGCGGGAATCTGCTTGTCCAGCTCGGTCAGCGCGGCCCCAAGCTTGTCGAGCTCGGCGCGGCCCTCGGGCAGCAGCAGCGCCTGTCCGGTGTCGAAGAACACCTCGGACTGAAACACAAAACGGTCGCCGACGATGCGGATGTCCGGGCGGTTGCCCAGAATGGCGCGCAGGCGGCCGAAGAATTCCGAACGATAGCGCGACAGTTCCTGCACCCTTTGCGCCAGCGCCACGTTCAGCCGCTGTCCGAGATCGGCGATCCGCCCCTGCGATTCCCTGTCGCGCTTTTCCGAAACCTCGAGCGCTTCCTCCAGCGCCGCCAGCTGGCGGCGCAGCGCGCTGATCTGCTGGTTCAGGACCTCGATCTGCGCCAGCGCCCGCGACGAAACCTGCTTTTCGGAATCCAGCGCCTTGTTGAGTTCGCCGGCGCGGCCGGCGGCGTCGCTGCCGGCGCCCGCGAGACCTTCATAGAGTCCCTTGACGCGATCGCGTTCGGATTCGGCCGAGGCCAGTCCGGCACGCAACTGCGACAGCTGGTCGTCGAGATTGAGCTTGCCGAGCTTTTCCAGTGAAAGCAGGTCGTTGAGCTGCGCCAGCTTGGCGTTGAGCTGCTCCAGCGCCTTGTCCTTGCCGGTGACCTCCTGCGACAGGAAGAACTGCACCACCAGGAACACCGACAGCAGGAATACGATCGAAAGCACCAGCGTCGACAGCGCGTCGACGAAGCCCGGCCAGTAGTTGAATCCGGTTTCGTTGCGGCGGGCACGGGCGAGGGCCATTCAGAAGTCTCCACTACAATCTCGTGTCCCGGACGCGGGGCAGCGTTTTTGCGCTGCTCCGCAGTGCCGGGACCACTTCAGCCCAACGTCAAGAACGCCGCGCCGCGTCCGGGGCACGCGTCACTCTCCCAAACTCTTCTCGGGCTGGCGCGCGATCCGCTCGAGCAGCTTCTTGATCTCGCGGTTCTGCTCGCCCTGGCCGTCGGCCCATTCGCGGATCATCTGCTGCTCGGTCCGCATATGCGTGACCAGGCCCTGGATGGCTTCGGCGAGGTTGGCCATCGCCGCCGTGGTGCCGCGGCTGGCGCCGCCCTCTTCGAGGGTCAGGCGCAACCGTTCGACGGCGGCCTGAAGCTCGCCGCCCGGGCCGCCGGCGCCTTCGCGGGTGTATTCACGCACCGTGGAAGCCAGCCAGTCCTCGAGGTCGGTATAGAAGCGGTTCTGGGCCTGGCTCGATTGCAAATCGAGGAATCCCAGGATCAGCGAGCCGGCGAGACCGAACAGCGACGACGAAAACGAAATGCCCATGCCGCCGAGCGGCGCGGCCAGGCCCTCCTTGAGGGTATCGAACAGCGAGCCGGCGTCGCCGCCGACCTTCAGCCCCTCGATCACCTTGCCGACCGAGCCGACGGTTTCGATCAGGCCCCAGAAGGTGCCGAGCAGCCCGAGGAAGACCAGCAGGCCGGTCATGTAGCGGGAAATGTCGCGGGCCTCGTCGAGCCTTGTCGCGATCGAATCCAGCAGGTGCCGCATGGTGGTCTGCGAGATCGTCATCCGCCCGGTGCGCTCGCCGCCGAGGATCGCCGCCATCGGGGCCAGCAAGGTGGGGTGCCGGTCGACCGCGAGGCCGGGATCGGAGATCCGGAAATTGTTGACCCAGGCGACCTCGGGATAGAGCCGCACCACCTGGCGGAACGACAGGATGATTCCGATCAACAGCACCGCGCCGATCAGCGCGTTGAGGCCGGGATTGGCGAAAAACGCTTCGATGATCTGCTTGTAGAGCACCACCAGCAGCAGCGCGCAGAGCACCAGGAACACCAGCATCCGCACCAGGAAGATCCGCGGCGAGGACAGCTTGTTCAGTTCGGTCTCCATCGCGGAGCGGGAAGAAGGGCGTGGAGGCATTGGTCGGTGTCATCCGTTGCGAGGAACCGGTTTCGCGCCCGAATATGGCACAGCGGGACCGGGAAAGAAGCTCAGATAGCCCTGATTCGGGGTGGATTGTGGAACCCTGGGTGAATCCGCAGCTTGGTTAGGAGCGTAGTCCATGAATGGGCGGTGTCTAGCGGGGATATCAGGGATTTCGGATGACAGTTGGTATCTCGGAGCCCTCCGCCGCCGACGCGCTGTCGCATTCCGCCGCGCCGGCCCCTGCAGCCGGGCTCGCCGGTTGCAGGGCGAATGTCGGCCCTCACCCTTCGCGACGCCGGCCACGACGAGAAGGAGCGGTCGCATGAGCTTCGTTTCCAGGATGATCGGCACCGCCGAACGTGTGCCGCTGCCCGACGTCGTCATTCGCGCCGCGATCCAGCGGCTGTGCTCGCACACCGCCACACGGCTCGCCAGCGGCAGCGCCGAGCGCGATGCGGCGTTCGCCGGCGAGATGGCGGCACGCGCCGCCGCCGGGCAGGGTGGCCCAACCGGAACCCGGCATCATGAAATGCCCCTGGCATTCTTTGCGCGGGTGCTCGGTCCCAACCACAAATACTCGTCATGCTTCTACAAGGAACCGGCGTCCACGCTGCAGGAGGCCGAGGAAGAGGCGCTGCGCCAGACCATCGAGCATGCCGATCTGGCCGACGGGCAGGCGATCCTCGAACTCGGCTGCGGCTGGGGTTCGCTGGCGCTGTCGATGGCGCGACTATTTCCCAATGCCGAGATCACCGCGGTGCCGAATTCGCCATTGCAGCGCGAATTCATCGAGCACGAAGCAGCATCGCGGGGATTGGGGAATCTTCGGGTGCTCACCGCGGATATCGACGCGTTCGATCCGGGACGCCAGTTCGACCGCATCGTGTCGGTTGAATTGTTCGAGCACATGACGAACTGGCGCGAATTGCTAATGCGGGTGCGGTCATGGCTCGAACCGGGCGGGCGCTTCTTCCTGCACATCTTCACGCATCGCTCGGGCGCCTATCTGTTCGATAGCGCCAATGGCGAAGACTGGATCGCGCGGCATTTCTTCTCCGGCGGCGTGATGCCGAGCCATCATCTGATCCGGCAATATGCCGACCTGTTCGAGGTCGAGAAGGAATGGCGCTGGAGCGGCACGCATTATCAGCGCACCGCGCTCGACTGGCTGGCCAATTTCGATGCCCACCATGACGAGATCGAGGAAATCCTGCGCGGCGTATACGGCAACGCGACGCCGTTGTGGATGCGGCGCTGGCGCTGGTTCTTGCTCGCCGCATCGGGGCTGTTCGGTTACGCCGAGGGCAGCGAATGGGGCGTCAGCCATTACCGGATGAAGGCCGCGGCTTGATCAACACGTCGCATCGATGCGCCCAACAATTCGGCGTTTGCTGCCTCGCTGAGCAACGAAAACGGCGCCTTCATCGCCAGGGGCGTGGAACCAAAAAATGGAACCGGAACCGATCTGATTCACGATCGAGTGAGAGCCGGAAAATCCTGTTTATTCAACGGGCTATCCACGTGTGACATTGAGCCGCCTCGAACAATATTGCAATGCAGCAACAGTGATCTAACTTGTTCCCCAAGAGAAACGCGGATTCGTTCGCGACGCCGCACCAGCGGAAGATCAATCCGCGCAGAACTCAAACTTGGGGCGACCCTTCATGATCAATGGATTTCGCACGCAATCGGCGGGCATCGTCTTGATGTTGGCTGCGATGGCGCCGCTTCTCGCTGGATGCAATGAACCTTCCTCGGCGATCGCGGCAGCTCAAACCTCCGATCCCGAAGTCAGTATCGTCTCCATCCGGCCGCAATCCCGCGCGCTGGTGCGCGAATTGCCCGGGCGCGTCGCTCCGACCCGCGTTTCCGATGTGCGTCCGCGCGTCTCCGGCATCGTCACCGAACGCCTGTTCAATCAGGGCAGCGAGGTCAAGGCCGGCGATCCGCTCTACCGGATCGATCCGCGGCCGTTCGAAGTCGAAGTGCAGTCCACCGAGGCGGCGCTCGCCAAGGCCGTTGCGGCATTCGAGCAGGTGTCACGGCAGGCGGGACGAATTGCCACCCTGACGAGCCAGAAGGCCACCTCGGAGGCCGAAAATGAAAGAGCCATCAGCGCCATGCGGCAGGCGGCGGCCGAGGTCGAGGGACGCAAGGCGGAAGTCGCCCGCGCCAAGCTCAATCTGAGCTACGCCACGATTCGCGCCCCGATCCACGGTGTCGTCGGCGCGGCACTGGTCAGCGAAGGCGCTCTCGTGGTGCAGAACGAGACCAATCTCGCGACCATTCAGCAACTCGATCCGATCTATGCCGATTTCACCCAGTCGGTCACCGAAATGAATCAACTCCGGCGCTCGCTCGAGAGCGGCGAACTCGATCGCATCGCGCCCGATGCGGCCAGGGTTCGTCTGGTGCTGGATGACGGCACGGTCTACGCGACGCCCGGCAGGCTGCTGTTCTCGGACGCCAGGGTGGACGCCCATACCGGGCAGGTGACGTTGCGCGGCGAGTTTCCCAATCCGAAGCGCGAATTGCTGCCGGGCATGTATGTCCGCGTGCTGATCGAGCAGGGCATCGACACTGATGCCATCGCCCTGCCGCAGCAGGCGATCCAGCGCAACGGCGGCGGCGGCAGCGAAGTGTTCGTGATCAAGGACGACAACCGCGTCGCGGTTCAGCCCGTGCGCACCGGATCGATGCAGGACGGCCAGTGGTTCGTGACCGAAGGGCTGAAAGCCGGTGACAAGGTCGTGGTCGAGGGCTTCCAGAAGTTCGCGGCCGGCGACAAGGTCCGACCGCAGCTGTTCACCGAAGGGGACGCTTCGGCCGACACCGAGGTAGCAAGGCAGACCGAGCAAGCGGACCGGTAACGCTTGATGCCCAGTTTCTTTATCGACAGGCCGATCTTCGCCTGGGTCGTCGCGCTGTTCATATGCCTCGTCGGCGCCATCTCGATCCCGCTGCTCGCGGTGGCGCAGTACCCGATCATCGCGCCTCCCTCGATCTCGATCTCGACCAGCTATCCAGGCGCCTCGCCGGAAAACCTCTACAACAGCGTGACGCGGCTGATCGAGGAAGAACTCAACGGCGCCAACGGGATTCTCAACTTCGAATCCACCAGCGACTCGCTCGGAGCGGTCGAGATCATCGCCAACTTCGTGCCCGGCACCGACACCGGAACGGCGTCGGTCGAAGTGCAGAACCGCATCAAGCGCGTGGAGGCCCGGCTTCCCCGCGCGGTGATCCAGCAGGGCATCCTGATCGAGGAAGCCTCCAGCGCGGTGCTGCAGATCATCACGCTGCGTTCGACCGACGGCACCCTCGACGAAGTCGGTCTCGGCGATTTCATGATCCGCAGCGTGCTCGGCGAGATCAGACGCATTCCGGGCGTCGGCCGCGCCACGCTGTATTCCACCGAACGTTCGCTGCGGATCTGGATCGATCCCGCCAAGCTGGTCGGCTACGGCCTGACTGTCGACGACGTCAACACAGCCATATCGGCGCAGAATGCCCAAGTGGCATCGGGCAGCATCGGCGCCGAGCCGAGCACCAAGGATCAGAAGATTTCGGCGCTGGTGCTGGTCAAGGGCCAGCTCTCCTCTCCCGACGAATTCGGCGCCATCATCCTGCGCGCCAATGCGGACGGTTCGACGGTGCGCTTGCGCGACGTCGCCCGGCTCGAGATCGGCGGATTGAGCTATCAGTTCAACACCAGGCTCAACGGCCAGCCGACCGCCGGCCTCTCGGTGCTGCTGTCGCCGAGCGGCAATGCGCTGGCCACCGCCAGCGCGGTCGAAGCCAAGATGGAGGAACTGTCGCGCTTCTTCCCGGCGAATATCTCCTACCAGATTCCCTACAATATCACGCCGGTGGTGGAGGCCTCGATCCAGAAGGTGCTGATCACGCTGGCCGAGGCGGTGGTGCTGGTGTTCATCGTGATGTTCCTGTTCCTGCAGAACATCCGCTACACCATCATTCCCACCATCGTGGTGCCGGTGGCGCTGCTCGGGACCTGCGCGATTCTGCTGGCGGTGGGCTATTCGATCAACATGCTGACCATGTTCAGCATGGTGCTAGCGGTCGGTATTCTGGTCGACGACGCCATCGTCGTGGTCGAAAACGTCGAGCGCATCATGTCGGAGGAGGGGTTGTCTCCGAAGGAGGCCACCCGCAAGGCGATGTCTCAGATATCGAGCGCCATCATCGGCATCACGCTGGTGCTGGTCGCCGTGTTCCTGCCGATGGCGTTCTTCCCGGGGTCGGTCGGCATCATCTACCGCCAGTTCTCGGTCACCATGGTCGCCGCCATCGGCTTCTCCGCGCTGCTGGCGCTGTCGCTGACGCCGGCGCTGTGCGCGACGCTGCTGAAGCCGGTCGAGGCCGGCCATGCCCATGCGCGCAAGGGCGTGTTCGGCTGGTTCAACCGCGTGCTCGAAAGCGTGAAGATGCGCTATGCCGGCACCGTGGGCTGGTCGTTGCGGCGCACCGGGCGGCTGATGCTGGTCTACGCGGCGCTGCTGATCGGACTGGGCTGGGCCTTCCTTCGCCTACCCGGCGGCTTCCTCCCGGTCGACGATCAGGGTTTCATCACCACCGACGTGCAGACGCCGGCCGACGCCTCATATGCGCGCACCGAGGCCGCGGTCGAGAAGGTTGAAAAATACCTGGCCCAGCGCGCCGGTGTCGAGACCGTCACCTTCCTGACCGGCTTCAGCTTTCTCGGCCAGGGCATCAACACCGCACAGGCTTTCATCACGCTGAAGGACTGGTCGGAGCGTCCGGCGAAGGATTCCGCGGCCGCGATCGTCGCCGACATCAACCGCGACCTTGCCTCGATCCGCGACGCCAAGATTTCCGCGCTGCAGCCGCCGCCGATCGACAATCTCGGCAATTCCGCCGGCTTTTCCTTCCGCCTGCAGGACCGCGGCCAGAAGGGCTATCCGGCGCTGGTCGCCGCCGCCGACCGCCTGATATCGCAAGCCAACGCCAGCCCGGTGCTGAAAAACGTCTTCGTCGAGGGCCTGCCGGAGGGACCGCAGGTAAATTTGACCATCGACCGCGAGAAGGCCGGCGCCTTCGGCGTCACCTTCGAGGACATCAACAACACGATCTCGACCAATCTCGGATCGAACTACATCAACGACTTTCCGAACCGCGGCCGGATGCAGCGGGTGATCGTGCAGGCCGCCGACAGCAGCCGCATGGAGACCGACGACATCCTCAATTACAACGTCAAGAACAACCGCGGCCAGCTGGTGCCATTGTCCGCCTTCACCACGGTGGAGTGGTCGAAAGGCCCGACCCAGATCGCGGGCTTCAATTACTATCCCGCGGTGCGCATCAGCGGCGAGGCGAAACCGGGCTTCACCTCGGGCGACGCCATCGCCGAGATGGAGCGGCTCGCGGGACGGCTGCCGCGCGGCTTCGGCTATGAGTGGACCGGGCAAAGCCTGCAGGAAAAGCTGTCGGGCTCGCAGGCGCCGATCCTGCTCGGCCTGTCGCTGCTGGTGGTGTTCCTCTGTCTCGCAGCACTCTACGAGAGCTGGACGATTCCGCTGGCGGTGCTGCTGACGGTGCCGCTCGGCATCTGCGGCGCGGTGCTGGCGGCGACCATGCGCGGCCTGCCCAACGACGTCTATTTCACCGTCGGTCTCATCACCATCATCGGGCTGGCGGCGAAAGACGCCATCCTGATCATCGAATTCGCCAAAGACCTGCGCGCCCAGGGCAAGCCGCTGATCGAGGCGACGGTGGAAGCCTGTACCCTGCGTTTCCGCCCCATTCTAATGACCGGTCTCGCCTTCGTCTGCGGCGTGCTGCCGATGGTGATCGCCTCCGGCGCCGGCAGCGCCAGCCAGCAGGCACTCGGTACCAGCGTGATGGGCGGCATGATCGCGGTGGTGATCCTGGCGCTGCTGATGGTGCCGGTGTTCTTCGTCGTGGTGCAGCGCGTGCTGGCGGGGGACCGGGTTGTGGAGAAGGTGGCGGAGGCGGAGGTGACGCCCGAAGCGTCGAAGCCATAGAGAAGCGCGGGCGTGTCCTGCAATCTCGTTCATCATGCCCGCGAAGGCGGGCATCCAGTGCTCCGCGACATTACAGCCTAGCTATCAGCGGCGCGGCGTACTGGATCATCCGCTTTCGCGGATGATGACGGCGTGGTCGCCGTCACTTCCCCAGCGGCTTCAATATCTTCACCAGTTCCGCATGCACGAATTCGTTGCCGCAGATCAGATTGCCCGTCTTCAGCGGATCGTCGTCGCCCTCGATCCCGCTCACCGTGCCGCCGGCTTCGCGGATGATGATCTGGCCGGCTGCCATGTCCCATGGCTGCAGATTGCGTTCCCAGTAGCCGTCGAGGCGGCCGGCGGCGACGAAGGCCATGTCGAGGGAGGCGGCGCCGAACCGGCGCAGGCCCGCCACCTTGTTCTGGATTGCGGTCATTTCCAGCCGCGACAGATTGTGGTCGCCGCGGCCGATATGCGGCAGGCCGCAGGCGATCACGCAATCGCCGAGCTGGCGGCGGCCGGCGACGCGCAGCCGCTGGTCGTTGAGGAAGGCGCCCTTGCCGCGCTCGGCGGTGTAGAGCTCGTCATTGGCGGGATTGTAGATCACGCCGGCGATCATGACGCCCTCGCGCTGCAGCCCGATCGAGATCGCGAATTGCGGGATGCCGTGCAGGAAATTGGTGGTGCCGTCGAGCGGGTCGACGATCCAGGTATGGGTCTTGTCGTCGCCGATCCGCACGCCGCCTTCCTCGCCGATGAAGCCGTAGCCCGGCCGCGCCTTGGTGAGATCGGTGAGCAGCATTTCCTCGGCGCGCTTGTCGGCCAGCGAGACGAAATTGGCCGGCCCCTTCAGCGATACCTGCAGGTTCTCGATCTCGCCGAGGTCGCGTTTGAGGCTGCGGCCGGCGCGGCGCGCGGCCTTGACCATGACGTTCATAAGGGCTGATTGCAGCATGATCTCGGCTCAAGACGACCTGAGCGTCAGGTCAGGACAGGGATTTGGCGGGATTTCGCCCTGTGGGTGCCCTGCCGGTGGGGTGGCGTCAAGGCGGATCATTTGGTGCCGACCCATTTGCGGGCGGCATCCTCGACCCGGGTGCGGTCTTCGGGGCTGAGCGCAGCCAGCGCCTCATCCAGCATGAGATCGCCCTTGCCGGCGGTTTTCGCAACAATGTGCCATTTCAGGCCCTCGATCTTGTCCATTGCTGCGCCTTGCCCCATCACCAGCACGCGGGCGAGGCGGTTTTGAGCGATCGGGCTGTTCTGCCGGGCTGCCTTGGTCAGCAGCGCCACCGCGGCCGCCTCGTTCTTCGCCGTTCCGGTGCCGTTGAACAGCGCGATGGCGTATTCGACCTCGGCATCGACATTGCCGGCCAGCGCGGCCGCCTGCAGCAGCCGCACCGCCTTGTCGATGTCCTTGGGCACGCCGGTGCCCTCCTTGTAGAAGGTGGCGAGCGCGTATTGCGCTTCCGGATTGCCGGCGTCGGCGGCGACACGAAGCAGTTCCGCGGCGCGCTTGACGTCCTGCGGCAGCGTCTGCCCGTCGAGATAGAGCAGCGCCAGATTGTACGCCGCCTTCGGGTTGCCCAGCTTGGCCGCGGACGCCAGCAGCCTTGCCGCCTCCTCGCGGTTGATGGGGCCGCCGCGCCCGGCCAGCCGGAACATCGCGAGTGCGAACATGCCCTCGCGGTCGCCGCCGTCGGCGGCGCGCTTGTACCACTCGGCGGCCCTGGCGTAGTCGCGCTTGACACCAAGCCCGTTGGCATAGAGTTCGCCGAGCATGGTCATCGCCTTGGGATCGCCGTTGAACTGCGCGCGGTTGGTCGCCAGATCGAACGCGGTCTTGTACTGGCCGCGCTGATAGGCGCCGTAGACCAGGTCGACATTCGGATCGTCGAACACCGGAGCGGGCGTCACGGTCGCCGTCGGCGTGGGCGTTGCGGTGGGCTTCGGCGTCGCGGCCGGCGCGGGCTTTTTGGCGGCCACCGGCGGTTTCGGCCTGGATTCCTTCTTCGCAGGCGCGACCGGCGTCGGCATCCCCGGCGGCGGCAGCAGCGGCCTTGGCGCACCGGGCGGCGGCAGCAGCTGGGTCTGCGCCATGCCGCTTGCCGGGAGCATCAGCAAACTGGCCAGGATCAGTGTGGGCCGCAGGATTTTCATTTCCGGCGTTATCCCTGCTCGGCTTTGACTTTTCCGGAGGTGGCGGCGTGGGCTTGCCTGATGGTCTGTTCGGCTTCCTCGAGGGCCGCCGCCGCGCCGCGCGGATCGGCCCAGATGAAATCGCCGACCAGGACGAAATCCGCGCCGGCGGCGGCGAATTCGCGAGCTTCGTCCAGCGATGCCGCATGGCCGATGCAGGGCGGCTCGAACAGCTCGGCCCACCATTCGAGGCGCTCGGCGATCGCCTCTACCGCGGGCCTCGATCCCTGCGCGTCGGGTTCGCCGAACAGCACGTAATCCGCGCCGGCTTCGCCCGCGGCCATCGAATCGTGCCGTGTCGACAGGCCGCCGACGCCGGCGATACGGTCGGGCTTCAGCGACGGCAGCGCCTCCGCCAGGGCCTCGATGCCGCTGACATGCGCGCCATCGGCGCCGGCGCGGGCAACCAGTTCGACATGGCCGTCGAGCAGAAGAGCTGCTCCGCCGCCCTGGATCGCGGGCGCCAGCGCCTTGATCCGCGAGATCATGGTGCGCTGGTCGGTCATCCTGAGCCGCAGCAGCACCGCGGCGACATCGGCGGCCGCCAGCAAGCCAGGCAGGCTTGCGATCAGCGCCGCTGGATCGTCCACCTCCGGCGTCGCAAGATAGAGACGCGGCACGGGGCGCGGTGGAACGGGTTTCGTGGCCAAACTATGCCGCCTTCTTTTCGAGATCGGCCTTCCATTCGCCCTTGCTGGCGAGCGAATTCATCTGCGCCCGGTGCGTGAAGGCGCGCTGCCCCGCGGCGACGTTCTCCGCCTTGCCCGACCACGCCTTCTGCGGCGCCGCCTGCAGCGCCCTTCCGTAGGAGAAGGTGAGGCGCCAGGGCAGACCGCCGATCCGGTTCATCGCGTTCAAATGCGCGGTCGCGTCCTCGTCGGATTGCCCGCCGGACAGGAAGGCGATGCCGGGCACCGCGGCCGGAACGCATGCCTTCAGGAGCCGGATGGTCTTTTCCGCGACCTCCTCGACCGAGGCCTGCTTCGCATTCTTCTTGCCTGAAATGACCATATTGGGCTTCAGGATCATGCCCTCCAGCGCGACGCGCTGCACCCGCAATTCCTGGAAGGTCTTGTTGAGCACGCGCTGCGTCACGTCATGGCAGCGCTCGATATCGTGGCCGCCATCCATCAGCACTTCCGGCTCGACGATCGGCACGATCTGCGCGGCCTGGCAAAGGGCGGCATAGCGCGCCAGCGCATGGGCGTTGACGTGGATCGCCGTCATGCTCGGAACGCCCGGGCCGCCATTGCCTTCGCCGATATCGATCACCGCGCGCCATTTGGCGAAGCGGGCGCCGCGCTCGTAATATTTCTTCAGACGCTCGGCGAGCCTGTCCAGCCCTGCCGTGACCAGTTCGCCGGGACAGCCGGGCAGGGCCTGGGTTCCCTCGTCGACCTTGATGCCGGGGATGGCCCCGGATTGCTCGATCAGCCTGACCAGCGGCGTGCCGTCCGCGGCGTCCTGCCAGATGGTCTCGTCATAGAGGATGACGCCGGAAATATACTGGCGCATCGCCTCGTCGGAGCGGAACAGCATTTCACGATAGTCGCGGCGCGACTGTTCGGTCGACTCGACCTTGATGGCGTCGAAGCGCTTCTTGATGGTGCCGGACGATTCGTCGGCGGCGAGGATTCCCTTGCCCGGCGCCACCATGGCCAGGGCAATCTTGTTCAGTTCGGCGAGATTCATCGGTGCGTCCTCCCGGGCACTATGTGTTGCGGACCAAAATAGACGGTTCTCGGGCAAAACCCAAGAAACCGTCCAGAGCAAAACCGTCCAGGGGAACACAGGGATAAAGCGACGCGGGCCCGCCGGAAGCCGGTCACGCGATTTTCGGGTCGAGTTCGCCCTTGATGTAGCGCTTCGCCATTTCGGCCGTCGTCAGCACCTTCTTGATCTTGCTGGCCTGACCGGCGGTGTTGAATTCCTGCAGGCGCTGCTTGCAGAGCTTCGCCATCGCTTCCATCGCCGGCTTGAGATATTTGCGCGGATCGAATTCTTCGGGATTCTCCTTCAGCACCTTGCGGATCTGGCCGGTCATCGCCATCCGGTTGTCGGTGTCGATGTTGATCTTGCGGACCCCGTTCTTGATGCCGCGCTGGATCTCGGCGACCGGCACGCCCCAGGTCGGCTTCATCTTGCCGCCATTGGCGTTGATGATGTCCTGCAGGTCCTGCGGCACCGAGGACGAGCCGTGCATCACCAGATGCATGTTCGGCAGCTTGCGGTGGATTTCCTCGATCACCTTCATGGCGAGGATGTCGCCGTCCGGCTTGCGGGTGAACTTGTAGGCGCCGTGCGAGGTGCCCATCGCGATCGCCAGTGCGTCGACCCTGGTCTCCTGGACGAATTTGACGGCCTCGTCGGGATTGGTCAGCAACTGGTCGTGGGAGAGCTTGCCCTCGGCGCCGTGGCCGTCCTCCTTGTCGCCCATGCCGGTCTCGAGCGAGCCGAGCACGCCGAGTTCGCCTTCCACCGAAATGCCGCCGAGATGCGCCATGTCGGTAACGGTTTTGGTGACGCCGACATTGTAGTCCCAGTCGGCGGGGGTCTTGCCGTCGGCCTTCAGCGAACCGTCCATCATGACGGAGGTGAAGCCGGCCTGGATCGCCGTCATGCAGGTGTCGGGCCCGTTACCGTGATCGAGATGCACGCAGACCGGGATCTGCGGATAGATTTCGGTCACCGCGTCCATCATGTGCTTGAGCATGATGTCGTTGGCGTAGGACCGCGCGCCGCGCGAGGCCTGGATGATGACCGGCGCATCGAGGCTGGAGGCGGCCTCCATGATGGCCAGCGCCTGCTCCATGTTGTTGATGTTGAACGCCGGCACGCCGTAATCGTGTTCCGCCGCGTGGTCGAGCAATTGACGCAACGTGATGCGTGCCATGTGTTCCGTTCTCCGCAAGTAGCGTGACAGCGATCTGTCACGGTTTCAAAACCAAAGTAGCCGCTTCTCAGGTGAAACCCAAGAACAGCGCGAGGGCGCGATTGACGGCGCTCATGTCGGTAGCTGAAAGACGGCCGATTACCGGTCCTGCCTTAGACCGGGGCAGGGTAGTGGCTTTCTCCACCATGACCTGAGAGGCGTGTCGAA
This sequence comes from Bradyrhizobium sp., assembly GCF_030697065.1. Lineage (GTDB taxonomy): Bacteria > Pseudomonadota > Alphaproteobacteria > Rhizobiales > Xanthobacteraceae > Bradyrhizobium. The sequence goes on from NZ_JAUYQU010000256.1 coordinate 44,114, forward strand.
GACCATTTTCTTCGGATATTTCCACCGCTACCCGACAAGGCTCCGCGCTCAGGATATTGCTCGTCATTGGTAGTACGGTCACCGAATCAAGATGCTCGTAGATAACCGACTGGATCACGAGTGCCGGACGCGGCTTGCCGTAGTCTCCCGGAAGCGAAACGGTGATGAGGTCGCCTTGTTTCATTTCCAGTCGCTAAAGTCCGAAAGCGCCAGCATCTCATCCATGACGCGCTGACTTTCCGCGTCGGCATTGATGACCTCGATCGCCCGCGCGATTTGCTCCCTGAACCCCGGAGCATTTACATCGGGAATCCAGATCGTCACCGGCTTGAGGCCGGCCGCCTTCATCTTGTCCCGGTGCTTCTTGACCCGCTTCGCTCCGTCGGCCATGGCGCATTTCCCTCGGGTGGAATGTTACATGTAACATATGCCGAGGGCCGCCAAGCTTCAAGTTATGCCCCTTTTGCCTTCAAAACCTCAACGCCGGGCAATGGCTTGCCTTCCATCCATTCAAGAAATGCGCCGCCCGCGGTCGAAACGTAGCTGAAATCGCCGGATACCCCGGCCTGGTTCAGTGCCGCCACCGTGTCGCCGCCGCCGGCAACCGAGATCAGCTTGTTCGCCTTGGTCCGTTCCGCCGCGTGCCTGGCCGCCACCATGGTGCCCCGGTCGAACGGGCTCATTTCGAAGGCGCCGAGCGGGCCGTTCCAGACCAGCGTTGCGGCATCGTCGATCGCGGCATGAATCCGTGCGGTCGACTGCGGGCCGACGTCGAGGATCATGCCGTCGGCGGGAATCGCATCGAGGCCGTAGGCCCGGGACGGCGCGTTGGCGGCGAAGTGAGTGGCGACGATGGCGTCGACGGGCAGGATGATGGCGCAATTGGCGGTTTCCGCCTTGGCGATAATCCGCAGCGCGGTCGCCGCGAGGTCCTTCTCCGCCAGCGACTTGCCGACGCCGACGCCCTGCGCATGCAGGAACGTATTGGCCATGCCGCCGCCGATCACCAGCGCATCGACTTTTGTGACCAGGTTCTCCAGCAGGTCGATCTTGGAAGAGACCTTGGCGCCCCCGACAATCGCAATGACCGGATGGGTCGGCGCGTCCAGCGCCTTGCCCAGCGCGTCGAGTTCGGTCTGCATGGTGCGCCCGGCATAGGCCGGCAATTTGTGGCCGAGGCCCTCGGTGGAGGCATGGGCGCGGTGCGCGGCCGAGAAGGCGTCATTGACCCAGATATCGCCGAGTTTTGCCAGTTCCGCGACGAAGGCGGGATCGTTCTTCTCCTCTTCCTTGTGGAAGCGGGTGTTTTCCAGGCAAAGGATGTCGCCGTCCTGCATGGCGCCGACGGCCCTGGCTGCGACGTCGCCGACGCAATCCTCCGCGAACGCCACCGGCTTCCCGATTACCAGCGCCAGCGCTGCGGCGACCGGCTTCAGCGATTGACTGGGATCGCGTCCCTTGGGTCGGCCGAAATGCGCGAGCAGGATGACCTTGCCGCCCTTGCCTGAGATCTCGCCGATGGTGGGCGCTATGCGCTCCAGCCTGGTGGCATCGGAGACGTGGCCATCTTCCATGGGAACGTTGAGATCGACGCGCAGCAGCACGCGCTTGCCCTTCACGTCGACGTCATCGAGGGTGCGGAATGATTTTTTCATGGCCGGACTCGAACTCTCCAAGCGGTCATTCCGGGGCGATGCGAAGCATCGAACCCGGAATCTCGAGATTCCGGGTTCGGTCCTGCGGACCGCCCCGGAATGACGGTGCGCGACTTTACAGCAGCTTCCCCATCGCCACGGCGGTGTCCGACATGCGGTTCGAAAAACCCCATTCGTTGTCGTACCACGCCATCACCCGCACCAGCGTGCCGTTCTGCACCTTGGTCTGGTCCATGTGGAAGGTGGCGGAATGCGGGTCGTGGTTGAAGTCGATCGAGACGTTCGGCGCGGTGGTGTAGCCGAGAATGCCCTTGAGCTGCTGCTCGCTGGCGCGCTTCATCGCCTCGTTGATTTCCTTCACGTCGGTCTTGCGCTGCGCGATGATCTTGAGGTCGACCACCGAGACGTTCGGGGTCGGCACGCGGATCGCGACGCCGTCGAGCTTGCCGACCAGTTCCGGCAGCACCAGGCCGATCGCCTTGGCCGCACCCGTGGAGGTCGGGATCATCGACATCGCCGCGGCGCGGCCGCGATAGAGATCGCTGTGCATGGTGTCGAGCGTCGGCTGGTCGCCGGTGTAGGCGTGGATCGTGGTCATGAAGCCGGTTTCGATGCCGACGGTGTCATTCAGCACCTTTGCGACCGGCGCGAGGCAGTTGGTGGTGCATGAACCGTTGGAGACCACGAGGTGATCTTTCGACAGCTTGTCGTGGTTGACGCCGAACACGATGGTGGCGTCAGCGCCGTCCGACGGCGCCGAAACCAGCACGCGCTTGGCGCCGGCGGTGAGATGCGCCGAGGCCTTGGCCTTGGCGCTGAAGATGCCGGTGCATTCCAGCGCGATGTCGACGCCGAGTTCCTTCCACGGCAGCTTTGACGGATCGCGCTCGGCGGAAACCCTGATCTTGCCGTTGCCGACGCTGATCGAGTCGCCGTCGACCGTGACGATGCCGGGGAAGCGGCCATGGACCGAATCGAAGCGCAGCAAATGGGCGTTGGTTTCGACCGGACCGAGATCGTTGATGCCGACCACCTCGATATCCTTGCGGCCGGACTCGGCGATGGCGCGCAGTACGTTGCGGCCGATACGGCCAAACCCGTTGATCGCGACCCGGATTGCCATCTGCTGTCTCTCCTTCAATGACCTCTGTCAGCCCCGCGGAGGGCGTCGAGCCATCCACGAGGGTTTTGCGGCGGACGCCCGGTTCGGCCGGGCGGGAGCGGATTAGATGACCGTTAGGTAGACCCTTTTGGGGTCAATCTCAACCGTCAGCCCAGGCGCTTCAGGGCCGCGTCAACCGCAGCCTCGGCGGTGATGCCGAAGTGCTTGTAGAGCTCCTTGGCAGGCGCGCTGGCGCCGAAACCGTGCATGCCCACAAAGACGCCATCCGACCCGATCACGGCATCCCAGCCCCACCGCACCGCGGCCTCGATCGCGATCCTGACCGGCGCATTGCCGATAATCGCCTTCTGCTTGCCTTCCGGCTGCGCCAGCAGCAATTCGAGCGAGGGCACCGAGACCACCCGTGACGCGATGCCGCGATCGGCCAGAAGCTTCTGCGCGGCCACCGCGATCTCGACCTCGGAGCCGGAGGCGAACAGCGACACTTTGGCGTCGCCCTGCGCTGCGACCAGTTCGTAGGCACCGTGGCCGCAGGGATTCTCCGGCGGCGCTGAAGTGCGCAGTTGCGGCAGGTTCTGGCGGGTCAGCGCCAGCACCGTCGGCCCGTCGGTCCGGTTCAGCGCCAGTTCCCAGCACTCCGCCACCTCGATGGCGTCGCAGGGACGGAACACGCGCATGTTGGGAATCGCGCGCAGGGCGGCGAGATGCTCGACCGGCTGATGGGTCGGGCCGTCTTCGCCGAGACCGATCGAATCATGGGTCATCACATAGACCACGCCGGCGCCCATCAGCGCCGCCAGTCGCATCGCCGGCCGGGCATAGTCGGTGAACACCATGAAGGTGGCGCCGTTCGGCGCGAACCCGCCATGCAGGAAGATGCCGTTCATGGCCGCCGCCATGCCGTGCTCGCGGATGCCGTAATGGATGAAGCGGCCCTTCGGCGTCTTGGCCGAGAAGGCGACCGCGGATTTCGCCTTGTTGTTGTTGGACCCGGTGAGGTCGGCGGAGCCCGCCAGGAATTCCGGCAGCGCCGGCACGATTGCCTCGATCGCCAGCTCCGACGATTTCCGGGTGGCGATATTCTGCGGCGTCTCCAGCAACGCCTTCTTGTGCGCCTTCAGCGCCTTCGCCAATGAGGCCGGCCGTTCATGCCGCAGCCGGCGTTCGAATTCGGCGCGCTTGCGGCTGCCGAGTTCGGCGAATTGCGCTTCCCACTCCTGGCGCGCCGCCACGCCGCGGCTGCCGGCCTCGCGCCAGGCCTTCAGCACTTCGTCCGGCACCGAAAACGGCTCCAGCGCAATGCCGAGTTTCTGCTTGGCGCCCTTC
>NZ_JAUYQU010000019.1 GCF_030697065.1 Bradyrhizobium sp.
TCGTCCAGCCTCAGGGTGATCTGCTTCTTGGTCGGCGCCTTCTGCGACCCGCGCTGGCCCGGCCGGCGCTTTGGCAGCACGGCCTGCAATTCCGCCGGCAGCGCGTCGCGCGCCGGGCGCATCCGGGCGATGTCTGCCTTGGTCAGTTGGCGGACTTCGCCATCGGCGCCGGTCAGCGGCGGCCTCCTGGTTTCAGGTTTTTTCGGCATGATAGCGAACCTCGCGTCGACGCTCGCTCTTGGCGGGATCGAATTAGTTTAATGTAGTTACAAAAAGCGGAAATGCAACAGCCTTCCGGATCACTGGAGGCCATCCTTTCCTCGCCCCGCCTCGTTGACGGCTTCCCCGCACCGCGTCATGGAGAACGACGAATAATGGAGAAGCCGTGATGGAAAAGAACCGGCCCGAAGCCACCGAAACCGCCAGCACCCCGATCCTCGAACTCGCCGGCGCGCGCGCCACCATTCGCCTCAACCGCCCAAAACACCTGAACCGGCTGCAGGCCGATGACCTCGCCGCGCTGATGGGGCTGTTCGAGCGGATCGAGGCCGATCCCGATATCCGGGTGCTGGTGCTGACCGGCACCGGCCGCGCCTTCAGCGCCGGCTACGACCTCGGGTCGATCGCGGAGCGCGCCGGCGGCGCGGCGGAAGAGCAGACGGCCGGATCGGCCTTCGAGATCGTGGTCGACCGGCTCGAGGACCTCGCGCTGCCGACCATCTGCCGGCTCAATGGCGGGGTCTATGGCGGCTCGACCGATCTGGCGCTGGCCTGCGATTTCCGCATCGGCATCGACACCTGCGAGATGTTCATGCCGGCGGCAAGGCTCGGCCTGCATTACTACAAGAGCGGCATCAAGCGCTACGTGTCGCGGCTCGGCGCCGACAACGCCCGCAAACTGTTCCTGACCGCCGAGAAGATCGATGCCGCGGAAATGCTGCGGATCGGCTATCTGACCACGATGATTCCGGCCGCGGCGCTGGATGCGGAAGTCGACCGGCTGGCTTCGGTGCTGTCGGGCAATGCACCGGTGGCGATGCGCGGCATGAAGCGCGCCATCAACGAGTTCGCCCATGGCAGGCTGGACGAAGCGGCCGCCGACCGGCGCGCCCGCGACAGCATGCGCGGCGCCGAGATCAGGGAAGGCATTCTGGCATTCTCGGAAAAGCGACCGCCGAAATTCTAGTGAATCCATCCCGGGAGATCTTGCGGGCGTTATGTCGCACCAACGGGCCCGGGCGGCGCGACGTCGCTTGAGATAGATCAACCCGCGCACGCAGCGGCATCCTCTACTGTTAAGCCTGACAGGAGAGATTCATGCCGTTCAAGGACATTCTCGTCGCGCTCACCTCTTATCCCGACCCCGCACCGGTGTCGGCAGCCGAAGATGCGGTTGCGGTCGCTGCCGCGCTCGGCGCGCATCTCACCGCCATCTCATGCGAGACCTACGTCGAGGTGCCGGGACGCTTCATCTCGACCCCGGTCGTCAGTGAAGTACTGGCCACCGAAGCGGCCAAGAGCCGGAAAAACGCCTTGGAATTGCTGGCCGCGTTCGAGGCGGCAGCGGCGAGGGCCGGCATCCCCAACGAAACCATCTTCGAGAAATGCCTGACGCTGGAAATTCCCGACCTGCTGGTGGAATATGCGCGGCTTCGCGACCTGACGATCATGCCGGCGTCATCCGATCAATGGTACGCCGAAACGGTCATTTTCGGATCGGGCCGGCCGACCCTGATCCTGCCGGTCAGCCTGAAGCGACGGCCGTTCCGGATCGGAACCGTCGCGGTGGCCTGGGATTTCAGCCGCGCCGCCGCGCGCGCCATTTCGGATGCAATGCCGATCCTCGAACTCGCAAAGCAGGTCCGGATCGTGACCGTCGTCAACGAGAAGCCCTTGGACACCCGGCGCTCCGGCGCGGAACTGGCCAGGAATTTTTCCCGGCACGGGCTCGATGTCGTGCTCGACCAGGTCGATGCAAAGGGCTGTGCGATCGGCGAAGTTCTCGAAAACTACACCTCGTCGCAGGGCGCGGACCTGCTGGTGATGGGGGCGTATGGACATTCGAAATGGCGGGAATTCGTGCTGGGAGGCGCGACAAGAAGCCTGCTGGCGAAGCCGCCACTGCCGATCCTGCTCTCGCATTAGAACGCGTTCGATCTCCCCTCCCCACAACGCGCAAGGGCGCGTGGGAGGAGGAAGCGAGAAACGCCACTAGTCGTCGAAGAAGGTAACGGTATCGGCAATGGCCGCGCGCGAGGTGCGGTAGCTGTTGACCCTGGCCGCGTTGTCGGCGAATCCGAACGAAATGCCGCAGACCACCTTGCGGTCGTCGCCGAGCTTGAAGTGGCGGCGGATCAATCCGGAATGCCGCGCCAGCGCCGCCTGCGGAATGGTGCCGAGGCCGAGCGCCTGGGCGGCCAGCATGAAATTGCCGACATAGGCGCCGCAGTCGACCGCGCCATAGACACCGAGCGGCTCGTCGGTGTGGATGATGGCGACATGCGGCGCGCCGAAGAAGTTGTAGTTCTCCATGGCCTGCTTGCCATAGGCCGCCTTGTCGCCGCGGGCGATGCCCAGCGTATTGTAGAGCTGGAAGCCGCTCTCGCGGCGGCGCTCCTGATAGACCCCGAGATATTCGCGCGGCGGCGGAAAATCATGGCCGTCCCCGGCGCCGGAAGCGGCCTCGGCATAGATCAGTTTGCGGAAGCGCTCCCTGGCCTCGCCGCTGGCGATCAGCACCTGCCACGGCTGGCTGTTGCACCAGGACGCGGTGCGCTGCGCGATCGTCAGGACGCGGTCGATGGTTTCGCGCGGCACCGGCCGGGCTAAGAAGGCACGAACGGAATAGCGTTCGTTCAGCAGTTCCTCGAGCACGCCGACACGGTCTTCGGCCTTGTATCGCGCCTTCGGCGTTTCGGTATCCATCGCGCTCTCTCCTCCCCGTCATTCCGGGGCGCGCGCAGCGCGAACCCGGAATCTCGATCGATAATCTCGATCAACAACTTCTGGATTCCCCGATGCGCAATTGCGCATCTGAGGTACGCCGCTGCGCGGCGCCCCGGAATGACGTTCACCTTCCCTTCGTCGGGATCTTGTTGAACGGCACATCCTTGTCGACGCGGATGTCGCCGGGCAGGCCGAGCACGCGCTCGGCGATGATGTTGCGCAGGATCTCGTCGGTGCCGCCGGCGATGCGCATCGAGGGCGCGCTCAGGAGCATCTGCTGGAACTGGCCGGTCGCGAGTTCCTCCGCCGCGCCGGTGAGGGCGCCGGCCGCGCCCTGCAGATCCATCGCGTAGCTCGCGATGTCCTGCAGCATCACGCCGGCCACCAGCTTGCCGATCGAGTTTTCCGGTCCCGGGCGCTCGCCCTTGGACAGCGCCGATACCGCGCGGTAGCTGGTGTATTTCAGGCCGCTCGCCTTCACCGCCCAGCCGGCGAGTTTCGAGCGCGTGGCGCGGTCGTCGATCGCGGGACCGTCCTCGGTCATCAGGCTGGAGCAGAACTCGAATATCTCGGGAAATCCGGTCGCCAGCCGCGCGCCGATCGACATCCGCTCGTTCATCAGCGTGGTCAGCGACACGTTCCAGCCGTCGCCGACATTGCCGAGACGCTGGCTGTCGGGAATCACCACGTCGGTGAAATAGACCTCGTTGAATTCCTGCATGCCGTTGGCCTGCTTGATGGGACGCACTTCCACGCCCTTGCTCTTCATGTCGAGGAAGAACATCGTCAGGCCCTTGTGCTTCGGCACATTGGGGTCGGTGCGGGTGATCAACAGGCCGTAGTCGGAATAATGCGCGCCCGAGGTCCAGATCTTCTGGCCGTTGACGATCCAGTTGTCGCCCTGCTTCTCGGCGCGGGTGCGCAGGCCGGCGACGTCGGATCCGCCGGCCGGCTCCGAAAACAGCTGGCACCAGATCTGCTCGCCGGAGGCGAGCTTCGGCAGGTAATGGCGCTTGTGCTCCTCGCTGCCGAACGCCATCACGGTCGGGCCGCACATGCCCTCGCCGATCTGGAACGGCTGCGTCAGCTTGCCGTAGACGCCCTCTTCCTGCTGCCAGATCACCTTCTCGATCGGCGTCGCGCCGCGCCCGCCATACTCCTTCGGCCAGTGCAGGCAGGCCCAGCCGCCCTCGGCCTTCTGCTTTTGCCAGGCCTTGCCAACATCGACGATGTCGTCCTTCGCCAGGCTGATGCGGCCGAGCGAGGACTTTGACAGCTCCGCCTCGTATTGCTTCGGCGCATTGGCCGCGATCCATGCCCTGGCCTCGGTGCGGAATGCGGCTTCCTGCGGGGTGTCATCGAAATTCATGGGCGATTTCCTTCTTCCCTGTCATTCCGGGGCGCGCGTAGCGCGAACCCGGAATCCCGATCGATTACTTCATAACCTCTGGATTCCGGGTTCGCCGCTTCGCGGCGCCCCGGAATGACGACTCGTTTAACCTCTTCCCTTGGTCGGGATCTTGTTGAACGGCACGTCCTTGTCGACCCGGATGTCACCGGGCAGTCCGAGCACGCGCTCGGCGATGATGTTGCGCATGATCTCGTCGGTGCCGCCCTCGACCCGAGTGCCGGGCGCGCGCAGCAGCATGGCCTGGAATTTTCCGGTGGCCTCGGCGTCCTCGGCGCCGGCAAGCACGCCGGCTGCGCCCTGCAGGTCGAGCGCGTAGGCCGCGACGTCCTGGATCATCGACCCCGCCACCAGCTTGCCGATCGAGTTCTCCGGCCCCGGCCGCTCGCCCTTCGACAGCGCCGAGATCGCGCGCATGCTGGTATATTTCAGCCCGCTCGCCTTTACCGCCCAGCTCGCGAGTTTCGAGCGCACATTGCGGTCCTCGATGGCGGGGCCGTCGTCCAGCATCAGGCTGTTGCAGAACTCGAACAGTTCCGGAAAACCGGTCGAGACACCGGCGCCGATCGACATCCGCTCGTTCATCAGCGTGGTCAGCGACACGTTCCAGCCGTCATTGACGGCGCCGAGCCGCTGGCTGTCCGGGATTTTCACGTCGGTGAAATAGACCTCGTTGAAATCGGACGCCCCGTTGGCCTGCTTGATCGGCTTGATCTCGACGCCGGGGCTCTTCATGTCCAGGAAGAACATGGTGAGGCCCCTGTGTTTCGCCACGTTGGGATCGGTGCGGGTCAGCAGGATGCCGTAATCCGAATAATGCGCGCCGGAGGTCCAGATCTTCTGGCCGTTGACGATCCAGTCGTCGCCGTTCTTTTCGGCGCGGGTGCGCAGGCCGGCGACGTCGGAGCCGCCGGCGGGTTCGGAAAACAGCTGGCACCAGACCTTCTCGCCGGATGCCAGCGGCGGCAGATATCTCTTTTTCTCCGCCTCGCCGGCAAACGCCATCATGGTCGGGCCGCACATGCCGTGGCCGATGATGAACATGCCGGAGAGTTTGCCGAACGCGCCCTCTTCCTGCTGCCAGATCACCCGCTCGATCGGCGTCGCACCGCGGCCGCCATATTCCCTGGGCCAGTGCAGGCAGGCCCAGCCGGCATCGGCCTTTTTCTTCTGCCAGGCCTTTGCCACTTCGAGAATGTTGGCGCCCTTCAGCGCAGTTCGGCCGAGCGAGGACTTCTTCAGCTCATCCTCATACTGCTTCGGGGCGTTGGCGGCGATCCAGGCTTTCGCCTCGGCGCGGAACGCGGCCTCCTGCGGGGTGTCATCGAAGTTCATGGATCTGTCTTTCCTGCGTAGGGTGGGTTAGCCGAAGGCGTAACCCACCACTTCTATCGATCATCTTTGCTGCGCGATGGTGGGTTACGCTTCGCTAACCCACCCTACGATCGTCACGCCGCATTCTTCTTGCGCATGCGGTCGATCAGCGCGTCTTCCCAATACGACAGGCTGCCGAGCCCGAGCGCGGTGGCGTTGGCGCGGCGGTAGTACATGTGGCAGTCGAACTCCCAGGTGAAGCCCATGCCGCCATGGACCTGGATGTTGTTCTTGGCGCAATGCTGGAACGCCTGGGTCGCGCTGATGCGCGCGGCGGCGGCGGCTTCCGGCAGTTCCGAGGCGTTGGTCGAGAGCGCCCATGCGCCGTAATAGCAGTTCGAACGCGCCAGCGTCGCCGAGACATACATGTCGGCGAGCATGTGCTTGACCGCCTGGAACGAGCCGATCGGCCTTCCGAAGGCGATGCGGTCGAGCGCGTAGTCGCGGCCCATCTCCAGCGCGCGGTCGGCGCCGCCGACCTGCTCGAACGCCATCAGCACCGCGGCGCGGTCGAGCACCTGGGTGAGGATGCTCCAGCCCTCGCCGGCGGCACCGAGCGGCTCGGCCTTGCAGTTCCTGAAGGTCAGTTCGGCCTGGCCGCGCGACGGATCGAGGCTGGTCAGGGCCTTGGCTTCGACGCCGCCGGCCTTGAGGTCGACCAGGAACAGCGAGATGTCGCCGTCGCGGCCGGTCGAGCCGGTGCGGCCGGTGACCACGGCGAAATCGGCGATGGCGCCGTCGGGCACCGGCTTCTTGACGCCGTTGAGGCTGCCGCCGGAGGCGGCGAGCTTGATGCCGTCCGGCGACGGATTGCCCTTGCCCTCGAACAGCGCCAGCGTGCCGATCGCCTCACCGGAGGCGATGGCGGGCAGCCACTTCTTCTTTTGCGCGGCGCTGCCGGCGAGCAGGATGGCCTCGGCCGCCAGATACACCGTCGACGAAAACGGCACCGGCGCCAGCGCGCGGCCCATTTCCTCGGCGATCACGCAAAGCTCAAGATGGCCGGCGCCGGCGCCGCCGAATTCCTCGGGGATCGCGACGCCGAGAAACCCCATCTCGGCCAAACCCTTCCACAGCTCCTTGTCATAGCTGGCATGGCCGTCGAGCACGGCGCGCACCGCCTTGGGCGGGCACTTCTCGGCGAGGAATTTCCGCGCTTCGTCGCGCATCTGCTTTTGTTCGTCGGAGAAATCGAAGTTCATGTTGCGTACCTTTGCCTGCTGGTCATTCCGGGACGCGCGTAGCGCGAACCCGGAATCTCGATGTAGTAACCTCTGGATTCCGGATCGGTCCGAAGACGGACCGTCCGGAATGACGACTCGTTCAGTTCAAGACAATCACGTCTTCTCCCGGCGGATCGGCGTAGAGCCGGTCCACCAGCGCCGCGCGGCGCTCGAGCCCGGCGCGCTGGTTGATGTAGCCCTTGTCGGTGAGTTCGTTGCCGTCGATCGAGGCCGGCTCGACCATCAGCATGGCGCGCGCGATGCGCATGCTGCTGGCGCCCGCGGTCGACCTGTTATGCGCTTCCAGCCCGCGCTTCAGGCAGGCCAGCACCTCAGGATGTTTGATCACGTCGTCGTAGCTCGCCTCCGCATTGCCGACGATCTGCCGGCAGGCGTGCAAATTGGGCCAGGCCAGCAGCCCGACAAACGGGCGGTCCTGCCCCGCGACCAGCGCGTCCTGCACCACGGGCGTCGCCGCCGCGATGGCGTCGGTGCGCAGGGATCCGACATGGACGAAGGTGCCGGTGGTGAGCTTGAAATCCTCCACCACGCGGCCGGCGAAGATGATGCCCTGCAGCGGATCGGCGGGATCGACGAACACCCCGGCATCGCCGATGCAGTAGAAACCTTCCTCGTCGAACGCCGCCTCGGTGAGGTCGGGCCGGCCGAAATAGCCCGGCGTGACGTTGACGCCGCGCAGCCGCAATTCGTACTTCGCGCCCGCCGGCACCATCTTCAGTTCGACGCCGGGGAACGGCAGCCCGATCAGGCCGACGCGCTCGGTGTCCCAATAGGTGCCGGTCGAGGTCGGCGCGGTCTCGGTCGAGCCCCAGCCGGTATAGAACACGATGCGCTCGCCGGTGGCGCGCACCGCCAGCGCCTGCATGCGGTCATAGAGATCGTCGGGCAGCCGCGCGCCGCCATAGGCCATCACGCCGAGATTGCGGAAGAAGCTGCGGCACAGCGCATCGTCCTTCTCCATCGCGGCGGCGAGCGCGGCATAGCCCGCCGGCACGTTGGCGTAATAGGTCGGCGAAATCTCGCGCAGGTTGCGCAGCGTCTCGTCGATCAGCCCCGGCATCGGCCGGCCGTCGTCGATGTAGAGCGTGCCGCCGTCGATCAGCACCGGATTGAACAGGGCATTGCCGCCCATGGTGTGATTCCACGGCATCCAGTCGAGATAGGTCGAAAGCGGCGCGTTCGGATCGCGCGGCCGCACCTGCATCATCATCGCGGCATTGGCGCACATCATTTCCTGCGTGTTGATGACGGCCTTGGGCATGCCGGTGGAGCCGGAGGTGAACAGCAGTTTGCCCACCGTGTCGGGCGCGATCGCGGCGACCGATCGCTCGACGTCGCCGGTCACCGGCGTGGCCGCCAGATCGGCGAAGGCGATGCCCGCGATGCCCTCGCACGGGCGCGCGACGTGGATCACGGTGACGCCGTCGAGGTCGAGGGCCTTCAGCGCCTTCTCGAAGGCCGGGCCGTCCTGCACCATCACCACTTTGGGCATGATCAGGTCGAACAGGTATTTCAGCTTCTGGTGATCCTGGCTCATCAGCGAGTAAGCCGGCGACACCGGGGCCGCGGGAAGCCGCGCCTGCATCGCCGCCATCGTCATCAGCGCGTGCTCGATCGAATTGCCGGAGAGTATCGCGACCGGGCTGCCGGGCTCGAGCTTCAGGCCGAGCAGGCCCTGCGTCAGCCCGTCCACCGTGCGCCTGGCCTCGCCATAGGACAGCTTGCGCCATTGCCGGTCGGCGCCGCTGCGCTGCGCCAGCCAGGTCCGGCTCGGCGCGGCCTCCGCCCATTTGATCAAGGCGGCCGGGATGTGCTTCTCGTAGGGCTCGAGCGGAATCCGCGACTTCAGGATGATGACGCCGTCGGGCCGCCGCTCGACCGCGATGTCGCGCGGCAGCCACGCGATCTTGCGAAAGGCCGGCTTCGTCATGACCGCGGCGGCAGTCCCACTCATTATTGCGTCTCCCGAAATTCGATCCCTGGCGGACCGCTTTTGTTATCGTCTGATATAGACAGGCTTTCGCTTCTCCAGAAAGGCCCTGATGCCCTCGTTGAAATCTTCCGAGCGGCTGCACAGGACCTGGTTGCGGTCTTCCATCGCTATCACGGCCTCGATCGAGCCGGCATCGACGCTCATGTTGAGGCATTCCTTCGACAGCCGCAAACCGACCGGCGAGGCCGTCATCATCGCCTCGACATAGGGCGCCGCGGCGGCATCGAGGCCGCCTTCGTCGACGACTTCCGAAACCAGACCCACTGCCAGCGCGCGCTCGGCATGGATGAACCGCCCGGTCAGGATCAGTTCGGAGGCCACGGAAACCCCGACCAGCCGCGGCAGGAAATAGCTGGTGCCGATGTCGCAGCCGCCGAGCCCGAGCTTGATGAAGGCACAGTTCATCCGCGCCGATTTCGTCGCGATGCGGATGTCGGCGGCGAGCGCCAGCGCAAAACCGCCGCCGGCGGCGGAGCCCTGCACCAGCGCGATGATCGGCTGCGGACAGCGCCGCATCAGCAGCACGATGTCGGCGATCCGGCGCTGCGAATCCAGCGACTCCGTCACGCCCGGCGGCTCCTGCTGCCCGGCACGGCGCGCCATCGCATGTTTGAGATCGAGCCCGGCGCAGAACGACGCGCCGGCGCCCTTCAGCACCACCACGCGGGTGGCGCGGTTGCGCTGCAGGCCTTCGAAATAGGTATTGAGCGCGTCGACCATGTCGGGATTGAGCGCGTTGAGGCTGTCCGGGCGATTGAGCGTCACCCGGTCGACCCCGTCGTCATGTTCGATCAGCAGCGGTTGAGTCATGCGCCTCCTCCTGCTTCCGCCAGCGCGGTGCCGTTGCTACGCCCTCTCCCCTTGAGGGAGAGGGCATCACCGCCACACGCCGCAAACCCGGTTGGGTGAGGGGTTTCGCTCCATCGATAGACCGGAACCCCTCACCCGTCAGCCTTCGGCTGCCACCCTCTCCCACAAGGGGAGAGGGGAAGAAGACACCTACCTCGGCGCCATGCGGATGGCGCCGTCGAGGCGGATGGTCTCGCCGTTGAGCATCGGGTTCTCGACGATGTGCACCGCGAGGTTGCCGTATTCGGAGGCATCGCCGAGCCGCGCCGGATGCGGCACTTGGGCGCCAAGGCTCTTGCGGGCTTCCTCGTTCAATCCCATCAGCAGCGGCGTCAGGAACAGGCCGGGCGCGATGGTGTTGACGCGGATTTTCAGGGTCGCGAGATCGCGGGCCGCCGGCAGGGTCAGGCCGACGACGCCGCCCTTGGAGGCGGCATAGGCGATCTGGCCGATCTGGCCTTCATACGCGGCCACGCTGGCGGTGTTGATGACAACGCCGCGCTCTTCGCCGACCGGAGGGGCAGTCGCCAGCCGTTCCGCGAACAGCCGCAGCACGTTGAAGGTGCCGATCAGATTGACGTTGATGATGCGGACGAACTTGGCCAGCGGATAGACGCCGTCCTTGCCGACGGTGCGCTGCGACCCGCCGATGCCGGCGCAGTTCATCAGCACGCGGGCGATGCCGTGCGCGGCCTCGGCCTTGGCGATCGCCGCCTTGACCTGCTCCTCGTCGGTGACGTCGGCATGCAGCGCGACGCCGCCGACTTCGGCGGCGACCTTCTCGGCATTTTCCATGCTCTGGTCGAGCACGCCGATTTTCGCGCCCTTGGCGGCCATGGCGCGCGCGGTGGCGGCGCCGAGGCCGGAGCCACCGCCGGTGATGAGAACGGCAACGTCTTTCAACTGCATGATTAAATCTCTCCTTGGGCGTTTCTTCTCTAGGCTTGGTCGTCCGGTAGCAAAGTCATCCGGCCGCTGCGGCAGCCGTTTCATTCGTCGTCAGCATGCCGCCGCAAATCAGCGCTTCCATGTGCTTGATATACTGGCGGCAAACCTCGTCGGTGACGGGACCCACGCCGGTAGCGCGCGACATCGCGTGGCGTCCGAAAAACAGGTGGTCGCAGGCGCCGATCAGGCTGGTGTAGAACAGCACCGGATCGATGTTGCGGAACTCGCCGGCCTTGATGCCTTCGGCCAGCAGCCGGCGATGGAAATCCAGCAGCGGCGCGACGAAGAATTTCGAGACCTCGTCGGCGGCATCCGCGCTGCTTTCATGCAGCAGATAATGGATCAGCCGGTTCATATAGGGGAACTGGTGATAGGCGCGGATGATGCCGGCGATATGCAGCTTCAGCTTCGCGGTCGGCGCGATCGGCTGGGCCAGCAGATATTCCAGGTTCGCCACCTCGGTCGCCGCATCGCGCGCCAGCAGGGCCAGCAGCAATCCGTCCTTGTTGCCGAAATGGTATTTCACCAGCGCGGCGTTGACGCCGGATTTCTGCGCGATGTCGCTGAGCGACACGTCGATCGAGGATCGCCCGATCATCAGTTCGCTGGCCGCGACCAGCAGCTTCTCGGCCGTCGGGTTTCGTCCGTTCGCGAGCTTTGTCGGTACGCCGGTCTGCAACTGCGATTCCATGACTTGCTTTTGATGCGTCTTGCTTTTGAGGCGACTTGCTTCTGAGGCGACTTGCTTAAGGCTTCCGGCCTGCCGGTAAATCCGGGCGCAGATAACCCGATGCCATGGCTGCACTCAAGAGTTAATTGATTGATTGACTAAATCCTCCTGTGCCACTTAAATCCCGCCCATCATTCCAAACCCCACCCAAAAACAATCAGGGAGAACGCTCATGGCCGAGGCATACATCGTCGCCGCCGCACGCACCGCAGGCGGCCGCAAGGGAGGACGCCTCGCCGGCTGGCATCCCGCCGATCTGGCGGCTTCCGTGCTGGATTCGCTGGTCGAGCGCTCGGGCGCTGCTCCCGACCAGATCGAAGACGTCATCATGGGCTGCGTCATGCAGGTCGGCGAACAGTCCAACAACATGGCGCGCAACGCCATCATGGCCTCGAAACTGCCGGAAAGCGTGCCTGGCACCTCGGTCGACCGCCAGTGCGGCTCGTCGCAACAGGCGCTGCATTTCGCCGCGCAGGCCGTGATGTCCGGCACCATGGACATCGTGATCGCCGCCGGCGTGGAGTCGATGACGCGGGTGCCGATGGGCCTGTCGTCGCAACTGCCGGCCAAGAACGGTTTCGGCACCTACAAGAGCCCGGGCATCGAGAAGAAATACCCGAACATCGTGTTCAGCCAGTTCACCGGCGCGGAAATGATGGCTGAGAAGTACGGCCTGTCCAAGGACGAACTCGATCAGTACGCCTATGAGAGCCACCAGCGCGCCATCGCCGCGACCCAGGCCGGCAAGTTCAAGGACGAAATCATTCCGCTGCAGATCACCCGCGCGGACGGATCGACCGACACCCACGCGATCGACGAAGGCATCCGCTTCGACGCCACGCTCGACGGTATTCGCGGCGTCAAGCTGATCGCGGAAAACGGCAAGCTCACCGCCGCCAGCGCCAGCCAGATCTGCGACGGCGCTTCCGGCGTGATGGTCGTCAACGAACGCGGCCTGAAGTCGCTCGGCGTCAAGCCGCTGGCGCGGGTCCATCACATGACCATGATGGGCGGCGATCCCGTCATCATGCTGGACGCGCCGCTGCACGCCACCGAGCGCGCGCTGAAGAAGGCCGGGATGTCGATCGACGATATCGACCTGTTCGAAGTCAACGAGGCCTTCGCCTCGGTGCCCACCGCCTGGCTGAAGACCACCGGCGCCGATCCGGCGCGGCTCAACGTCAACGGCGGCGCCATCGCGCTCGGCCATCCCCTCGGCGGCTCCGGCACCAAGCTGATGACCACGCTGATCAACGCCCTGAAGCAGCGCAACAAGCGCTACGGCCTGCAGACCATGTGCGAAGGCGGCGGCATGGCCAATGTGACGATCGTCGAGCGGCTGTAAGAGAAGGCCAAGACGACGCAACAACAAAGGTGTCGTCCCGGCCTTGAGCCGGGACCCATAACCACGAATGTTCGTGGTTAATCCGGGCTGGAGCACCAGTTCGTTTCAACAATTGAATTCCGTGGTTATGGATCCCCGCATTCGCGGGGACGACCACGTTGATTGTTTCAGGATATCCCATGACCCATCCGTCCATCTACGCCCGCACGCAACCCGACAAGATCGCCTACCAGATGGCCGGCACCGGCAAGGCGATCACCTATCGGGAGCTCGACGAGCTGTCGAACCAGGGCGCGCAGCTGTTCCGCACATTGGGCCTGAAAGAGGGCGACCACATCGCGTTCCTGATCGAGAACCGGCTGGCGTTCATGGAGATCTGCTGGGCGGCGCAGCGTTCGGGACTGTATTACACCGCGATCAGCCGCTACCTCACCCAGGACGAGATCGCCTACATCATCAAGGATTGCGGCGCCAGACTCGTCATCACCTCGCCGAAATGCGCCGAGCAGATCAAGGGGCTGGTGACCGGCGCGCCCGGCGAACCGATCTTCTACATGCTCGACGAGCCGCTGCCCGGCTTCCGCTCCTGGGACAAGGAGGCCTCGGCCCAGCCGGCCACGCCGATCGCGGACGAGGTCGCCGGCTACGACATGCTGTACTCGTCGGGCACCACGGGCCGGCCCAAGGGCATCAAGCGCGCATCCGAACACAATCCCATCGAACTGCCCAACCCGTTCCTGAAAATTCTCTGCGCCGACATGTGCGGCATGAACGCCGAGAGCATCTACCTTTCGCCGGCGCCGCTCTATCACGCGGCTCCCCTGCGCTTCAACATGATGGCGATCACGCTCGGCGGCACGTCGGTGATCATGGAATCCTTCGACGCCGAGGAATTCCTCAAGCTGGTCGAGAAATACAGGATCACGCAGTCGCAGCTGGTGCCGACCATGTTCGTGCGCATGCTGAAACTGCCCGACGAGGTGCGGAAGCGTTACGACGTCTCCTCGCTGAAAGGCGCGATCCACGCCGCGGCGCCCTGCCCGATCGACGTCAAGGCGAAGATGATCGAATGGTGGGGACCGATCCTGATCGAGTATTACGCGGGATCCGAAGGCAATGGCGTGACGGTGTCGACCTCGCAGCAATGGCTCGATCACCGCGGCACCGTCGGCCGCGCCGTGGTCGGCAAGATCAAGATTCTGGACGAGGCCGATGCGGAACTGCCCACAGGGCAGATCGGCACGGTGTATTTCGCCGATGCGCCTGTCTTCACCTACCACAACGATCCCGAGAAGACGAAGCGGGCCTACAATGCAAGAGGCTGGTCGACGCTCGGCGATGTCGGCTATCTCGACGCGGAAGGGTTTCTCTATCTCACCGACCGGAAATCCTACATGATCATTTCCGGCGGCGTGAACATCTACCCGCAGGAGACCGAGGACGTGCTGATCACCCATCCCGATGTCGCCGACGTCGCGGTGTTCGGCGTCCCGAACGAGGAGATGGGCGAAGAGGTCAAAGCCGTGGTGCAGCCGCACGACATGGCGAGGGCCGGCAAGGAGCTCGCGGCCGAGTTGATGGTGTTCTGCCGAAAGCATTTGTCGCCGATCAAGTGTCCCAAAAGTATCGACTTCGAAGCCGAACTGCCGCGCACGCCGACCGGCAAGCTGGTGAAGCGTCATCTGCGCGACAAGTACTGGCCGAAGGCTGCGGCGAAGGTGTGACTTTCTTCCCTTCTCCCCTTGTGGGAGAAGGTGGCAGCCGAAGGCTGCCGGATGAGGGTCTCTATCCACCGAGACAGACCCCTCACCCGTCTCAATCGCGCTTTGCGCGATTGATCCACCCTCTCCCACAAGGGGAGAGGGGAAGATAAGGGCGCAACCTGATGACCATCCTCCCCGATGTCCCCCTTCCCGCCACCATCCGCTCGCGCCATGTCGACGGCATCAACGGCCTGCGCGTTCATGTGCTGGAAGCCGGCTATGAGACCAAAGGCCGGCCCTGCGTGCTGCTGCTGCACGGCTTTCCCGAACTGGCCTTCAGCTGGCGCAAGGTGATGCCCGAACTGGCGGCCGCCGGCTATCATGTGATCGCACCGGACCAGCGCGGCTATGGCCGCACCACCGGCTGGGATCCTGATTATGACGGCGATCTGAATTCTTTCCGGCTGCTCAATCTGGTGCGCGACGCGCTCGGGCTGGTGTCGGCGTTCGGCTATCGCCATGTCGATGCGGTGGTCGGGCATGATTTCGGCAGCTCGGTCGCGGCCTGGTGCGCGCTGGTGCGGCCGGATGTGTTCCGGTCGGTCGCGCTGATGAGCGCGCCGTTCGCCGGACCGCCGTCATTGCCGTTCGACACCGCGGATGCGCCGCCGAAGCCTGGGGGGGAGGATCCCGTGCATCGCGACCTTGCGGCGCTGCCGCGCCCGCGAAAACACTATCAATGGTACTATTCGACGCGGCAGGCCAATGCCGACATGCATCGCGCGCCGCAGGGCGTGCATGATTTTCTGCGCGCCTATTATCATCACAAGAGCGCGGACTGGAAGGACAACAAGCCGTATCCGCTGAAAGGATGGACCGCGAGCGAGCTGGCAAAATTGCCGACCTATTACGTGATGGATCTGGCCGAGGACATGGCCGCCACGGTGGCGAAGGAAATGCCGGACGCGCAGAGCATCGCCGCCAACCAGTGGCTGCCGGACGCGGAGCTTGCCTTCTACAGCGCCGAATATGCCCGCACCGGATTCCAGGGCGGCCTGCAATGGTACCGTTGCGGCACTTCGGGCCACTTCATTCCGGAATTGCAGACCTGGTCCGGCCGCACCATCGACGTCCCCTCCTGCTTCATTTCCGGCAGACAGGACTGGGGCATCTATCAGCGGCCGGGCGTCATTGAGGCGATGCAGCAGACGGCCTGCACCAACATGGTCGGCTGTCATCTGATAGAGGGCGCCGGCCATTGGGTGCAGCAGGAGCAGGCCGCCGAAGTGAGCCGGCTGCTGCTGGCGTTCCTCAAGCAAGCCGGCACTGGCCGCTGATCGATCGGCCGCCCCGGCTTGCAGCGTCAGCCCTAACTGCGCATCATCCGGGCCGGGCAAACATCAGCAGGAGAATCCCACTTGGCCAAATCGCAATGGAGCTTCAGGAGCGCAACCGGATTGTCGGCAGCCCTTGCGGCAAAGCAGGTCTCCGCCGTCGAACTGGCGCAGGATGCCATCGGCCGCATCGAGCGGCACGACGGCAAGATCAATGCGGTTTGCGTCCGTGATTTCGCCCGCGGCCTGGAAGCCGCCCGCGCCGCCGACGCCGCCCGCGCGCGGGGCGAAACCGGTGCGCTGCTCGGCATCCCCATGACGGTGAAGGAATCCTACAATGTCGCCGGGCTGCCCACCACCTGGGGCTTTTCGCAGCACAAGGATTTCGTGCCGGGCGAAGACGCGTTGTCTATCTCTCGCGTCAAGCAGGCGGGCGGCGTGATTCTCGGCAAGACCAATGTCCCGGTCGCGCTCGCCGACTGGCAGAGCTACAATGATATCTACGGCACCACCAACAACCCGTTCGATCTCGGCCGCACGCCCGGCGGCTCCTCCGGCGGATCTTCGGCGGCCCTGGCGGCCGGTTACGGGCCGCTGTCGATGGGTTCCGATATTGGCGGCTCGCTGCGGGTGCCGGCCTTCCACTGCGGCGTCTACGCCCACAAGCCGACCTACAACCTGGTGCCGCCGCGCGGGCATACGCCGCCGCCATTCCCGGCGATACCGCTGGAGCGCGATCTGTCGGTGATCGGCCCGATGGCGCGCTCGGCCGCCGACCTCACGCTGCTGCTCGACGTGATCGCGGGTCCCGATCCGATGGACAATGGGGTCGGCTACAAGCTCGCGCTGCCGCCGCCGCGTCACGCCGCGCTGAAGGATTTTCGCGTGCTGGTGATCGACGGCGACCCGGTCATGCCGACAGACAAGGACGTCCGCAGCGCCATCGAGACGCTGGCGGGCAAGCTCGGCAAAGCGGGGGTGAGCATCGCGCGGCACAGCCCGCTGCTGCCGGATTTCGCGGATTCTTCGCGGCTCTATATGCGGATGCTGATGGGATTCCTCAGCGCATCCTTTCTGCCGGAGACCATCGAGGGCACGCGGGTCGAAGTCGCCAAACTGGCGGCCGACGACAGGAGCCTGCTCGCCGAGCGGATGCGCGGCATGACGCAAAGCCACCGCGACTGGGTGCTCGACGACGGCGCCCGTGCCCGGCTGCGCGCGCAGTGGCGCGAATTGTTCAGGACGTTCGATGCGGTGATCTGCCCGATCATGCCGACGCCGGCCTATCCGCACGATCACGCGCCGCTGCAGGAAACCCGCCGCATCGGCATCGACGGCAAGGATTACGTCTACCCGGATCAACTGGCGTGGCCCGGCATCGCCACCCTGCCCGGCCTGCCCGCCACCGCGATCCCGCTCGGTCTCACCGCTCGAGGCCTGCCGGTCGGCGTGCAGATCCTCGGTCCCTGGCTGGAAGACCGCACGCCGCTGAAGCTGGCTGAACTGATCGAGCGTGAATTCGGCGGCTTCGTGCCGCCGCCGACGTTTGATGATTGACGGCCCGTGATGATTGACGACCCGTCATTCCGGGGCGAGGCGCAGCCTCGAACCCGGAATCCAGAAGTTGTTGGCACGAAATTCCGGGTTCGCGCTGGCGCGCGCCCCGGAATGACGGAAGAGGACAACACCATGCGCAACGACCTTGCCGAACTGACCAGTCTCAACGCCGACTACATCAATTCCGTGCAGCATTCCGACGTCAAACGTTTCGACGAAATTCTCGCCGACGAGTTCTATTGCTCCAATCCCGACAAGTCGCTGGTGGATCGCGCGGGATTTCTGAAGCAGACCGCGGTGCCGGTGACGATCCGGAATCTGGAGGCGCATGACGTCAAGATCCGCCTGATGGGCGATTTCGCGATCATCCATGCGGCCACGCGCTACACGACGGCGGACGGGCAGCCGGGTTCGGGTCGCTACACCGATTGCTGGGCCCGGCAGAACGGCCGCTGGCTCGCGGTGTCGGCGCACGTGTCGCGGTGAGGCGAAGGCGTCATTCCGGGGCGCGCCCTTCGGCGCGAACCCGGAATCCAGAGATTGTCCGCACGAGATTCCGGGTTCGCGTCTTCGACGCGCCCCGGAATGACAGCTACGCATCAAACATGATCACGCTGCGCACGGTCTTGCCGGCCTTCATCGCGGCGAAGCCGTCGTTGATCTCGCTCAGCTTCAGCTTGGCCGAGATCCAGTCCTCCAGATGCAGCTTGCCGCGCATGTAGAATTCGACCAGCCGGGGCATGTCGACGCGGAAATGGTTGGAGCCCATCGACGAGCCCTGGATCTTGCGCTCGCGCAGGAAGTCGAAGCCGTGCAGTTCGATCTTCTGGCCGAACGGGATCATGCCGACGATGGTGGCGGTGCCGCCGGGGGCGAGCATCGCGAAGGCCTGCTCCGCGGTTTCCTTGCGGCCGAGCACCTCGAACGAGTGATGCACGCCGCCATTGGTGAGGTCGCGCACCTGCTGCACCACGTCGCCATTGGCGGGATCGATGATGTCGGTGGCGCCGAGCTTGGTCGCCAGCTGCAATTTCGCCGGGTTGGTATCGACCGCGATGACGCGGCCGGCGCCGGCGATCTCGGCGCCGTTGATCGCAGCCATGCCGACGCCGCCGCAGCCGATCACGACAACGGTCTCGCCGGGCTGAACTTTTGCGGTGTTGACCACCGCGCCGTAGCCGGTGATGACGCCGCAGCCGATCAGCGCCGCGAGATCGAGCGGCATCTCCTTTTTGATTTTGACGATGGCGTTTTCATGCACGAGCATCTGCTCGGCGAACGACGACAGATTGAGAAATTGATTGAGCTTCTCCGAGCGCGCCCATGACAGCCGGTTCGAGGCGCCGGGCAGCATCTTCACCGTGGTGTCGGTGCACAGCACCGGCCGCCCGGTCGAGCAATTGTCGCAGGTGCCGCAGAACACCGAGAGGCACGTCACCACGTGATCGCCCGGCTTGACGTAGGTGACGTCGGAGCCGACCTGTTCGACCACGCCGGCCGACTCATGGCCGAGCACCGCGGGCAGCGGATGCGGATAGAGCCCTTCCATGAAATGCAGGTCGGAGTGACAGAGCCCGGCGACGGAAGTGCGGATCAGCACCTCGCGCGGGCCCGGCTTCTGCAGGCTGACGTCCTCGATCACGAGCGGCTTGTTGACTTCAACCAGGACGGCGGCCTTCATCGATGTTTCCTCTTTATTTATCTTTCGTCATTCCGGGGCGATGCGCAGCATCGAACCCGGAATCTCGAGATTCCGGGTTCGCGCTTCGCGCGTCCCGGAATGACGGCCCCACTTTAGGCCGCCGAAAGCAATTCGCCAACCTCGGCCATGCCGACCGCGCGGTCGCAGAGCAGATGGCCGGTGATGGCACGCTGCGCGGCATTTTCCGTCAGCCGGAATGGATCGCCCGCGGCTACCCGGTGATCGATCACCATCCGCGACAGCAACAGCCGCCTGGCATCGCCGCGCATCTCGTGGATGCGGCCGCCCTCCCAGGCCAGCGCCACGGCGCTGGCGACATGGTAGAGCAGGCTGGTGGCGCGGCGTGCCTCGGCCTCGTTGTCGATGCGGCCGGCGACCTCGCGAGCAAAGCCGATGGCGCGGTCGGTAAGATCGCGCAGGCGATTGCGCCAGGCCTGCGGCACGCTGGCGCTGTCGTCGAGGCGGGCATGCAGGTCGGCGGCCAGTGCCGCCTCGGCGCCATGGCGGCCGACCGCGCGCTTCAGCGCGTCGATCGCCACGATATTGCCAGTGCCTTCCCAGATCGAGCCGAGATGGGAGTCACGCAACAGCCTGCTGGTGGCGAATTCCTCGATGTAGCCGATGCCGCCGCGCATCTCGAGCGCGTCGCCGCAGACCTTGCGGGCGTCGCGGGTGGCGCGGAATTTCAGGGTCGGTGTCAGGATGCGCAGCAAGGCCGCGGCGTCCTGGCTGCCGGCCTCGGCGCGGTCGAGTGCGTCGGCGGTGACGAAACTCATCGACAGCGCCTGTTCGGTCGCCAGCATGATCTTCATCAGCTGCCGCCGCGCCAGCGGCAGATCGATGATGCGGCTTCCGAAAACCACGCGATTCCGCGTCACCGTCATGGCGTCGTGATGCGCGCGCCGCATGAGCGCGGTGGATTTGACGCCGTTCGACAGCCTGGACGAATTGACCATCTCGGCCATCTGCACGAAGCCGCGGTCGAGCTTGCCGACCGCATAGGCGACCGCGCCTTCCAGCTTGATCTCGCCCGAGGCCATCGAGCGGGTGCCGAGCTTGTCCTTGAGGCGAACGATCCGGTAGTGATTGGGTGTGCCGTCATCGAGCGTCCGCGGCATCAGGAACAGGCCGACGCCACGGGTGCCGGGCCCCGCGCCCTCCGGCCGCGCCAGCAGCATCACGACCTTTGCGTCGGCATTGGAGCAGAACCATTTTTCGCCCGTCAGCCGCCAGTGGTCGCCTTCCTGCACCGCAGTGGTGGTCAGCGTGCCGACGTCGGAACCGCCCTCCTTCTCGGTCATGAACTGGCCGCCCTGGGTCAGCAGTCTCATGTCGGTCTGCGTCAGTCCGTCGAGATACCGGGCCTTCAGCGCATCGCTGCCGAAATTCGACAGCAGCTTGGCGCAGCCGTCAGTAACATTGATCGGGCAGCCCAGCCCGAACTCGGCCTGGTTGAACAAAAACGTAAAGGCGTGCTTTGCCACGACGGGATATTTGTCGGGCCATCCCAAAATGCCCTTGCGGACCGACATCGCGTGAATGCCGAACTCGCCGAACGCGGCGGCTTCCAGTTCGCGATAGGCCGGGTGGTATTCGATCCATTGCGCGTCGCGGCCGAAACGGTCGCGCTGGTGCAGCACCGGAGTGTGGCGGTCGGCCAGCCGCGCGCATTCGTCGAGATGACCGCCGGCGAGCGCACCGAGCCGGTCGAGATGCGGCTCGATGTGGTTGAACAGCGGAGACGGCAGATGAATGCGCAGCAGGTCCGTCAGAGCAGGATCGGCGCGGTAGAAATTCATGCCGGAGGTATCCGGCGCAAGCAGGCCCGGCTGGTCGGCCGGCATGGTCATATCGCTGGATCTGGCTGGCTGGTGCATTTTTTACTCTTGTTCGTTCCGCCCGATATCGGACGATATCGACCCCTACCGATAATGCAGGCGGTCACGCCGTCAACAGGCATAATCAGGGGATCGCCCTGTGGCGGAGGGATACCGGATGTCGCCACAGCGGGTTGCTTGCGGGTTGCCTTCCGGGTTGCCTTGCCGGAATTGCGTCCCCAGATACGGATTGACCGCAAAATCGAGGACCGCCCATGGAATTGCCGCAGTACAAAATTGCCCTGATCGTCGGTGCCGGCGAGGGGCTCAGCGCATCGCTGGCCCGGCTGCTCGCCAAGCAAGGCATCCGCATTGCATTGGCGGCGCGCAAGATCGAGAAGCTGGGCGCGCTTTGCACCGAAACCGGGGCGCGCGCCTATGCCTGCGACGCCACCGATGCGGACGAGGTCGAGCGGCTGTTCGGGCTGGTCGAGCGCGAGATCGGAACGCCCGATCTCGTCATCTACAACGCCAGCGGCCGCGCCCGCGGCGCCTTCACCGACCTGGTGCCCGCCGAGGTCGCCCAGGCGATCGCGGTCAGCGCCTTCGGCGGCTTTCTGGTGGCGCAGCAGGCGGCGCAACGGATGCTGCCGAACCAGCATGGCGCGATCCTGTTCACCGGCGCGTCCGCCAGCGTCAAGGGCTATGCGCAATCGGCGCCGTTCGCGATGGGCAAGTTCGCGCTGCGCGGGCTGGCGCAGAGCATGGCGCGCGAATTGTCGCCGCAGGGCATTCATGTCGCGCATTTCGTCATCGACGGCGGCATCCGCAGCGCCGTGCGCAGCGAGCCCGCCGACCGGCCGGATTCGATGCTGGACCCCGACGCCATTGCGCTGAGCTACTGGAACGTGCTGCAACAGCCGCGCAGCGCGTGGACCTGGGAGATGGAATTGCGGCCCTGGGTCGAGAAGTTCTGAGGGTGATGCCGTAGGGTGGGCAAAGCGAAGCGTGCCCACCATCTTCATGCATAGGCTGTGAATGGTGAGCACGGCGCGAAGAGCGCGCCTTTGCCCACCCTACGGACTGAGGTTCATCGTCATTCCGGGGCATCGCGCAGCGATGAACCCGGAATCTCGAGATTCCGGGTTCGATGCTGCGCATCGCCCCGGAATGACGGACGAAATAACAAAAAATAAACTGGGGGAAGCATGGCCACCGAGATCACCATCGACACCGGCACCGACGAGCTGCTGTGCATCATCCGCGACCGTGTCGCCGTCATCACGCTCAATCGCCCGCAATTCCGCAACGCGATGTCGGACGCGCTGACGCCGGCGCTGCGCAGCATGATCAAGGCCTGCGGCGAGAATCCCGATGTCGGCGCGCTCCTTCTCACCGGCGCCGGCACCGCGTTCTGCGCCGGCGGCGACGTCAAGGGCATGGGCGCCCATCGCGATCCGAAGCGGCTGGCCATGTCCTATAACGAAAAGGTCGCCGACCTGCAGGAACGCCAGCGGCTGCTGACCGGCGCGCTGGCGTCGGTGCGCAAGCCGACCATCGCCGCCCTGCCCGGCCCCGCGGTCGGCGCCGGCCTCGCGCTGGCGATGGCCTGCGACATCCGGATCGCGGCGGAATCGGCGTTCGTCTCCACCGGCTATCTGCGGGTGGCGCTGTCAGGCGATTACGGCATCGCCTGGCTGCTGACCCGGCTGGTCGGCACCTCCAGGGCGCGTGAATTGATGTTCACCGCCGACAAGGTCGAGGCGCGGCGCGCCGAGGCGATCGGCCTCGTCAACCGCGTGGTGCCCGACGCCGAACTGCAGCAGGCGGCATTTGAGCTGGCCCGGACGATGGCCGAAGGCCCGACGCTGGCGCTGCGCTACATGAAGGACAATCTCGACGAGGCCCTGCTGTTCGATTTCGCCACCGCGCGCGACCACGAGGCGGAGCGGCTGGTTCGATTGACCACGACCGCCGATCACCGCGAAGCCGTGCAGGCCTTCATCGACAAGCGCAAGCCGGTGTTCACGGGAGGTTAGGTCCTAGACCGACGCCTGCAGTGCGATTTTCTCCGCCAGCCGCCAGCTGGCGCAGGGAATTTCCTGCGGCGCGACCGCGATGTGCTTTTCGAAGCGCACCAGCTTCCAGTCGCCGGGCGAACGCGTGAAAGCGAAGCCGGAGTTGCGGGCGAGGCCGAGCATGGCGTCGTTAGAGCGCAGCGTATCGCCGAACAGCCTGTTTGCGCCGAACGCCGCGGCCCGGCATTCCAGGTTGCGCAGCAAGCCCGCGCCGACACCATGGCCTTGCCAGCGGTCCTCGACCGAAAGGCCAAATTCAAAACTGTCGGTAGCGGCGTCGAAGGCATAGCGGGCCTCGCCGATGATGGTCTCGGCGCCGTCGATGCGCATGACCGCGACCACGCTGAAGCGGTCGGCCTCGCCGACATGGATGAAGCGATCGAGCTCGGCGGCCGGTAGTTCGCTGATGGCGCCGAGGAAGCGGTTGTAGCGGGAGCCGGTCGAAAGCGACCTGAAATAGGTCTGCAACGCCTCCGCGTCGCGCGGCTCGACGAAGCGAACCGTTACCGGCCTGCCGCTGCGCAGCCGCAGCACATCGGAATGCTGACGGAGGTCCTTGAGACGATACGCGGTCATGGCTGGCTCCCGGTGGTTACGGAAAAGTCGTGGCCGGCGTCCCCCGGAGGGCAACGCCGGCCGGGCGGCATTCAAGCCCGCCAGAACGGCTTTTCGGCCTCGTAGACGATGTCGCTCCAGGACAGCCCGACATCGTGCAGGTCACGGGCGGACAGTTGGGCCAGCACACGCCGGTCGCGCTGGCGCTTGTGCCAGATGCGAAGGGTTTCGAGGGTCCGGGCGAAAATGCCGGACTGATGATGATTTATCATCGATTCATGGGTCAAAGTGGACATGTTAATCTCCTGAAGCTAAGCTATTGAGCAGAATATCTGCGTGAACGACGATTTCGACAAACGACATTGTGTACCGCGTCGCATGAGATAAATTCATGCATTCGGATCAGCCCGATGACCGCGAGACTGCCGTCGCTCAATGGATTGCGCGCCTTCGAAGCGGCGGCGCGACACCTCAGCTTCACGCTCGCGGCGGCCGAGCTGAACGTCACGCAGACCGCGATCAGCCATCAGATCCGGCGGCTCGAACTGGAACTCGGGGTCAAGCTGTTCGTCCGGCAGAACCGGGCGCTGGCCTTGACGGCAGAGGCGCAGGAATATCTCCCCGGCGTGCGCGCCGCGTTCAACGATCTCAAGCTCGCCACCGACCGGCTGCTGCGCCGGGACAGCGACCATGTGCTGACGGTCTCGACGCTGGCGTCGCTGGCGGCGAAATGGCTGCTGCCGAAACTCTCCGCGTTCCAGGAAGCCCATCCCGGCATCGACGTCCACATCACCACCTCGACCAATCTGGTCGATTTCAGGTCCGGCGATGTCGACGCCGCGATCCGCTATGGCCGCGGCCAATGGCCGGGCCTGCGCGCCGACTGGCTGATGGCCGACGAATTGTTTCCGGTCTGCAGCCCGGCCTTGCTGCAGGGCCGGAAGCCGCTGCAGCGGCCGGAGGATCTCGCCGACCATGTGCTGCTGCACACCAGCGCGGCCAATAACGACGACTGGCGACTCTGGCTCACGGCCGCGGGCCTGCCGACCAACCTCTCGAAACAGCCCGGCGTCACCTTCGACCTCGTGTTCATGACCGTGCAGGCCGCGATCGACGGGATGGGCGTGGCGATGGGCCGGACCTCCTATGTCGAGGCCGATATCGCCAAGGGACGGCTGGTGGTGCCGTTCAATATCGCGCTGCCGGCCGACGCCGGCTTCTATCTGGTCTCGCCGGAGGCGAGAGCCGATACGCCGAAACTGTCGGCGTTTCGGCATTGGCTTGGGGCTTCGATTCATGGCAAAGGGGAAGGACTTGGCAGAGGGGGAGGACCTGGCAGAGGAGATGACCTCCGCAAGCCCGAGCCGCTTCCCGAAACAAGACAGCCTGCCCGGCGCCGCCGGGTTTGATTTCCGTGCCAACAATAACAACAAGACGCATGGCCGACCTCTCCGTAGACCTCTCCCGGAAATTCGATGTGCTGGTGATCGGCGGCGGCAACGCCGCGCTTTGCGCCGCGATCAGCGCGCGGCGCGCGGGCGCGTCGGTACTGGTGCTGGAAGGCGCCCCGAAATTCTACCGCGGCGGCAACACCCGCCACACCCGCAACATGCGCTGCGCCCACGACGCCGCCACCGACATCCTCACCGGGCCCTATACCGAGCAGGAATTCTGGGAAGACCTGCAGCGCGTCACCGACGGCGAGACCGACGAGGAACTGGCGCGGCACATGATCGCGGAGTCCAAGGATATTCTGGGCTGGATCGTCGAACAGGGCGTGCGCTGGCAGCCCTCGCTGGGCGGCACGCTCAGCCTCGGCCGCACCAATTCGTTCTTCCTCGGTGGCGGCAGGGCGATGCTGAACGCGCTGTATCTGACCGCCGAAAAGCTCGGCGTCGACATCCTCTACGACGCTGAGGTGCTCGGCCTCGATATCGACAACGGCATGTTCCTGTCGGCCACGCTGAAGCAGAACGGTGCCGACGTCACCGTCCGCGCCGCGACCCTGGTCGCCGCGGCCGGCGGTTTCGAGGCCAACATCGAATGGCTGAAGCAGTACTGGGGCGACGCCGCCGACAATTTCCTGATCCGCGGCACGCCCTATAACCGCGGCTCGATCCTGAAGATGCTGCTCGACAGGGGCGTGCAGGACGTCGGCGATCCCACCCAGTGCCATGCGGTGGCGATCGACGCCCGCGCGCCGAAATTCGACGGCGGCATCATCACGCGCCACGATTCGGTGGTGTTCGGCATCGTCGTCAACAAGCACGCCGCGCGTTTTTACGACGAGGGCGAGGACATCTGGCCGAAGCGCTATGCGATCTGGGGCCGGCTGGTCGCGGCGCAGCCGGATCAGATCGCCTACATCATGTTCGACGCCAGCGTGCGCAACAGCTTCATGCCGACGCTTTTCCCGCCGATCGAGGCGCCGACGATCGCCGAACTGGCCGGCAAGTTCGAACTGGATCCGGCCGCGCTGGAAAAGACCGTCGCCGAGTTCAACGCCGCGGTGCGGCCCGGCACCTTCGACCACACCATTCTCGACGATTGCCGCACCGAGGGGCTGACGCCGCCGAAGACGCACTGGGCGCGGAAAATCGAGACGCCTCCCTACTACGCCTATCCGGTGCGGCCCGGCATCACCTTCACCTATCTCGGCACCCGGGTGAATCGGCAGGCCCGCATGCTGATGAAGGACGGCAGGCCCGCCGCCAACATGTTCGCCGCCGGCGAGATCATGGCGGGCAACGTGCTCGGCAAGGGCTACGCCGCCGGCATCGGCATGACCATCGGCAGCGTGTTCGGACGGATCGCAGGACGGGAAGCGGCGCAAAATGCACGGAACTAGGATCCTCGAGGAAGCCGACCGGCTGATGACGGTCTGCAATTCCTGCCGCTACTGCGAGGGGCTCTGCGCGGTATTTCCGGCTATGGAAATGCGCCGCGCCTTTTCCGACGGCGACCTCAATTATTTCGCCAATCTCTGCCACGGCTGCGGCGCCTGCTACACCGATTGCCAGTTCTCGCCGCCGCACGAGTTCAACGTCAACGTCCCGCAAACGCTGGCGATCGCGCGTGCCGATTCCTACGCTGCCTATGCTTGGCCGCGCGCCTTCGCCGGCCTGTTCGCGCGCAACGGGCTTTCGATCAGCATCATCGCGGCCCTCAGCGTCGCGGCGTTCATCTTCGGCTTCGCCGCATTGCACGACCGCCAGGTGCTGTTCGGCGTCCATACCGGCCCCGGCGCGTTCTACAAATTGATGCCGCACAATGCGATGGCGTCGCTGTTCGGTGCGGCGTTCCTCTATGCGATCGTGGCGCTGCTGATGGGCGTGCGCGCCTTCTGGCGCGACATCGGCGAGCCGATCGGCATGCTGGCCGATCCACCCTCGATCTGGCAGGCGATCAAGGACGCCGGACAATTGCGCTATCTCGACGGCGGCGGGGTCGGCTGCGTCAACGAGGACGAGCGGCCGAGCGATCTGCGCAAGATCTATCACCATCTGACCTTCTACGGTTTTGGATTGTGCTTTGCCTCGACCTCGGTGGCGACCGCCTACCACTACTTCTGGGGGCGCGAAGCGCCGTATCCGTGGTGGGATCTGCCGGTCGTGCTCGGCACGCTCGGCGGCATCGGACTGCTGATCGGGCCCGCCGGCCTGCTGGCGGAGAAATGGAAGCGCGATCCCGCCCTGGTCGACCAGCCGCGCATGGGCATGGACGTCGCGTTCATCGTCATGCTGTTCATGACCAGTCTCACCGGCCTGGCGCTGCTGGTCCTGCGCGAAACCGCCGCTATGGGCGCGCTGCTGGCGCTGCATCTCGGCGTGGTGTTCTCGCTGTTCATCACCATGCCCTACGGCAAATTCGTCCACGGCATCTATCGCTTCGTGGCGCTGGTGCGGTATGCGCGGGAGCGGCGGATGATGGCGGGACATCCGGTTTAATCCATTGCGAGGAGCGCTTGCGGCTCTCGCCACCGTTGCCCACGGAAACGGGTGGTCCGGCCCGGTTAATTTGTCGCAGGAGGGCTGCCATGCTCCGCCAGCCACGCTTCCGCCTCGGTAGGCTGTCGTATATTAAAGAATCACAAGCGGGCGGACAGGCGTCGGAACCGGGGCTGGCATGGCACATCAATCGAAAACGGCGCAACCCACCGTGCCCATGCGGCGTTGGGGAACTTCGGCCATCGCGACGCTCATGGCGATGGCCGCGCTGACGACGCCGACCGCCGAAGCCGCGCCGAAGCAGAAACGCCCCGCGCCCCCCACCGAGGCGACGGCGCCGCGCGATGCGGGCGAGCCGATCATGGCGATCGTGTCGATCAAGCGCCAGCAGGTTACGCTGTACGATGCCGAGGGCTGGATCCTGCGCGCGCCGGTATCGACCGGCACCACGGGACGCGAGACGCCGGCCGGCGTCTTCGCCATCGTCGAGAAGAACAAGGACCACCGCTCGAACATGTATGACGATGCCGAAATGCCGAACATGCAGCGCATCACCTGGAACGGCATCGCGCTGCATGGCGGGCCGCTGCCCGGCTATGCAGCCTCGCACGGCTGCGTCAGAATGCCCTTTGGCTTTGCCGAGAAGGTGTTCGACAAGACGCGGATCGGGATGCGCGTGATCATCTCGCCTGAGAACGCCGAGCCGGTCGAGATCTCCCATCCGGCGCTGCTGGTGCCGAACGCGGAGGCCATTGCGGCCGCGCCGGCCAGGGCCGAGGCGCTCGCCCGCGAGGCGGCCGAGGCCGCCAGGATAGCCGGCGAGACCAAGAAGGCCGCCGCGAAAGCGCCGCGCGAGGCGGCGGCACTGACGGCGGCGCTGCGCAAGCTGGAGCGGCTCAAGAGCCGCGCCGACGCCGAACTCGCCGCCGCCGACAAGGCGCTCGCCGCCGCGAAGACGGATGAAGCCAAAGCGCGGGCCGAAGACCGCCAGCAAAAGGCTGCCGCCAAATCCGTGGACATCGGAACGCAGCTCGACACCGCCCAGGCCGACGCGAAACCGAAGCTCGAAGCCGCCGCCGCCGCCAGGGACGCCGCCAAGGAGGCCGCGCAGCAGAAAGCCGACACTGCCAAAGCGGCGAGCGAGGCGAAACTCGCACTCGAGCCGGTCTCGATCTACATCAGCCGCGCGACGCAGAAGCTTTACGTGCGACGCAACACGCACAAGCCTGCGCCGGACGGGGGTGGAGAGGTATTCGATGCAACCATCGAGGTTCCGGTCGCGATCCGCGAACCCGGCAGGCGAATCGGCACGCATGTGTTCACGGCGGTGGCGCGCAACGATACGGGCCTGCGCTGGACTGCGGTCACGGTCGACGGCGCCGACGACGCAAGGAACGCGCTTGACCGCATCACCATCCCGCAGGATGTGCTCGATCGGATCGCACCAACCGCATTGCCGCGATCCTCGATCATCATCTCCGACGAGCCGCTGAGCGTCGAGACCAACTATCGTACCGAGTTCGTCGCGGTGCTGAGCCATCAGCCGCAAGGCGGCTTCATCACGCGTCCGCGCACGCCCCCGGTGGATATGCACGTCGCGAGCGACGACGGCTTCGGCTTCTTTTTCCAGCCCGATCGCAACCCGCACCGCGGCAACGCGTACCCGCGCAGCGGCCAGTATTATCGTCAGGGGCCACGCGGCTTTTGGTAAGGCGCGGCACGCGGCGCGTTTCGTAGCGAGCCAGAGACGCCCCTCTGTCGTGGTGGGCGGGGCAAACTGACAAATCTGATTTCCGCAATTGCCGGGAACCGCGGTCAGTTCGCAGCCGGTCTCGATCCAGATACCTTGCGGCGCGAGCCGTTGCGTGTTGAAACCCCAAGCGGGGGACGATGCGAGCCGAACACATGCTGTCGAGACGCCATCCATGAGCGGCCAGAAGCCGGCCATCTGGCTTTTCACCGCGCTGGTTCTGTCGGCGGCCATTCCGGTCCTGCTGCTCGGGGGATGGATTGCCTATGTCACGGCTGACCAGCAGCGCAGCTACGCCCGCAGGGCGGCTACGGAAGCGCTCACCCAGGCGGCGCACCGGATCGAGAGCGAGATTTCACGCGAGATGCAGGTTGCAAACGCGCTTGCCAACTCGATCGCGCTCGACCGGGGGAACCTGAACGATTTCTACCGGGAGGCGTCCCGGCTGGTTGCCGACCGCCCTCTCTGGGAAACCGCGTCGCTGACCAAGCCGGATCAGGAGCAGGTGCTGAACGTCCTGCGCCCCCTGGGCGAACCGCTCGAGCCGGTATCCGACACCGACAGCTTCAGTGCCGTGCTGCGCGCCCGCAAGCCCATCCTGGGAGGACTCGGCCCGTACCAGCCCGCCATCGGCAAGCGCCTTGTGGCCCTGCGTGTTCCGGTGATTCGGGACGATGAGCTCCGCTACGTCCTGACGATCGGCCTGTTGCCCGATCAGATCAGCACGATTTTGGCGCAAACCGGATTGCCCGCCGGGTGGGCCGGGACCGTCGTCGATGCCAAGGAACAAATCGTAGCCCGCACGCCAGACATGGTCCCTGCGAGCGGAGGCACCACGACACCCGCCGTCCAGGAAGCCATTGCTCGCGGCAGGTCCCAGTCGGTCCCGGCCAGGACAAGCGAAGGCCTGGATGTTGAAACCATGCACCGCGTCATGGCGGGCACCGATGGCTGGTCGGTGCATGTGGGAGTTCCGGTATCGGAGCTCAACGCTCCGGTGGCGCGTTCCCTGCGCGTGCTGATCGGAGGAACGGCCGCCAGCGTCGGGCTGGCAATCGCACTCGGATGGGTGATCGCGCGCGAAATTGCCCAACGACGCAACGTCGAGGCGCTTCGATCGGCCGCCGCGCTGCTGGACAGCGAGAAGCGGGGCGCGCTGGCCATCGATGCCGCCGAGCTTGGCACCTGGCGCTGGGATCTGGCCACCGACGAATTCAGCGGCTGCAATCGCTTTCGCAAGCTGCTCGGGCTTTCGATTTCCGATTCGGGGGTAACGACGGCGCCCGCCGCCGAGGTCTTCGCCGTGATCGAACCGTCACACCGGCCCGTCCTGTCGCAGTTCGGCACCTCCTGCCTCGAGAGCGGCAAATCGAGCAGCGTCGAATTCCCCGTTCAAACGCAGGATCGCGGCACGCATTGGCTGCGAGCCGCCGGGAGGGCCGAAGGCCAACCCGACCAACGCCACGTGATACACGGCGTGTTGGCCGATATCGACATTCTCAAGCGCGCGGAAACGGAGCGGTCGCATCTGCTTCGGCGCCTGGCGTCCGCCCAGGAAGAGGAGCAGCGCCGGATTTCACGCGAGTTGCACGATCAGGTGGGCCAGACCGTAACGGGCCTTTCGCTGGGGCTCAAGGCACTCGAACAGCGGCTGGCCAATGGCAGCGATGCAGTTGCCACGACCGAGCAAATACGCTGGCTCGAGTCGCTTGCGGTCCAGATCGGTCGCGACATCCATCGCTCCGCTTCGGATCTGCGGCCTGCCGCCATCGATGATCTGGGACTTTTCAGGGCCATCGGAGCCTATGTTGCGGAGTGGCAGGAGCGTTATCATATCGAGGCGGATCTGCAGACGTTCGGCCGGGACAACTCACTGCCGCTCGATGTCGCGGTGGCGCTGTACCGGATCGTCCAGGAAGGCCTGACCAACGTTCTCAAACACGCAAAAGCCGGCAAGGTCAGCCTTGTTCTCGCGCAGAAGCCGGAAGCGGTGACGCTGGTCCTCGAGGACGATGGCGTAGGCTTCGATGCGGAGAGCCGGGCGCCGCCGCACGGCCATCAGGCTTCCGGCCTCGGTTTCTCCGGGATGAGAGAACGGACAGCGCTTCTCGGCGGCACCATCGCCGTGGAATCCACGCCAGGCAAGGGGAGCACGATCTTCGTGAGGATACCGATCGAGAACAAGGGCGATGCGCGATGACGCGCATTCGCATCAGTCTGGTCGACGATCATCCGGTCGTGCTGGCCGGCATCCGGGCGCTGCTGCAGGCGGCGCCCGAGGTTGAACTCGTCGGGGAAGCCAGTACGGGCGCCACGGGTCTGAAGATCATTTGCGAATGCTCTCCTGATATCGCCGTGATCGACCTTTCCCTGCCGGACATGAGCGGCATTGAACTGACGCGCAGGGCGGTCAAACGCTGCCCCGAGGTGAAGATCATCGTGCTGACCGTACATGAGGATCGCGCCTACATTCATCCGGTTCTCGAAGCCGGAGCAAGGGGATACCTCCTGAAACGATCCGCCGCGGACGAATTGCTTCGCGCCATCCGGATCGTGAAGCAGGGCGACACCTATCTCGATCCCGCCATAGCGGAGAAGGCGTCGACGGCCGCCCCTGATTCGGGCGCCGTCCCCGGCAATGATGGCGGCGAGCTCAGCCGGCGGGAAGAGGACGTGCTCCGACTCGTGGCCCAGGGACTGAGCAACAAGCAGATTGCCGGGCAACTGGAGGTCAGCATCAAGAGCGTCGAGACCTACAAATCGCGCGCGGCCGAAAAGAAGGGTCTTCGCAGCCGGGCGGACATCGTCCGTTTCGGCGTCCAGCACGGCTGGCTGACCGCACCAAACTGACGGGGCGCCCGGCGAACGCTATTTCGGCGGCATTGCGGACGGGGCGCCCGTTATGTCGCTCAGCGGCACGCAGCTCTTCTTGCGCCGATTGACCTTCGGCATGTCCTGCACTTTCAATACCTTGCCCGCCGAGCAGGAGCCATCGTTCACGTAGATGGTGGCGTATGGATCCATCAGGCGAGGCTCGAACGAGTGAATCTTCTGGGCCAGGGACGGCCACGAAACGACCATGGTGACGACAAGCACGATCAGGCCCACCGGCCGCCACCGAATGTTCCGCAATCCCGAATCCGGATTGGCTTCGACACGCAATCTCTCCATGGCTCAGGCGCCCCTTCCAGCGCGGAGCAGCCCGGTAACTGACGGTTCGCCCCTGGATTTGCCATGAATGACATCGGTGACCGGAATGAGACAACGCGCATATGCTTCCTTGAGCTTCCGAATCATTTCAACGTCTGCGGCCGACGAATCCAGGACAAAATTCTCTCCCCTGTGAACCAGCAGTCCTGCCGCACAGAGCCCGTCCAGCGCCCGTGCCGCCTCCGCGTCGCTGGTGTAGATCCGTGCCGCGACCTGACGCAGAGTCCAGCGCTTGTCCGGGCAGGACCAAATCAGAAGCAGGGCTTCAATTTGCGGCACGGTCGCGATGTATTTTACGATGAACTCCCGAACTTCGTCGGGGACGTATGGCTCTGGCATGCCTGGACTGCTCGTCGTGATCTGGAAGGCTTACCGGAAGCCGGGTGAATCAGCACTTGCAAGCGGCCAGCGGCGCCGTTGTGTCGGAACTGAAAGCGTATGGCTCGCTCTGGCGAGCGGAGCGTCGAGGCGATATCAGGGCGCCTTCCGCGAAAGGCGCTCCGTCACATCGAAGCATCCGGTTGGGCTGCATGGATTCCGGGAGATATTCCACTCAGGCCTTGCCGGGTGCTCTGATTGCGCGAATCATTGTTGCAGACCAGGCAAATCGCCTTGGATATGAGCTGTCCGTTGACGGCCACCCGTTCGTAGAGATGCGGCGTTCGTTCCGAACAAGGTTCGCAATAGGACAAAGGCCGGTTTTCGTTGCATTTGCCGTTGGACATTTTCGAGCCCCCAAGAGTTGGCGTTTAGATGTGGCAAGCCGCGCCAGTCAGTGATGCCAGCGTTCCCAATGACGGCATCCGACCCCCGCGCACGACCCATGATTCGCCTTACAGCGAACTTCGCTACCGCTCCCTCGTCACGATGAATTGGACCGTCACAAATCCGATGAGAAGCGCCGCAGACATCAGCGCCTGGTTGCGAAGGTCCGAACTGGGTATTCCCAGATTTTTGTGGGCGATTTGCGACATCGAATAGGCAGCGACAGCCGCACTGCCCGACGCCAGCAGAAACGCGATTGCATGATCACAGAACTTTTTCACGTTCGTCACCGATCAACGCGTCTCTCGCCGTGCTGGCAGAACGAAGCGCTCCCTGCTCCCGATACAGCCAGAATCCCCGGTCACACCATAATGCGATGACGCTGTTCGCGATGTCAGGAAAAACCTGTCATGGGCAGCAGGCAAATAATGCTAGTGACGCGGGGTCGATAAAACGACCGCTGCCAAAGATGGCCACGCGAAGGCCACACACGATTACGCCCCGGGAGAGAGGGGAAAGGCCGCCGTAAAGGCGGCTTTTCCTTTTTCGGTCGGCAGTTCGCCGCGGCGGCTTGCGGCGAGTTCTACAAATCCACCACGACGTAGTCGCTCTCCACCGACACCGCCAGCGTTTCGGCCACATACGGTCCCTTCACCACATTGGTGCCGGGCTCGACATGGACCGGATAGGCGCGGGTGCGGAATTTCCCGGGATCGCAATAGGATTGCCCGGTGCGGATGTCGAATTCCCAGCCATGCCAGGGGCAACGCAGGATTTCGCCCTGCCTTGTATATTCGATCTCGCCGGGATCGGACGATCGCGCGAGGCCAATCAACGGGCCCTCGCACAGCGCCGCGCCCTGGTGCGGGCAGCGGTTCAACAGGCCGAAGAATTCGCCCTCGATGTTGAAGATCGCGATCGGGCGCTCATCGATGGTGAGAAATTTGCGCGTGCCCGGCGGCAACTCGTCCACCGGCGCGATGACGTGACGGGCCATTTTCAAGTCCGCATAATCTGTTCGGAAAACCGGCTTCCACTTTTCCGGATCATGCTAAGCGATCCCGTACAGCTTTTTCGCATTGCCGAGATAGAACGCCTCGCGGTTGGCGTCGCTGACCCCGGGCGGCAGCACGCGCGACGGTTCGTCGAAGTCCCAATGCGGGTAGTCAGTGGCAAACAGCAGCTTGTCCCAGCCGATCCAGTCGATGACGTCGAACAGATGGTCGCGCCGCTCCGGATCCTCCATCGGCTGGGTGGTCCAGAAGATGTGGTCGCGGATGTATTCCGAGGGCTTGCGCCTGAGGTGCGAAACTTCGCCGTGCAGTTTCCCGAAGACCTTGTCGAGACGCCATGACAGCGACGGCGCCCAGCCGAAGCCGGCCTCGATCATCACCATCTTCAGTTTCGGGTAGCGTTCGAACACCCCTTCCAGCACGATGCTGGCGAGCGCGGTCTGCTGGCACTGCGAATGCCCGACCATCTCCTCGATGTAGAAACTCGGCCAGCCGGAGGCGGTGATCGGATTGCCGCCGAAGCCGAAGGCGTGCACGCCGACCGGAAGGCCCGCCTCCTCGGCGGCTTCGTAAATCGGCCAGTAGCGGCGCTGGCCGAGCGGCTCGACGTTGCGGCTGAGCAGCAGCACCTGGACGAAATTGCGGTCGCCGGCGCGGCGGCGGATTTCGGCGGCAGCGGACACGCCGTCCTCATTGGCGACCACGACCGAGCCTTTCAGGCGGCTGTCCTGGCTGGTCCATTTCGCGATCTGCCAGTCGTTGATGGCGGTAGCCAGCGCCGTGGCGAGATCGTGATTGCGCATGCCCTGTCCGGTGGCGCCGAGCGGATTGAGTACGCCGAGCGCCACATTGTAGGGATCGAGCAGCTGCTTTTGCATGAACGACAGCGACGAACCCTGCTGGCCGCCTTCCGGCGGCCAGGCGTCGCGGCGGGACGCATTGGGCTGCGCCTTCGGATAGGGCGGGCCTTCCATCATGCCCTGATAGGGATGGACGCCCCAGGTTTCGAGATGGGCATGCCAGCGCTTCGCCAGGAACGGATACAATTCGTCCTTCGTCGCACGCGCCGGATGGATGTCGCAATCGGCGATCGCGGTCTTGACGCCGACCGGCGAACCCGGCTCCGGGCGGTCGCGGAACTGGACGTTCATGGTGTCGCCTCCTGCTTAATGGGCATGATCTTCTCCGAGAACCTGATTCCACGTTTCGGGATCATGCCGCCACCGGCTGCTTCAGACGAGGGTAAGTCGCATGCGGATTATCGATCATGATCTTGCGCACGAGATCCGGCGACATTCCCTCCGGCAGCACCTGGTCGCCCTCGAATTGCCAGTGCGGATAGTCGGTCGAGAATAGGAGCAATTCATCCGACTGCATATGGTCAAACAGGCGATTGAGTATGGCCGGATCCGGGGGCGCGTCGATCGGCTGTAGCGAAAACCGGATGTTGCTGCGCACAATTTCCTGGGGCGCGCGGTCCACCCACGGGGTCTCCATGCGCACACCACGCCAGAACTTGTGCAAGCGCCACAGATAGGACGGCAGCCAGCTCCAGCCGGATTCCAGCATCACCATTTTCAGATTCGGATGCCTGGAAAATACACCCTCGACGATCAGGCTGGTCAATTGGGTCTGGAATGCCTGCGCCTGCGCGACGTAATCCTCGATGTGATAGGACCCCCAGCCGACCGAGGTCGGCGGGTTGTGATAGGCGCTGCCGGCGTGAATGCCGATCGGCAATCCCAAGCGCTCGGCGGCGGCGTAGATCGGCCAGTAGGCGCGCTTGCCGAGCGGCATGTCGCCCATCGCCAGCATCAGCACCTGGACGAAGCGCTTGTCCTTGGCACAGCGTTCGATCTCCGCCACGGACTTCTCGACGCTCTGCATCGGGATCACGATCGAGCCTCGCAGCCGCGGCTCCCTGTCGAGCCATTCCCTGGCGAGCCAGTCGTTCAGCGCGCGGCAGAACGCATCCGCCATGTCCTCGGAAAACACCATCTG
This sequence comes from Bradyrhizobium sp., assembly GCF_030697065.1. Taxonomy (GTDB): domain Bacteria; phylum Pseudomonadota; class Alphaproteobacteria; order Rhizobiales; family Xanthobacteraceae; genus Bradyrhizobium. Next base: position 36,270 of record NZ_JAUYQU010000019.1, read on the forward strand.
CACGCCGTACAGCGGATTGCAGATGCCAAGGCTGACGCCGAAGCGGTCGAGCGCCTGCGTCTTCATGTCCGGGAGGCTGGAACCCGGCTTGCCCTGTGCCGGCCGCCAGTCCGGTCGCGCCGAGATCGGCGAATTGGTCGGATAGGATTGCGACACGAGGTCGGTCATGCCCCGCGTCGTCACCTGATCGCGCCAGTAATCGTTGAGGTAGGGCAACAGGCTGGTAAGATGAGGAACGGCGGGATGCAGATCGCAATCCACGCCGCCCGCGAGCGGTGACGTCATGACCTCTGGTTTCCTCTTCGCTCGTGGCGCCGGGTTCGGGCGTTGGCTCGCTGAACCTGCCCAGCATAAGGCGCGCGCGCTGGCCCGTCCATCGACGAGCCAATGCCCCGCGAGTCGGCAGCCATGCAATCCTGTGCTAGGAGATCAGCAACACGTCTCGCTGAAGTCCATCCCGCGCCAGAATTGAGAGTCCGATGAAAGACCTTGTCCCGATCGCCGAACAGATCGCAGCACGGCTGATCGCGCGAAAGCAGACCATCGCGGTCGCGGAGTCCTCCACCGGCGGGCTGATATCCGCCAGCCTGCTCGCGGTGCCCGGCGCTTCGGCCTATTTCCTCGGCGGCGCCGTGGTCTATACCCGCGACGCGCGGCGGCTGTTGATGGACATCCCCGACGCGGAGATGAAGGGCATCCGCTCGGCGTCCGAGCCCTATGCCAGGCTGCTGGCCAGCCGGATCCGCGCACGCTTCGCCACCGACTGGGGCCTGTCGGAAACCGGCGCCACGGGACCGACCGGCAACCGCTACGGCGACGCCGCCGGTCACAGCTGCATGGGGCTCGCGGGACCGCAGGACGCGGTGATCACGCTGGAGACCGGCAGCGCCGACCGCCTCGCCAACATGTACGGTTTTGCCAGTGCTGCGCTGAATTTGCTGCTGCAGAATTTGTCGCGATAGCGACCCCCGCTGCCGTCCCCGCGCAGGGACGACGAGGGAGTGCGCCTCACTTCTCCCGGAACGACCGCATCAATTGATCGCTGAGCGGCTTCATCAGGTAGGACAGCATGGTGCGGTCGCCGGTCTGCACGAAGGCTTCCACCGGCATCCCCGGGATCAGCTTGACCTCGCCGAGGCGTGCCACCTCCTCCGGCGCCATCGAGACGCGGATGGTGTAATGGCTCTGCCCGGTGCGCTGGTCGGTGGTGACGTCGGGCGAGACGCGCGAGACCACGCCGTTCAGTTCCGGCGTGGTGTGCTGGTTTAGCGCCGACAGCCGCAGCACCGTCTTCTGGCCGATCTGCAGCTTGTCGATATCCTGCGGATTGACCTTGGCCTCGACCGACAGATCGTCGGCCTGCGGCACGATCATCATGATGGCGTCGCCGGCGGTGATCACGCCGCCGACGGTGTGAACGGTGGATTGCAGCACCATGCCGTCCTGCGGCGCGCGGATGTCGACCCGGCGCAACTGGTCTTCGGCAGTCACCTTGCGCTCGACGAATTCGCCGATCTTGTCGTTGGTCTCGCGCAGGTCCTTGGAGACTTCGCTGACCAGGTCCTTGTCGACCTGGATGATCTGCAACTCGGTCTCGGTGATCTTGCCCTTGGCCTGCGCCCTTGCCGCAATGTATTGCGCCCGTTCGCCGGTCAGCCTTGCGGCGTCGCGCTCCAGCACGGTGAGACGCGAGAGCTGAACCAGCCGCTGCTCGAACAGCGAGCGGACCCCGACCAGCTCCTTTTCGACCAGCACGATTTCCTTGTCCTTGGCCTGTTCCTGCGCGGTCAGGCCGGCGATCTCTTCCTTGAGCTGGGCGACGCGTTCGCGCAACTGCGACTTCTGTCCGGCGCGACCGGTGGTGCGCACCTCGAACAGCTTGCTCTCGCTGGCCATGACGTTCTGCACGTCGGGATCGTTCGGGCGGTCGAGCAGCATCGGCGGGAAGGTGATCCGGTCGAGGCCACGCTGTTCGGCCTCCAGCCGCGCCGCCCGCGCCCACAGCCCGTTGAGCGCCTTGTTGACGATGGCGAGGCCGGCCCTGGTGACGGTGTCGTCGAGCCGCACCACGATGTCGCCGGCCCTGACGCGGTCGCCGTCGCGGGCGCGCACCTCGCCGACCACGCCGCCGGTCGGGTGCTGAACTTTCTTGACATTGGAATCGACAACCACTTGTCCCGGCGCAATCAGCGCGCCGGAGATCTGCGCGGTCGATGCCCAGGTGCCCAGCCCGCCCACCAGAAGCAGGACGACGGAGAGGCCGATGATCATGTGCAGCCGGATCGACGCCCTCGACTCCCGCGTTTTGCTGTCCGTCATGACTTGGCAACTCCTCCCTCGGAGACGATCTTGATCGGCGACGGCGGCGCAACCCGCGGCTGCAGCACCTGACCCAGCACGGTTTCCTTCGGCCCGAAGGCCTGCATGCGGCCGTCCTTCAGCACCAGCAGCATGTCGACCGCCTCGATGCCGATTGGCCGGTGCGCCACCACCACCACGATGGCGCCGCGCGCGCGCGCGCCGCGAACCGCCCGGGTCAGGGCCTCGTCGCCCTCGGTATCGAGATTGGAGTTCGGCTCATCAAGCACGATCAGGAACGGATCGCCATAAAGCGCCCGCGCCAGTGCCACGCGCTGCGCCTGGCCGGCCGAGAGCGAGGTGCCCTGCTCGCCGATCTGGGTGTCGTATCCCTCGCGCATCTTGATGATCATGTCGTGGACGCCGGCTTCCCTGGCGGCCCTGATGATGCCGTCGGAGGTGGCTTCGGGATCGAATCGGCAGATGTTCTGGGCGACCGATCCGGCGAACAGCTCGACATCCTGCGGCAGATAGCCGATGTGGCGGCCGAGCACATCGCTCGACCACTGGTCGAGTGCGGCGCCATCGAGCCGCACCTTGCCGCGCACCGGCTGCCAGACCCCGACCAGCGCGCGAATCAGCGACGACTTGCCCGATCCGCTCGGCCCGATCACGCCGAGGCCGTTGCCGGCTTCCAGCGCAAACGTGACGTCCTGCACGATGATTTTCTGATCGCCCGGCGGCACGATGCTGACGCCTTCGACCGACAGCCGCTTCGACGGGCTCTGCAGCAGGGTCTGCTCGGACTGCGCGGGCAGGGTTTCCAGCAGCTTGTTGAGGCGGTGCCAGCTCTGCCGCGCAGCGACAAAGCCCTTCCAGTGCGCGATGGCGAGATCGACCGGCGCCAGCGCCCGCGCGCTCAGGATCGAGCCTGCGATGATCACGCCGGCGGTGGCTTCCTGGTTGATCACGAGATAGGCGCCGACCGCGAGCACCGCGGACTGCAGCACCATGCGCAGGACCTTGGCGACGGCGCCGAGACCGCCGGCGACGTCGCTGGCGCGCTGGTTGCCCGAGAGATATTTTTCGTTGGCCTCGGTCCAGCGTTTGGTCAGCCGGCCCGACATTCCCATCGCGACCAGCACTTCGGCGTTGCGCCGGCTGGTGGCGGCCAAATCGTTGCGCCGCGCCGCCAGGCCCATGGCCTCGCGCGCCGGCGCGCGCGACATGAATTCGGTGATGACGGTGAGCGTGACCAGAATGATCGCGCCGACCAGCGCGGTGACGCCGATCAGGGTGTGGAAGGCGAAGCAGATCGCCAGGTAGAACGGCAGCCATGGCAGGTCGAAGAACGCGCCCGGCCCCATGCTGGAGAGGAACGAGCGGACGTTGTCGAGATCGCGCAGCGGCTGCAGGCCCTCGTTGCGGCCGCCCACCATCAGCGGCAGCCGCACCACGGTATCGAACACGCGGGCATTGAGCGCTTCGTCCAGCGAGGTGCCGATGCGGACCAGCACGCGGCCGCGAATCAGATCGAGGATGCCCTGGGTGACGTACAATCCGCCGGCCAGGATCACGAGGCCGACCAGCGTCGGGATGCTGCGGCTCGGCAGGACCCGGTCGTAGACCTCCAGCATGAAGATCGAGCCGGTCAGATACAGACGGTTGATCACGCAGCTCATGAGGCCGACGCCGATGAAGGCGCCGCGGCAGGCGCGCAGCGCATCGCCGAGTTCGGAACGCCGGACACCGGGA